>NZ_JBJQKY010000027.1:0-65877 GCF_046486595.1 Escherichia sp. WS3063
CTACAACAGCAGAAGAATTAGCCTGAAATTAAAAGGTCTGACTCCAATTGAATATCGGAATCAGACCTATATGCCTCGTGTTTAACTGTCCAACTTTCTGGGGTCAGTACACACTTTGATTTATAGTCAGGTGGGGCTTTTCTCTGTCTGCCTTTCGGTGAATACCTGAGACAAACAGTCTCAAGCACCCGCAGCTATTCTAGCTTAATAAGTTCGTTTCTTCTCCTTGATATAATCCTAAAAAAATCTCATAAAATTAATATATGAGACAATCTTTATTCAGCAGAAGATTATTAAAGGTTGCTCTATTATTTAGCGATAAAAAAGCCTGCCAGATGGCAGGCTTTTTAATAACGGCGTTATTACTGTAACAGCGAAATATCCGCAACTCGCAGGAATAATTCGCGCAGTTTCTCCAGCATGGTAAGACGGTTGATTCGCAATTCTTTGTCATCAACCATGACCATCACTTTATCGAAGAAGGCATCAACCGGTTCACGCAGCTCAGCCAGTTCGACCAGCGCATCCTGGTAACGACCTTCAGCAAAGTACGGCTCTAGCTTGTCACGTAGCACCACAACCTGCATCGCCAGTTTAATTTCTTCCGGCTCTTTCAGAGTAGAGGCATTCACGCGGTCGCTCAGCACTTCGTCAGATTTCGCCAGAATGTTAGATACACGCTTGTTCGCCGCCGCCAGTGCTGCAGCTGCATCCAGGGTACGGAAGTGCGATACCGCTTTCATTCGGGCATCGAAATCAGCCGGACGAGTCGGACGACGCGCCAGTACCGCCTGGATGGTGTCAACGGTGTAACCTTCGTCCTGATACCAGGCGCGGAAGCGACCGAGCATAAAGTCGATAACATCATCAACCACGTTGGCATTAGTCAGCTTATCGCCATACAGACGCACTGCTTCTTCGGTCAGGGTTTGCAGGTCAAGATTGAGGTTCTTCTCAACGATAATACGCAGCACTCCAAGTGCGGCACGACGCAACGCAAACGGGTCTTTGTCGCCTTTCGGATGCTGGCCGATACCGAAGATACCCGCCAGAGTATCCATCTTGTCAGCAATCGCCAGCGCACAGGCTACCGGGTTAGACGGCAGGTCATCACCGGCAAAGCGCGGCTGATACTGCTCGTTCAGCGCCACGGCAACATCTTCCGCTTCGCCATCGTGACGCGCGTAGTGCATCCCCATAACGCCCTGGGTGTCGGTGAACTCGAAGACCATGTTGGTCATCAGGTCGCACTTGGACAGCAGGCCCGCACGGGTTGCGTGGTTAACGTCAGCGCCAATCTGTTCAGCAATCCAGCCAGCCAGCGCCTGGATGCGGTCAGTTTTGTCGCGCAGCGTACCCAGCTGTTGCTGGAACAGCACGGTTTGCAGGCGCGGCAGGTTATCTTCAAGACGTTTTTTACGGTCGGTATTGAAGAAGAACTCGGCATCCGCCAGACGTGGACGAACGACTTTCTCGTTACCGGAGATAATCTGCTGCGGATCTTTCGATTCGATGTTGGCAACGAAGATAAAGTTCGGCAGCAGTTTGCCGTCGTTCGCATACACCGGGAAGTACTTCTGGTCACCTTTCATGGTGTAAACCAGTGCTTCAGACGGCACCGCGAGGAATTTCTCTTCGAATTTCGCGGTCAGAACGACCGGCCACTCCACCAGCGAAGCCACTTCTTCCAGCAGGCTTTCGCTTAAATCAGCGTTACCGCCAATCTTACGTGCTGCTTCTTCAGCATCGGCTTTAATCTTCGCCTTACGTTCTTCGTAATCGGCGATGACTTTCCCGCGCTCACGCAGAATTTCCGGATACTGATCGGCATTGTCGATAGTGAATTCCGACTCGCCCATAAAGCGGTGGCCGCGAATCACGCGATCGGACTGAATACCCAGAATGGTAGCCGGAATAACTTTGTCGCCCAGCAGCAGGGTCACGGTGTGAACCGGACGCACGAAGTGTACGTCAGACGCGCCCCAGCGCATCAGTTTCGGGATCGGCAGTTTCGCCAGCGAAGTCGCAACCATATTCGGCAGCAGTGCTTCGGTGCTTTCGCCCTTCACGTGGGCGCGATACAGCAGCCATTCACCTTTATCGGTAGTCAGACGCTCAGCTTGGTCTACGGTAATACCGCAACCACGCGCCCAGCCTTCTGCCGCTTTGCTCGGTTTGCCTTCAGCGTCGAACGCCTGAGCAATCGCCGGGCCGCGTTTTTCGATTTCACGATCCGGTTGCGCTTCCGCCAGGTTAGCCACTTTCAGCGCCAGACGACGTGGAGCCGCAAACCATTGAACGGTGCCGTGTGCGAGGCCAGCGTTATCCAGCTCCGCAGTAAAGTTCGCAGCAAAGGACTCAGCCAGGCTGCGTAGTGCTTTTGGTGGCAGCTCTTCAGTGCCGATTTCCACCAGAAAAGTTTTCTCAGACATAGCCGCCTCTTACTTATCTTTGTTGCACATCGGGAAGCCGAGGGCTTCACGGGAAGCGTAGTATGCTTCTGCCACTGCTTTGGTCAGGGTGCGAATGCGCAGAATGTAGCGCTGACGCTCGGTGACGGAGATGGCTTTACGCGCATCCAGCAGGTTGAAGCTGTGGGCGGCTTTCAGAATACGCTCGTAGGCTGGCAGCGGCAGCGGATTTTCCAGCGCCAGCAACTGCTGCGCTTCTTTCTCGTACTGCTCGAAGCAGGTGAACAAGAAGTCCACATCCGCGTATTCGAAGTTGTAAGTGGACTGCTCCACTTCGTTCTGATGGAACACGTCGCCGTAGGTGGTTTTACCCAGCGGGCCGTCGCTCCAGACCAGGTCGTAAACGCTGTCTACGCCCTGAATGTACATTGCCAGACGTTCCAGACCGTAGGTGATCTCGCCGGTAACCGGTTTACACTCCAGACCACCAACCTGCTGGAAGTAAGTGAACTGCGTCACTTCCATGCCGTTCAGCCACACTTCCCAGCCCAGCCCCCAGGCACCCAGCGTCGGGTTTTCCCAGTTATCTTCCACGAAACGGATGTCGTGGATGGTCGGGTCCATGCCCAGCTCTTTCAGAGAACCAAGGTACAGCTCCTGAATATTGTCCGGCGATGGCTTAATGACCACCTGGAACTGATAGTAGTGCTGTAAACGGTTGGGGTTTTCGCCGTAGCGACCATCGGTCGGGCGACGAGAAGGCTGAACATAAGCAGCCGCCATCGGTTCTGGCCCCAGCGCGCGCAGACAGGTCATTGGGTGAGAGGTTCCCGCGCCGACTTCCATGTCCAATGGTTGAACAATGGTGCAGCCCTGGCGAGCCCAGTAATCCTGTAAGGTCAGGATCAAGCCCTGGAAGGTCCTGGTATCAAACTTTTGCATATTATTTCGTGCTGGATACGTGTGGATTTAAAGGAAGGGATCAGTATACCCGCTGGATGGAAGATATACAGTACGAAACGGGAAAAAGCAGGGCTTAACGCATGGAAAGATGCAAAAAATGGCCATCTGCGTCAAAAGAACAGACAAACTGCTCTTTACGGAAGGTATAACCGCGCATTTCGTAGCTCCCCTGAAACTGTTCAAATGCGGTGACGTCGATTTTTTGCGCACCTGTATTATAGCGTTTTGCCGCCTGATCTTTGCATAGCCCTTCCATATTCAACGAACGCAGAGGATCAACCTTTACCCGTTGTGCTTTCTGCACGGGTGGCGGTGTAGAACAACCCACTAGCGCCATAAGCACCATAAGCGCCATTGCCGGAAAGAAAGCGTTCATCATCATTAAATTACCGTCTGGTTTGCAGGTGAGTCTTATTATTTATATCGGTATAGTGGCTGATATCTTACGAATTTCCTTAAGCCTCTATAAGCTGTAGTGATAAAACTCAGATTATTCCAGTGCGCCAACCGAATGATTTATCGGTCAGACTTTTTTTAACCAGATACAGAGACACAGATGCAGCCCAAAATTTACTGGATTGATAACCTGCGAGGGATAGCGTGTTTAATGGTGGTGATGATTCACACCACTACCTGGTATGTGACCAATGCTCATAGTGTTAGCCCCGTCACATGGGATATCGCCAATGTTCTGAATTCTGCCTCTCGTGTCAGCGTGCCGCTATTTTTCATGATTTCCGGCTATCTCTTTTTTGGCGAACGCAGCGCCCAGCCGCGCCATTTCTTGCGCATCGGCTTATGCCTGCTGTTTTATAGCACTGTTGCGCTGCTCTACATTGCGCTGTTTACCTCCATCAATATGGAGTTAGCGCTGAAAAACCTGCTGCAAAAGCCAGTGTTTTACCACTTGTGGTTTTTCTTCGCGATTGCGGTGATTTATCTGGTTTCACCGCTGATTCAGGTGAAGAACGTCGGCGGAAAAATGTTGCTGGTGCTAATGGTGGTGATTGGCATTATCGCTAACCCAAACACAGTGCCGCAGAAAATTGACGGTTTTGAATGGCTGCCAATTAACTTATATATCAATGGCGATACTTTTTACTACATCCTGTATGGCATGTTGGGCCGCGCTATAGGGATGATGGACACACAGCATAAAGCACTGTCGTGGGTGTGCGCCGCACTGTTTGCGACGGGGGTATTTATTATCTCTCGCGGGACATTATATGAATTGCAGTGGCGCGGAAATTTTGCCGATACCTGGTATCTTTACTGTGGGCCGATGGTTTTTATCTGCGCAATCACGCTATTGACTCTGGTTAAAAACACGCTGGATACACACACTGTTCCCGGGCTTAGGCTGATATCACGCCATTCTTTAGGTATATACGGGTTCCATGCATTGATTATCCATGCGCTGCGTACCCGGGGGATTGAGCTTAAAAACTGGCCAATACTCGATATTATTTGGATCTTTTGCGCGACGTTGGCAGCGAGTTTGTTACTTTCTATGCTGGTACAACGAATCGACAGAAACAGACTAGTGAGTTAAATAAAAGCCCGGTCACATTGGACTGACCGGGCTTATGTGAATTATTCGCTGTATTCTTCCTGGGTAACCTGTGTTTCTTTTGGTGGGTTTATTCCGGCATCACGAATATTCTTCTGCACCGCTACTGCACCAAACAAGCTTAAGAAGAAAGCCAGTCCATAAAAACCTTTCTCGCTGAGTAATAACGTCGCATTCCACAGACCTACCATCAGTAACGCAACAGAGATAATAAAGACAGTCAGGCAGGTCATATAATAAATGGAGGTGGTCGGTATGCCTTCATACTTGTCCCGAACGGTCTTTTGATAAGACGCCGCAGAAAACAGTCCTAATACCAGTACGGCAAAATAATATCCTTTTTCATTTAACTGCATCTCTGCATTCCATAGCCCTAACAGATAGGTAACGATACCACCAACGAGAGCTATCCATGACACAATACTAAAGGCCGGTGAATAGGTTGATATTTTGTTGTCCATCACAGTATTCCTTTCATTCCTGAATGTGTAAGAGGTTTATGTTGCTCATGCCGAGCGAAACAAACGCATTTGACCAAACAAGCAGACAAAAAAGGCGATGGGATAAATCACCATTTCATAAGCATTGATAGGTGCGTTTAAAACACCGATAAACAAGAGACCGATAGTGATTAACGCCAGCAACTGGCAGACGCGGATAAAAAAATCATCCAGTTGCCCGAGTTTTTCTGCGCGAAGATATGCATAATTGCCAAAAGTTGCTGTCATTAACACGCCAAGAAAATAGCCTTTGCCACTTAACAATGGGCATGAGATCCATAGCCCAAGCAGATAAACCAGCGCCCCGACAACAAATAATAGTTTTGCCACAGTCTTTGAGGTTTTCATAACGATCTCCATATCTACCAGCGATACATTACGAGTAACCAACGAAAGACAAAACTGAAAAATGCCATTAACAAATGATTTTCAGAATAAATTCATACTAAATATTAATTAATTACTGAGATATATAGATGTGAATTATCCCCCACCCGGTCAGGCAGGGGATAACGTTTACGCCATTAATGGCAGAAGTTGCTGATAGAGGCGACGGAACGTTTCTCGTCGTGGCTGATAAGCGGCATAACGCTGCGCATCTGGTAGATGCGACTGTTCTAACGGTAGTTGTGGCAACAACTCAATGAGCGATTTCTCTGGATTCGCCGCAATCTGCGCCAGCCTTGCTGCGCCCAGTGCTGGCCCCACATCTCCCCCTGTGCGGTAATCGAGCTGCTGACCGCTGATGTCCGCCAGCATTTGACGCCAGTACTCACTACGCGCCCCGCCACCAATCAACGTAACACTTTGCGGTTTAATGCCGCAGGCATGCACGACATCCATGCCATCTGCCAGTGCGTAACCCACGCCTTCCAGCACTGCTCGCGCCAGTTCATTGGGGCCATGTTGATGAGTCAAACCAAAGAAAACCCCTTTCGCCTGGGGATTATTGTGTGGTGTACGCTCGCCGGAAAGATAAGGCAGAAACCAAACTGGCTCGGCACTTTCATCAGCCTGTTGAGCAGCCGCGATTAAAGCTGGAACATTGCTCAGACCGGTTAATTTTGCGGCCCAATCCAGGCAAGAAGCCGCACTCAGCATCACAGACATTAAATGCCAACGCTGCGGGAGCGCATGGCAAAAGCTGTGTACGGCGCTTTCTGGCTTGCTTAAGAATCCTTCGCTGACAGCAAAATAGACCCCCGACGTCCCCAGCGATAACATTGCCTGATTAGCATCAACCATTCCCACACCAATCGCACCAGCTGCATTATCGCCACCGCCTGCGACAACAGGCACCGCCGCCATACCCCACGCTTTCGCAACTTCAGGTAGCAAAGCACCAGTAATTTCGCTGCCTTCGTATAATGCGGGCATCTGGTCACGAGATAAGTGGCAAGCCTGCAGCATGAGATCGCTCCAGTCACGCTTTGCGACATCCAGCCACATAGTGCCAGCTGCGTCAGACATATCGCTGGCAAACTCCCCCGTCATACGCAGACGCAAGTAATCTTTCGGTAATAATACTTTATCGATTTGACGGAATATCTCCGGCTCATGCCGCTGAACCCATAGCAATTTAGGCGCAGTAAATCCGGGCATCATCAGGTTACCGGTAATCACCCGTGATTGCGGAACTCGCGCTTCCAGCAAAGTGCACTCTTGCGCACAGCGCCCGTCGTTCCACAAAATGGCAGGGCGTAATACCCGTTGCTGGGCATCCAGTAAGGTTGCACCGTGCATCTGTCCGGCAATACCTAATGCTTTAACGTCTTGCAGAGAATGCTGAACGCCCAGAGCTTTCATTGCGCGATCAGTTGCCTGCCACCACTGTTCCGGGTCTTGTTCCGACCAGAGTGGATGCGGGCGCGAAACGGTCAGCTTTTCCGTTTGCGCAGCAACCACCTCACCCTGCTCATTGAGCAAAATAACTTTTACGCCCGAGGTGCCAAGATCTATCCCGATATACATATCGATCGTTCCTTAAAAAAATGCCCGGTATCGCTACTGATAACCGGGCCAACGGACTGCACAGTTAGCCGTTATTTGTCGAACAGATAATGATTTACCAGATTTTCCAGTTGCTCCTGGCGACCACTCTGATGCACCGGAGACAAATTATGTTCCTGAGCATATTTGGCTAAATCTGCCAGTGACATTTGGCCTTTCAGGATTTGCTGGCCTAATTCGCTATTCCAGCCGGAATAACGCTGCGCGATGCGTTTATCCAGCTCGCCATCTTCAATCATGCGCGCTGCAATTTTCAGCGCCAACGCCATCGTATCCATCGCGCCGATATGACCGTAAAACAGATCATATTTATCAGTACTTTGACGACGTACTTTGGCATCGAAGTTCAGACCACCGGTGGTGAAACCGCCTGCTTTGAGAATTTCATACATCACCAGCGCATTCTCTTCCACACTGTTCGGGAACTGGTCGGTGTCCCAGCCCAGTTGCGCATCGCCACGGTTGGCGTCGACAGAACCGAACAGGCCAAGCGCAATGGCGGTGGCTATTTCATGATGGAAAGAGTGACCTGCCAGCGTCGCGTGGTTAGCTTCAATATTCAGTTTAATCTCTTTTTCCAGACCAAACTGTTTCAGGAAGCCATAGACCGTCGCAGCATCGTAATCATATTGATGTTTGGTCGGTTCTTGCGGTTTCGGTTCGATAAGCAACGTACCCTGGAAACCGATTTTATGTTTATGCTCAACCACCATCTGCATAAAGCGGCCCAGCTGTTCACGCTCCTGACGCAAGTCGGTATTTAACAGCGTTTCGTAACCTTCACGACCGCCCCACAGGACATAGTTTTCACCGCCCAATTTATGGGTTGCTTCCATCGCTGTAACAACTTGCGTTGCCGCCCAACTGAAGACTTCAGGATCTGGGTTCGTCGCCGCACCCGCGCCATAGCGAGGGTTTGTAAAGCAGTTAGCGGTTCCCCACAGCAGCTTCACGCCGCTCTCTTCTTGCTTGGCTGCCAGGACATCAACCATTTGCGCAAAATTATTGATGTACTCTTTTAACGACGCGCCCTCAGGGGAAACATCCACATCGTGGAAGCAATAAAATGGCACATGTAACTTGTGGAAAAACTCAAATGCGACATCTGCTTTACGCTTCGCCAACGCCAGTGCCTCACCAGGCTGCTGCCACGGACGATTAAACGCCCCCACACCAAACATGTCCGCCCCGTTCCAGCAGAAGGTGTGCCAGTAGCAGGCGGCAAAACGCAAGTGCTCTTCCATACGCTTACCCAACACCAGTTCGTCGGGATTGTAGTGACGGAATGCTAACGGGTTTGAGGATTTTGAGCCTTCATAACGAACGCGATCGAGCTGGTCAAAATAGGCTTGCATATTGAACTCCATAATCAGGTAATGCCGCGGGTGATGGATGATGTCGTAATATTGGGCACTCCCTTTCAGTTGCTCAATTATGTTATTTCACACTGCTATTGAGATAATTCACAAGTGTGCGCTCGCTCGCAAAATAAAATGGGATGATGAAACTGGGTAATTCCTCGAAGATAAAAATGCAATAAGTACAATTGCGCAACAAAAGTAAGATCTCGGTCATAAATCAAGAAATAAACCAAAAATCGTAATCGAAAGATAAAAATCTGTAATTGTTTTCCCCTGTTTAGTTGCTAAAAATTGGTTACGTTTATCGCGGTGATTGTTACTTATTAAAGCTGTCCTCTAACTACAGAAGGCCCTACACCATGAAAATAAAGAACATTCTACTCACCCTTTGCACCTCACTTCTGCTTACCAACGTTGCGGCACACGCCAAAGAAGTCAAAATAGGTATGGCGATTGATGATCTCCGTCTTGAACGCTGGCAAAAAGATCGAGATATTTTTGTGAAAAAGGCAGAATCTCTCGGTGCGAAAGTATTTGTACAGTCTGCAAATGGCAATGAAGAAACACAAATGTCGCAGATTGAAAACATGATTAACCGGGGTGTCGATGTTCTTGTCATTATTCCGTATAACGGCCAGGTATTAAGTAACGTTGTAAAAGAAGCCAAACAAGAAGGTATTAAAGTATTAGCTTACGACCGTATGATTAACGATGCGGATATCGATTTTTATATTTCTTTCGATAACGAAAAAGTCGGTGAACTGCAGGCAAAAGCCCTGGTCGATATTGTTCCGCAAGGTAATTACTTCCTGATGGGCGGCTCGCCGGTAGATAACAACGCCAAGCTGTTCCGCGCCGGACAAATGAAAGTGTTAAAACCTTACGTTGATTCCGGAAAAATTAAAGTCGTTGGTGACCAATGGGTTGATGGCTGGTTACCGGAAAACGCATTGAAAATTATGGAAAACGCGCTAACCGCCAATAATAACAAAATTGATGCTGTAGTTGCCTCAAACGATGCCACCGCAGGTGGGGCAATTCAGGCATTAAGCGCGCAAGGTTTATCAGGGAAAGTAGCAATTTCCGGCCAGGATGCGGATCTCGCAGGTATTAAACGTATTGCTGCCGGTACGCAAACTATGACGGTGTATAAACCTATTACATTGCTGGCAAATACTGCCGCAGAAATTGCCGTTGAATTGGGCAATGGTCAGGAGCCAAAAGCAGATACCTCACTGAATAATGGCCTGAAAGATGTCCCCTCCCGCCTCCTGACACCGATCGATGTGAATAAAAACAACATCAAAGATACGGTAATTAAAGACGGATTCCACAAAGAGAGCGAGCTGTAAGCGTTACGCCCCGGCGCGGAGCGGGGGCGTGATTTCTCTCCATGCCGCGTGAATGAATTGGCTTAGGTGGAGTCGTTATGCCTTATCTACTTGAAATGAAGAACATTACCAAAACCTTCGGCAGTGTGAAGGCGATTGATAACGTCTGCTTGCGGTTGAATGCTGGCGAAATCGTCTCACTTTGTGGGGAAAATGGGTCTGGTAAATCAACGCTGATGAAAGTGCTGTGTGGTATTTATCCCCATGGCTCCTACGAAGGCGAAATTATTTTTGCGGGAGAAGAGATTCAGGCGAGTCACATCCGCGATACCGAACGCAAAGGTATCGCCATCATTCACCAGGAATTGGCCCTGGTGAAAGAATTGACCGTGCTGGAAAATATCTTCCTGGGTAACGAAATAACCCACAATGGCATTATGGATTATGACCTGATGACGCTACGCTGTCAGAAGCTGCTCGCACAGGTCAGTTTATCCATTTCACCTGATACCCGCGTTGGCGATTTAGGGCTTGGGCAACAACAACTGGTTGAAATTGCCAAGGCACTTAATAAACAGGTGCGCTTGTTAATTCTCGATGAACCGACAGCCTCATTAACTGAGCAGGAAACGTCGGTTTTACTGGATATTATTCGCGATCTACAACAGCACGGTATCGCCTGTATTTATATTTCGCACAAACTCAACGAAGTCAAAGCGATTTCCGATACGATTTGCGTTATTCGCGACGGACAGCACATTGGTACGCGTGATGCTGCCGGAATGAGTGAAGACGATATTATCACCATGATGGTCGGGCGAGAGTTAACCGCGCTTTACCCTAATGAACCACATACCACCGGAGATGAAATATTACGTATTGAACATCTGACGGCATGGCATCCGGTTAATCGTCATATTAAACGAGTTAATGATGTCTCGTTTTCCCTGAAACGTGGCGAAATACTGGGTATTGCCGGACTCGTTGGTGCCGGACGTACCGAGACCATTCAGTGCCTGTTTGGCGTGTGGCCCGGACAATGGGAAGGAAAAATTTATATTGATGGCAAACAGGTAGATATTCGTAACTGTCAGCAAGCCATCGCCCAGGGGATTGCGATGGTCCCCGAAGACAGAAAGCGCGACGGCATCGTTCCGGTAATGGCGGTTGGTAAAAATATTACCCTCGCCGCACTCAATAAATTTACCGGTGGCATTAGCCAGCTTGATGACGCGGCAGAGCAAAAATGTATTCTGGAATCAATCCAGCAACTCAAAGTTAAAACGTCGTCCCCCGACCTTGCTATTGGACGTTTGAGCGGCGGCAATCAGCAAAAAGCGATCCTCGCTCGCTGTCTGTTACTCAACCCGCGCATTCTCATTCTTGATGAACCTACCAGGGGTATCGATATTGGCGCGAAATATGAGATCTACAAATTAATTAACCAACTCGTCCAGCAGGGTATTGCCGTTATTGTCATCTCTTCCGAATTACCTGAAGTGCTCGGCCTTAGCGATCGTGTACTGGTGATGCATGAAGGGAAACTAAAAGCCAACCTGATAAATCATAACCTGACTCAGGAGCAGGTGATGGAAGCCGCATTGAGGAGCGAACATCATGTCGAAAAGCAATCCGTCTGAAGTGAAATTAGCCGTACCGACATCCGGTGGCTTTTCCGGGCTGAAATCACTGAATTTGCAGGTCTTCGTGATGATTGCAGCTATCATCGCAATCATGCTGTTCTTTACCTGGACCACCGATGGTGCCTACTTAAGCGCCCGTAACGTCTCCAACCTGTTACGCCAAACCGCGATTACCGGCATCCTCGCGGTAGGAATGGTGTTCGTCATAATTTCTGCTGAAATCGACCTTTCCGTCGGCTCAATGATGGGGCTGTTAGGTGGCGTCGCGGCGATTTGTGACGTCTGGTTAGGCTGGCCTTTGCCACTGACCATCATTGTGACTTTGGTTCTGGGACTGCTTCTCGGTGCCTGGAACGGATGGTGGGTCGCGTACCGTAAAGTCCCTTCATTTATTGTCACCCTCGCGGGCATGTTGGCATTTCGCGGCATACTCATTGGCATCACCAACGGCACGACTGTATCCCCCACCAGCGCCGCGATGTCACAAATTGGGCAAAGCTATCTACCTGCCAGCACCGGCTTCATCATTGGCGCGCTTGGCTTAATGGCTTTTGTTGGCTGGCAATGGCGCGGAAGAATGCGCCGTCAGGCTTTGGGTTTGCAGTCTCCGGCCTCTACCGCAGTAGTCGGTCGCCAGGCTTTAACCGCTATCATCGTATTAGGCGCAATCTGGCTGTTGAATGATTACCGTGGCGTTCCCACTCCTGTTCTGCTGCTGACGTTGCTGTTACTCGGCGGAATGTTTATGGCAACGCGGACGGCATTTGGACGACGCATTTATGCCATCGGCGGCAATCTGGAAGCAGCACGTCTCTCCGGGATTAACGTTGAACGCACCAAACTTGCCGTGTTCGCTATTAACGGATTAATGGTCGCTATCGCCGGATTAATCCTCAGTTCTCGACTTGGCGCTGGTTCACCTTCTGCGGGGAATATCGCCGAGCTGGACGCAATTGCAGCATGCGTGATTGGCGGCACCAGTCTGGCAGGCGGCGTCGGGAGCGTGGCTGGAGCGGTAATGGGGGCATTCATCATGGCTTCACTGGATAACGGCATGAGTATGATGGATGTACCGACCTTCTGGCAGTATATCGTTAAAGGTGCGATTCTGTTGCTGGCAGTATGGATGGACTCCGCAACCAAACGCCGTTCTTGATTTTGATAAAAATTTTCTCAAAGCCGGTAACGTATTACCGGTTTTGAGTTTTTGCATGATTCAGCAGGAAAAGAACCATGTTTACTAAACGTCACCGCATCACATTACTGTTCAATGCCAATAAAGCCTATGACCGGCAGGTAGTAGAAGGCGTAGGGGAATATTTACAGGCGTCACAATCGGAATGGGATATTTTCATTGAAGAAGATTTCCGCGCCCGCATTGATAAAATCAAGGACTGGTTAGGAGATGGCGTCATTGCCGACTTCGACGACAAACAAATCGAGCAAGCGCTGGCTGATGTCGACGTCCCCATTGTTGGGGTTGGTGGCTCGTATCACCTTGCCGAAAGTTACCCACCCGTTCATTACATTGCCACCGATAACTATGCGCTGGTTGAAAGCGCATTTTTGCATTTAAAAGAGAAAGGCGTTAACCGCTTTGCTTTTTATGGTCTTCCGGAATCAAGCGGTAAACGTTGGGCCACTGAACGCGAATATGCATTTCGTCAGCTTGTCGCCGAAGAAAAGTATCGCGGAGTGGTTTATCAGGGGTTAGAAACCGCGCCAGAGAACTGGCAACACGCGCAAAATCGGCTGGCAGACTGGCTACAAACGCTGCCACCGCAAACCGGGATTATTGCCGTTACTGACGCCCGGGCGCGGCATATTCTGCAAGTATGTGAACATCTACACATTCCCGTACCGGAAAAATTATGCGTGATTGGCATCGATAACGAAGAACTGACCCGCTATCTGTCGCGTGTCGCCCTTTCTTCGGTCGCTCAGGGCGCGCGGCAAATGGGCTATCAGGCGGCAAAACTGTTGCATCGATTATTAGATAAAGAAGAAATGCCGCTACAGCGGATTTTGGTCCCACCAGTTCGCGTCATTGAACGGCGCTCAACAGATTACCGCTCGCTGACCGATCCCGCCGTTATTCAGGCCATGCATTACATTCGTAATCACGCCTGTAAAGGGATTAAAGTGGATCAGGTACTGGATGCGGTGGGCATATCACGCTCCAATCTTGAGAAGCGTTTTAAAGAAGAGGTGGGTGAAACCATCCATGCAATGATTCATGCCGAGAAGTTGGAGAAAGCGCGCAGTCTGCTGATTTCAACCACCTTGTCGATCAATGAGATATCGCAAATGTGCGGTTATCCATCGCTGCAATATTTCTACTCTGTTTTTAAAAAAGCATATGACACGACGCCAAAAGAGTATCGCGATGTAAATAGCGAGGTCATGTTGTAGCGATGATGAGAATTGTCGGCGTCGCATCAGGTAACTCAGCACAACCACCCGATACGAGCAAAAGCCTTATCCGCCTGACAAGTCGGATAAGGCTCGAGGAAATGCAATTACATATGCGCCGCGATTAACCGTTGGTTATCCTGGTACATTGCGAACAGGTAGTTGTTATAACTCTTCCCTTTGGTCGAGTAGCCCTTCAGCTTGTGAATCATCGCTGTGGCAGTCACTTCCTGATCCGCTTTACGCAGTTGTGCACGCGATTTACGGAACGAAGAGTAAGCCGGGTGCGTATTGAGGTTAGTGACATAGGCGCTCACCGATTCTTTGACAGAACTAAACTGTGAGTACCCCTTCACTTTACCCGGCGCATTAGTACAACGTCCTTTCATGCATTTCATGCCGAACAGATTGTTGTTGTTGCGCGCCAGCTTCGACGTTCCCCAACCACTTTCTGCTGCAGCCATCGTCGCCACCATACTGGTGGGGATAATGTCTACGCGTTCAAGCAAGGTATTCCACGGGATTTTTCGCGTATTACCAGACCACTTCACCTTGTAGCGTTTGGCGATGTCTTTCAGACGCGCACGCTCAGCAGGTGACCATTGGCCCTGATACTGTTTTGAAATCAGCCAGTTACGTTCCGCAGTAATGGCTGCATTTTGGCTGGTAATGTAAGGCATTACGGTCCGGAGAAACGCCTTTTTCCTTGGTGTTCCGGAAGGGTATTTTCGCAAATCAGGAAGTGAACTACTCTTTGCACTATTGCGAGAATACTCTTGTTTACTGCTTACCTGTTTATTACTAGCTTTAGTTAAGTGGGACTTTTGACTCGCTGTTGTTGTGTGCGTCTTCGCTAACACCTCACTCGAAAACACCAGAGTGAGTAACATAAGAATCATCGCCCCATATCGTCGTATGGGAGTCAAAATCATCAGGTCTCCTGGTCGGATTTAATCATTCCAACACCTTATATTTTTCACAAATTTGAGAGTTGAATCTCAAATCATATCAAAAATAGCTGTCAAGAGCACCCCAAGGAATAGTCCAAATCTGAAACTATGTCACGAGTTAACGATTCAGATTGGCGCTAAATCGCAGAAAATGTGGGGTTTATCGCAAAATTCAGCCGTTTTTTGCGCGCGATCGCTCACCCTTGCTTCTCATCCTGTGGACTTACCGCTCAGGGATGAGTTTTGTCTGGCTTATCGCTGGCAAACTGTCTGAAATCGCAGCAATAAGGACTCATCCGCCATGAAACTCGCCGCCTGTTTTCTGACACTCCTTCCTGGCTTCGCCGTTGCCGCCAGCTGGACTTCTCCGGGGGTTCCCACCTTTAGCGAACAGGGGACGGGAACATTTGTCAGCCACGCGCAGTTGCCCAAAGGTACGCGTCCACTAACGCTAAATTTTGACCAACAGTGCTGGCAGCCTGCGGATGCGATAAAACTCAATCAGATGCTTTCCCTGCAACCTTGTAGCAACACGCCGCCTCAATGGCGATTGTTCAGGGACGGCGAATATACGCTGCAACTAGACACCCGCTCCGGTACACCAACATTGATGATTTCCATCCAGAACGCCGTCGAACCGGTAGCAAGCCTGGTCCGTGAATGCCCGAAATGGGATGGATTACCGCTCACACTGGATGTCAGCGCCACTTTTCCGGAGGGAGCCGCCGTCCGGGATTATTACAGCCAGCAAATTGCGATAGTGAAGAACGGTCAAATAACGTTACAACCCGCTGCCACCAGCAACGGTTTACTCCTGCTGGAACGGGCAGAAACTGACGCCTCTGCCCCTTTCGACTGGCATAACGCCACGGTTTACTTTGTGCTGACAGATCGTTTCGAAAACGGCGATCCCAGTAATGACCAGAGTTACGGACGTCATAAAGACGGTATGGCAGAAATTGGCACTTTTCACGGCGGCGATTTACGCGGCCTGACCAACAAACTGGATTACCTCCAGCAGCTGGGCGTCAATGCTTTATGGATAAGTGCCCCATTTGAGCAAATTCACGGCTGGGTCGGCGGCGGTACAAAAGGCGATTTCCCGCATTATGCCTACCACGGTTATTACACACAGGACTGGACGAATCTTGATGCCAATATGGGCAGTGAAGCCGATCTACGGACACTGGTTGATAGCGCGCATCAGCGCGGTATTCGTATTCTCTTTGATGTCGTGATGAACCACACCGGTTATGCCACACTGGCGGATATGCAGGAGTTTCAGTTTGGCGCGTTATATCTTTCTGGTGACGAAGTGAAAAAAACGCTGGGTGAACGCTGGAGCGACTGGAAACCTGCCGCCGGGCAAACCTGGCATAGCTTTAACGATTACATTAATTTCAGCGACAAAACAGGCTGGGATAAATGGTGGGGAAAAAACTGGATCAGAACCGATATCGGCGATTACGACAATCCTGGATTCGACGATCTCACTATGTCGCTGGCCTTTTTGCCGGATATCAAAACCGAATCAACGACCGCTTCTGGTCTGCCGGTGTTCTATAAAAACAAAACGGATACCCACGCTAAAGTCATCGACAGCTTTACCCCTCGCGATTACTTAACCCACTGGTTAAGTCAGTGGGTTCGCGACTATGGGATTGATGGTTTTCGGGTCGACACCGCCAAACATGTTGAGTTGCCCGCCTGGCAGCAACTGAAAACCGAAGCCAGCGCCGCGCTTCGCGAATGGAAAAAAGCTAACTCCGACAAAGCATTAGATGACAAACCTTTCTGGATGACCGGTGAAGCCTGGGGCCACGGCGTGATGCAAAGTGACTACTATCGCCACGGCTTCGATACGATGATCAATTTCGATTATCAGGAGCAGGCGGCGAAAGCAGTCGATTGTTTTGCGCAGATGGATACTACCTGGCAGCAAATGGCGGAGAAATTGCAGGATTTCAACGTGTTGAGCTACCTCTCATCGCATGATACCCGCCTGTTCCGCGAAGGTGGTAATAAAGCAGCAGAGTTATTGTTATTAGCGCCAGGCGCGGTACAAATCTTTTATGGTGATGAATCCTCGCGTCCGTTCGGCCCCACCGGTTCGGATCCGCTGCAAGGTACGCGTTCGGATATGAACTGGCAGGATGTTAGCGGTAAATCTGCCGCCAGCGTCACGCACTGGCAGAAAATCAGCCAGTTCCGCGCCCGCCATCCCGCAATTGGCGAGGGCAAACAAACGACACTTTCGCTGAAGCAGGGCTACGGCTTTGTTCGTGAGCATGGCGACGATAAAGTGCTGGTCATCTGGGCTGGGCAACAGTGACTTTTCCGGCTTCCCATTCGTCAGTACCTCGGGAAGCCGCCAACCAGGATAAAATGTCAGCTCTAATCAGCGTTGCAGGATAAAGCACTGCTCCCTCTTCAACAGAGCGATTTGCACCCCAGCAAATGTAGCGTTATTGTTACCTTCCTTGCTACAGAGTTCGACAGATATCCCGCTATGACATTCTCCCTTTTTGGTGACAAATTTACCCGCCACTCCGGCATTACGCTGCTGATGGAAGATCTGAACGACGGTTTACGCACGCCTGGCGCGATTATGCTCGGCGGCGGTAATCCAGCGCAGATCCCGGAAATGCAGGACTACTTCCAGACGCTACTGACCGACATGCTGGAAAGTGGCAAAGCGACTGATGCACTGTGCAATTACGACGGTCCACAGGGGAAAACGGAGCTCCTCACACTGCTTGCCGGAATGCTGCGCGAGAAGTTGGGTTGGGATATCGAACCACAGAATATTGCACTAACAAACGGCAGCCAGAGCGCGTTTTTCTACTTATTTAATCTGTTTGCCGGACGCCGTGCCGATGGTCGGGTCAAAAAAGTGCTGTTCCCGCTGGCACCTGAATATATTGGCTACGCTGACGCCGGACTGGAAGAAGATCTGTTTGTCTCTGCGCGTCCGAATATTGAACTGCTGCCGGAAGGCCAGTTTAAATACCACGTCGATTTTGAGCATCTGCATATTGGCGAAGAAACCGGGATGATTTGCGTCTCCCGGCCGACGAATCCAACAGGCAATGTTATTACTGACGAAGAGTTGCTGAAGCTTGACGCGCTGGCGAATCAACACGGCATTCCGCTGGTGATTGATAACGCTTATGGCGTCCCGTTCCCGGGTATCATCTTCAGCGAAGCGCGCCCGCTGTGGAATCCGAATATTGTACTGTGCATGAGTCTTTCCAAGCTGGGACTACCGGGTTCGCGCTGCGGCATTATCATCGCCAATGAAAAAATCATCACCGCAATCACCAACATGAACGGCATTATCAGCCTGGCGCCTGGCGGTATTGGTCCGGCGATAATGTGTGAAATGATTAAGCGTAACGATCTGCTGCGCCTGTCTGAAACGGTTATCAAACCGTTTTATTACCAGCGTGTTCAGGAAACTATCGCCATCATTCGCCGCTATTTACCGGAAGATCGCTGCCTGATTCATAAACCGGAAGGAGCCATTTTCCTCTGGCTATGGTTTAAGGATTTGCCAATTACGACCGAGCAGCTCTACCAGCGCCTGAAAGCACGGGGCGTGCTGATGGTGCCGGGGCACAACTTCTTCCCAGGGCTGGATAAACCGTGGCCACATACACATCAATGTATGCGCATGAACTACGTGCCGGAGCCGGATAAAATTGAGGCGGGGGTGAAGATTCTGGCGGAAGAGATAGAAAGAGCCTGGGCTGAAAGCCATTAATACGCTATTCCGGCGTTGAGAAACGCCGGAAAAACGTTTCAAACAGGCTGCTGCCGTAGCCGATGCCGCTGCACTTTCTCGACATCCATGCACTGCAACGCCTTTGTCGGGCAGGCTTCAACACAGGCCGGCCCCGTCGCCCGATGCCAGCACAGATCGCATTTAATCGCCCTCGCCTTTTTGCGCGAAGAAACGACCTCCATCGCACCAAACGGGCAAGCCAGCATACAGCTTTTACAGCCAATGCAACGTGATTGTTCAACGAAAATATGCCCATGTTCGCGGCTTATCGCGTCAACAGGGCAGACATTCGCGCACGGTGCATCTTCACACTGATGACAGGCTACTGCCGTGGTCCAGCTGTGGTCTTTAATGACACGAATACGGGAAATAAACTCGTCTGGTGACAACGCAGCGCAATCCTGATTCTCCTGATGCGACACTGCGCAAGCCACTTCACAGGTACGGCAACCGATACATTTCGTCGCATCCGCAATAATAAACCGGTTCATGATCACTCCTTTGCACTAAAACAGCAGAGTGCCAGAGAGCGCGTCTCTACTGCTTTGATCCAACGAAGGAAATGTTAAAGTTTTGGCACTTGTCCAAAGCGTTATGTGATCGCGCCCTGGTCGTCCCTGACAGTAAATCCCAGTTCATTAGAAATAGCCTGCGCGGTTTCACGCAGTGGTTTCAGGAGATTTTTCTCCCCCACCTGTTTCAGACGTGATGTCGAAAGCGAAATCGACACGGCGTACGGCACCCGCCCATGAATATCAAACACCGGAACAGCAATACAGGAGACGCCGAGTTCGTTTTCTTCTCTGTCCATCGCCGCTCCGCTTTCACGAATGTGCGCCAGTTCGTCGAACATCGCGGGCAGCTCGGTAATGGTATTGCGGGTTAACGGCTGGATCTCATGCTGATGGCTTTCCCAGTATGACTTCACGTAGTCCGGGTGACCAAACGCCATGTAGATCTTGCCCATTGCGGAACAGTAGAGCGGCATATGCTGGCCTATATAGGCACGGGTTCGCAGCATCCCGGTTGTGGGTTCCAGCTTATAAATCAAAATAGCGTGATCGTCTTCGCGGCTGGAGAAGTTAATGGTTTCACCAGTGGCGATGTTCAATGCCTCAAGATGCGGAGCGGCGATATGAATGATATTCAGCGAAGACAGCGCCTTCTGCCCGACGGCAATAAATTTGGTGGTCAGGCGGTAACTCCCTGCGGCGGGCGCGGTGGTCACATAGCCGCAGGATTGTAATCCCTGCAATAAGCGATGGACGGTACTCTTATTTAAACCAGCCAGTTCCGAAAGATGCGCCAACGGACAACCGTTTGGATAGTTGCTCAAAATCTCAATCAGCATCAACCCGCGAAACAGACTCTGGCTTCCGGCTGGACGCTCTTTTTCCTGCGCCATCTCGTTCTCTTTTTTTCCCATCACTTCTTTCCCCATTTTGTCGCGTCCTGATGGTAGCGCAAAGTGTGCCGTAGTTCACGATCTCGACAGATAATTTATAACCACTTGATTTTTAAGTTTTTTGAAATTCATCAATCAGATTGCTTTGTTAAAAAGCGATCGATATATTTGAAATCAGATTTCGCATATTGAAATTTTAAGCCAAAAAAGCGATCAAAAAAACAAGGAAGCCAGGGATGAAAGTGACATTTGAGCAGTTAAAAGCAGCCTTTAATCGAGTCTTAATTTCACGCGGCGTTGACAGCGAAACGGCTGATGCCTGTGCCGAGATGTTCGCCCGCACCACCGAATCCGGCGTTTATTCTCACGGCGTTAATCGTTTCCCTCGTTTCATTCAACAACTGGAAAACGGCGATATCATTCCTGATGCCCAACCCAAACGTATAACCAGCCTCGGCGCAATTGAACAGTGGGACGCCCAGCGTTCGATCGGTAACCTGACAGCGAAAAAGATGATGGATCGGGCCATTGAACTGGCTGCCGATCACGGTATTGGTCTGGTGGCACTACGTAATGCCAACCACTGGATGCGCGGCGGCAGCTACGGCTGGCAGGCGGCGGAAAAAGGCTATATTGGCATTTGCTGGACCAACTCCATCGCCGTAATGCCGCCGTGGGGCGCAAAAGAGTGTCGCATCGGCACCAACCCGCTGATCGTCGCCATTCCTTCTACCCCAATCACCATGGTCGATATGTCGATGTCGATGTTCTCTTACGGCATGTTAGAAGTTAACCGTCTGGCAGGTCGTCAGCTCCCGGTCGATGGTGGCTTTGATGATGAGGGCAATTTGACCAAAGAACCTGGCGTTATCGAGAAAAATCGCCGCATTTTGCCGATGGGTTACTGGAAAGGTTCGGGCATGTCGATTGTGCTGGATATGATCGCCACTCTCCTTTCCGACGGCGCATCGGTTGCCGAAGTCACCCAGGACAACAGCGACGAATACGGCGTTTCGCAAATCTTTATCGCCATCGAAGTGGATAAATTGATCGACGGCCCCACCCGCGATGCCAAGCTGCAACGCATCATGGATTACGTTACTACCGCTGAACGCGCTGACGAAAACCAGGCCATCCGCTTACCCGGCCACGAATTTACTACCCTGCTGGCCGAAAACCGCCGTAACGGCATCACCGTTGATGACAGCGTGTGGGCCAAAATCCAGGCGTTATGAGGAGATAAGTCATGATTTTTGGACATATCGCGCAGCCTGACCCGTGCCGTTTGCCTGCCGCCATTGAAAAGGCGCTCGATTTTCTGCGCGCCATCGACTTCAACGCCCTGGAGCCGGGTGTTGTCGAAATCGACGGCAAGAATATTTATGCGCAAATTATCGATTTAACCACACGCGAAGCGGCGGAAAACCGTCCGGAAGTGCATCGTCGGTATATCGATATTCAGTTTCTGGCGTGGGGTGAAGAGAAAATCGGCATTGCTATTGATACGGGAAATAATAAAGTCAGCGAATCACTATTAGAGCAGCGCGATATTATTTTTTATCACGATAGTGAACATGAATCATTTATAGAAATGATACCGGGCAGCTACGCTATTTTCTTCCCGCAGGATGTTCATCGACCAGGTTGTATTCTGCAAACAGCCTCTGAGATACGAAAAATTGTGGTTAAAGTCGCATTAACAGCGCTGAATTAATCGAATAATCGTCTACGCCAGAACGCCTGGGTAATGTTATTGCTCTAACTATATTAATAATTTCGGTTGCTGCACATGCAATTTGAATTATGACAGACATAGCCTCAAGGAATAGCTATGAAAAAAATACTTGAAGCAATACTGGCGATTAATCTCGCCGTACTTTCCTGTATTGTGTTTATAAACATTATTTTAAGATATGGTTTTCAGACAAGCATTTTATCTGTAGATGAATTGTCACGTTATTTATTTGTCTGGTTAACATTTATTGGCGCGATTGTGGCTTTTATGGATAACGCCCACGTTCAGGTCACCTTTCTGGTGGAGAAACTCTCCCCCGCATGGCAGCGACGAGTCGCTCTGGTTACCCATTCCTTAATCTTATTTATTTGTGGCGCACTGGCCTGGGGCGCAACGCTAAAAACAATTCAGGACTGGAGCGATTATTCACCGATCCTCGGTTTGCCCATCGGCCTGATGTATGCCGCTTGTCTGCCCACCAGCCTCGTTATCGCATTCTTTGAACTGCGTCATTTATATCAACTCATCACGCGTAGCAATTCTCTAACGTCGCCACCGCAAGGAGCTTAATCATGGCTGTGCTGATTTTTCTGGGCTGTCTGTTGGGTGGTATTGCTATCGGTTTGCCTATTGCCTGGGCACTGTTGTTGTGCGGGGCGGCGTTAATGTTCTGGCTGGGCATGTTTGATGTCCAGATCATGGCACAAACGCTGGTGAACGGAGCCGACAGCTTCTCCCTGCTGGCGATTCCGTTCTTTGTGCTGGCGGGTGAAATCATGAATGCGGGCGGCTTGTCAAAACGCATTGTTGACCTGCCGATGAAACTGGTGGGGCATAAACCAGGCGGGCTGGGCTACGTCGGCGTGCTGGCGGCTATGATTATGGCAAGCCTTTCTGGTTCTGCCGTTGCGGATACCGCCGCCGTTGCCGCTCTACTGGTGCCGATGATGCGCAGCGCCAACTACCCGGTCAACCGGGCGGCGGGGCTGATTGCCTCTGGCGGCATTATCGCGCCAATTATTCCCCCTTCCATTCCGTTTATTATTTTCGGCGTTTCCAGCGGATTATCCATCAGTAAGCTGTTTATGGCGGGCATTGCCCCTGGCATGATGATGGGCGCAACGCTGATGCTTACCTGGTGGTGGCAGGCCAGTCGCCTTAATTTACCCCGCCAGCAAAAAGCAACGATGCAGGAAATCTGGCACTCTTTTGTCTCCGGTATCTGGGCGCTGTTTCTTCCAGTCATCATTATTGGCGGGTTTCGCTCCGGTCTGTTTACCCCTACCGAAGCCGGGGCCGTTGCTGCTTTCTATGCGCTGTTTGTCGCCACAGTTATTTACCGTGAAATGACCTTCGCCACACTTTGGCATGTACTCATTGGCGCGGCGAAAACCACCTCAGTGGTAATGTTTCTGGTGGCCTCGGCACAAGTTTCTGCCTGGCTGATTACCATTGCTGAATTGCCGATGATGGTTTCTGATTTACTGCAACCGTTGGTCGATTCACCGCGTCTGCTGTTTATCGTTATTATGCTGGCTATCCTGATTGTCGGCATGGTCATGGATTTAACGCCGACGGTGTTAATTCTTACTCCGGTATTAATGCCTTTAGTTAAAGAGGCAGGAATCGATCCGATTTATTTCGGTGTCATGTTTATCATTAACTGCTCAATCGGCTTAATTACACCGCCTATCGGTAATGTGCTTAACGTTATTTCAGGGGTGGCAAAACTCAAATTCGATGATGCAGTCAGAGGCGTTTTCCCTTACGTCCTGGTTTTATATTCATTATTAGTCGTATTTGTTTTTATTCCCGATCTCATCATCCTCCCTTTGAAATGGATTAATTAAAAGGAAAATATTATGAAATTACGCTCTGTAACCTACGCATTATTCATTGCTGGCCTGGCTGCATTTAGTACATCTTCACTGGCGGCGCAATCTTTACGTTTCGGTTATGAAACCTCACAAACCGACTCGCAACATATTGCGGCGAAAAAATTCAATGATTTATTGCAGGAGAGAACCAAAGGCGAGCTGAAATTAAAACTGTTCCCGGACAGTACTCTCGGTAACGCACAGGCGATGATCAGCGGCGTACGTGGCGGCACCATCGATATGGAAATGTCCGGCTCGAATAACTTTGCCGGGTTGTCACCTGTGATGAACCTGCTTGATGTCCCTTTCCTGTTCCGCGATACCGCCCACGCGCATAAAACGCTCGACGGCAAAGTCGGTGATGACCTGAAAGTCTCCCTTGAAGGTAAAGGACTGAAAGTACTGGCCTATTGGGAAAACGGCTGGCGCGATGTCACCAACTCGCGTGCGCCAGTGAAAACACCTGCCGACCTGAAAGGGCTGAAAATCCGCACCAACAATAGCCCGATGAATATCGCCGCATTCAAAGTCTTTGGCGCTAACCCGATCCCGATGCCGTTTGCCGAAGTCTATACCGGGCTGGAAACGCGCACTATCGACGCTCAGGAACACCCGATCAACGTCGTCTGGTCAGCAAAATTTTTCGAAGTACAGAAGTACCTTTCTCTGACGCACCACGCCTACTCCCCGCTTCTGGTGGTGATCAACAAAGCGAAGTTTGATGGCTTAAGCCCGGAATTCCAGCAGGCGCTAGTTTCATCTGCACAAGAAGCGGGTAACTACCAGCGCAAACTGGTTGCTGAAGATCAGCAAAAAATCATCGATGGCATGAAAGAAGCGGGCGTGGAAGTCATCACCGATCTCGACCGCAAAGCCTTTAGCGACGCGCTGGGTAATCAGGTTCGCGACATGTTTGTTAAAGATGTGCCGCAGGGAGCTGATCTGCTGAAAGCCGTGGATGAGGTGCAATAAACCATGACGCAATACTGGCTGGGGTTAGATTGTGGCGGTAGCTGGCTGAAAGCCGGGCTGTATGACCGCGAAGGCCGGGAGGCAGGCGTGCAGCGCCTGCCGCTGTGCGCATTAAGCCCGCAGCCAGGCTGGGCAGAGCGCGATATGGCAGAACTGTGGCAGTGCTGCATGGCTGTCATTCGCGCCCTGCTTACTCATTCTGGTGTTAGCGGGGAACAAATTGTCGGTATCGGCATCTCCGCACAGGGAAAGGGCTTGTTTTTGCTGGATAAAAACGACAATCCGCTCGGTAACGCCATTTTGTCCTCGGACCGCCGGGCGATGGAAATCGTTCGTCGCTGGCAGGAAGATGGCATCCCGGAAAAACTCTACCCGCTGACGCGACAAACCTTGTGGACCGGGCATCCGGTGTCGCTGTTACGCTGGCTGAAAGAGCACGAACCAGAACGCTACGCGCAAATTGGCTGCGTGATGATGACGCACGACTACCTGCGCTGGTGTTTAACTGGCGTCAAAGGCTGTGAAGAGAGCAATATTTCCGAGTCCAACCTCTACAACATGAGTCGCGGGAAATATGACCCGTGTCTCACCGACTGGCTGGGGATCGCTGAAATCAACCACGCCCTGCCGCCTGTTGTCGGATCTGCCGAAATCTGCGGGGAAATCACCGCTCAGACAGCCGCACTGACCGGTCTGAAAGCGGGTACGCCCATTGTCGGCGGCCTGTTTGATGTGGTTTCCACCGCACTCTGTGCCGGGATCGAAGACGAATTTACCCTTAATGCGGTGATGGGCACCTGGGCGGTGACCAGCGGCATAACCCGTGGTTTGCGTGACGGTGAAGCGCATCCGTATGTCTATGGTCGCTACGTTAACGATGGTCAATTTATCGTTCACGAAGCCAGCCCCACCTCTTCCGGCAACCTCGAATGGTTTACCGCACAGTGGGGAGAAATCTCGTTTGATGAGATTAACCAGGCCGTTGCCAGCTTGCCGAAGGCCGGGGGCGATCTCTTTTTCCTGCCGTTCCTGTACGGCAGCAACGCCGGATTGGAGATGACCAGCGGTTTCTACGGGATGCAGGCCATTCACACCCGCGCACACCTGTTGCAGGCAATTTATGAAGGCGTGGTGTTCAGCCATATGACCCATCTCAACCGGATGCGCGAACGTTTTACTGATGTGCACACCCTGCGCGTCACTGGCGGTCCGGCGCACTCCGATGTCTGGATGCAAATGCTGGCGGACGTCAGCGGTCTGCGTATCGAGCTGCCGCAGGTGGAAGAAACCGGCTGCTTTGGTGCGGCACTTGCCGCCCGCGTCGGCACCGGAGTTTATCGCGATTTCAGCGAAGCCCAACGTGATTTACAGCACCCAGTACGCACCCTGCTGCCGGATATGACCGCACATCAGCTTTACCAACAAAAATACCAACGCTATCAGCATCTCATTGCCGCACTTCAGGGCTTTCACGCCCGCATCAAGGAGCACACATTATGAGCCGACCACTTCTGCAACTGGCCCTCGACCACTCATCACTTGAAGACGCACAGCGCGACGTGATGCTGTTAAAAGACAGCGTCGATATCGTCGAAGCGGGCACCATTCTCTGTTTAAACGAAGGGCTTGGCGCGGTAAAAGCCTTGCGCGAACAGTGCCCGGATAAAATCATCGTTGCTGACTGGAAGGTCGCCGACGCGGGTGAAACGCTCGCACAACAGGCGTTTGGCGCGGGTGCCAACTGGATGACCATCATCTGCGCTGCGCCGCTCGCGACGGTGGAAAAAGGCCACGCCATGGCGCAACGCTGCGGTGGTGAAATTCAGATAGAGCTGTTCGGTAACTGGACGCTGGACGACGCCCGCGACTGGCATCGTATTGGCGTGCGGCAGGCCATTTATCATCGTGGTCGTGATGCACAGGCCAGCGGGCAACAGTGGGGCGAAGCCGATCTGGCACGCATGAAGGCACTTTCCGATATCGGCCTTGAGCTTTCCATTACCGGCGGGATTACCCCTGCTGACCTGCCGCTGTTTAAAGATATCCGCGTGAAAGCCTTTATTGCCGGGCGGGCGCTGGCAGGCGCAGCAAATCCGGCGCAGGTGGCTGGCGATTTCCATGCACAAATTGATGCCATCTGGGGAGGTGCGCGTGCGTAATCATCCGTTAGGGATTTATGAAAAAGCGCTGGCGAAAGATCTCTCCTGGCCGGAGCGGCTGGTGCTGGCAAAAAGCTGTGGCTTTGATTTTGTCGAAATGTCGGTGGATGAAACCGACGAACGGCTCTCACGTCTTGACTGGAGCGCCGCACAACGTGCTTCGCTGGTCACTGCGATGATCGAAACGGGTGTTGCCATTCCGTCAATGTGCCTGTCTGCCCATCGTCGTTTTCCCTTTGGCAGCCGGGACGAGGCAGTGCGCGAACGGGCGCGGGAAATCATGAGTAAAGCGATTCGCCTGGCGCGCGATCTCGGCATTCGCACCATCCAGCTGGCAGGTTATGACGTCTATTACGAAGACCACGACGAAGGCACCCAACAACGTTTTGCTGAAGGGCTGGCGTGGGCAGTCGAACAGGCGGCGGCATCACAAGTCATGCTGGCGGTGGAGATTATGGATACCGCGTTTATGAACTCCATCAGCAAATGGAAAAAATGGGACGAGATGCTCGCCTCGCCGTGGTTCACCGTCTACCCGGACGTCGGCAACCTCAGCGCCTGGGGCAATGATGTTCCCGCCGAACTGAAACTGGGCATTGACCGTATCGCCGCGATCCACCTGAAAGACACCCAGCCAGTGACCGAGCAAAGCCCCGGACAGTTCCGTGATGTGCCGTTTGGCGAAGGCTGCGTCGATTTCGTTGGCATCTTCAAAACGCTGCATGAACTGAACTATCGCGGATCATTTCTGATTGAGATGTGGACCGAAAAAGCCAAAGAGCCGGTGCTGGAGATTATTCAGGCGCGGCGCTGGATTGAAGCGCGTATGCAGGAGGCCGGATTTATATGTTAGAGCAACTAAAAGCCGACGTGCTGGCGGCGAATCTGGCGCTTCCCGTTCATCATCTGGTGACGTTCACCTGGGGCAATGTCAGCGCGGTAGACGAAACGCGGCAATGGATGGTAATCAAACCTTCCGGCGTCGAGTACAACGTGATGACCGCCGACGATATGGTAGTGGTTGAGATAGCCACCGGTAAGGTGGTGGAAGGCAGAAAAAAACCCTCGTCCGACACGCCAACGCATCTGGCGCTTTACCGTCGCTATGCCGAAATTGGCGGTATTGTGCATACCCACTCGCGCCACGCCACCATCTGGTCGCAGGCCGGGCTGGATCTCCCCGCCTGGGGCACCACGCACGCTGATTACTTCTATGGTGCCATCCCCTGTACGCGACAGATGACCGCAGAGGAGATCAACGGCGAGTATGAATACCAGACCGGCGAAGTGATCATTAAAACCTTCGAAGAACGTGGGTTGAACCCGGCACAAATCCCGGCTGTACTGGTGCATTCTCACGGCCCGTTCGCCTGGGGAAAAAACGCCGCCGATGCGGTGCATAACGCCGTGGTGCTGGAAGAGTGCGCCTATATGGGCCTGTTCTCGCGCCAGCTTGCACCGCAGCTCCCTGCGATGCAAAACGAACTGCTGGATAAGCACTACCTGCGTAAACATGGGGCCAATGCCTATTACGGGCAGTAATCCCTCACGCCGGGGCTTCATTGCCCCGGCACTACGAATTGATATGTTCCTTGCTGTAACGTCGCTTCCACGCAGCTGGCGTTAAGCCGGTGTGTTTGCGAAAAATCTGCCGGAAATAGCCGACGTCATTAAACCCGCACAACGCCGCCACTTCCGTGAGCGATCGCGCTTCGCTAATTAACAGCTTTTCGGCTTCGCGCACCCGCTGGCGGTGGATTGCTTCTGTTAACGTCAGATGAAACACCCGCCGATAGACGCGCCCAAGATAATCGGCATTGCAGTACAGCTCGCGGGCTAAAAGCGCCGTGGAAAGCGGGCGGTGATATTGCGTGCGAATCAGTTTCTGTGCTTTCCAGGCAAGGGTGGTGCCTGCACCATCGGCCTGTTCATCAAGACGCGCGTCACGGGTGAGCTGCTGCAAAATCAGCAGCACAATAAACTCCAGCGCCGGAGTGCGTTGATGCTTTTCCTGTTCGCTTAAGAACTGGCGAAACAAGGCCACCAGCACCTGCGGATCGGCAACCTTAGTTTGTTGCGGCACGCTAAGATGAGTGAGCCAGCGCGGATCGTTGTCCGGCGCTTTAACCTCAAAATGCAGCCAGTAAAATTTGAGATCGGCGGGAAAATCCTCCACCCCAACATGCTGTCGGTTCGGCCAGAGTAATAAACTCTCTCCCGCATCGACCAGAAATATCCGCTCTTCTTCCTGAATCGCTAATCGACCTTTTTCGACAAAGATAATTTCCCATGACTCCAGCCGCCTTGCCGGATGCCTCCCTACGCCACGGGAAATAAATAATCCACCATTTTGCACTTTAATCGGTAACGTCATGGATAATTCGAGCATTGATATGTAATTTCCCGCTTATTCATTAATGATTAAACACATTACCTTTTGATTATTAATCAAAAACATTAATTTCACCTGATCCAATTCACACTTTTAAATTCAGGTCGGAATCGTCACCTTTTTTTACTCTTTTCTCGCCTTGTTGATATTCCCGTTCACGGCAGAATTAATCATGTCATTGCAATAAAACTAAAAATTGCTCCCTATTCACGAGGAATATCTATGACCTCTACACCGATTACTACCGCTGATATCGCTAAAGGTAAAATTGACGATGCGTTATCTGTACGGGAAAAAATAGGCTACGGCCTGGGTGACGCAGGCGGCACCGTAATAACTTGCCTGATCATGAACTTTCTCACCTTTTTCTACACCGACGTTTTTGGCTTAACTCCGGCGCTGGTCGGCACGCTGTTTATTGCACTGCGCGTGTTTGATGCCATCTCCGACCCGGTGATGGGCGTCATTGCCGACCGGACGCAAAGTCGCTGGGGGCGCTTTCGTCCGTGGCAGTTGTGGATTGCCATTCCCATCGGCATTATCGGCATCCTGACGTTCACCGTGCCAGATGCCAGCATGGGAGTAAAAATCGCCTGGGCGTTCGGCACTTACCTGCTCCTTTCAGTCGGTTATACCGCCATCAACGTGCCGTACTGCGCGCTGATCAACACCATGACCACCCGCCACAATGAAGTGATCTCCTGCCAGTCCTGGCGATTCGTTCTCTGCGGCGTGGCGGGATTTCTGGTTTCGGTAGGCTTACCGTGGATGGTAGATCTCTTCGGTCAGGGTAATGCCGCGCGCGGCTATCAACTGGGCGTCGGCGTATTGTGCGCCATTGCCGTGGTGATGTTCCTGTGCTGTTTCTTCTGGGTTCGTGAACGGGTGCCACTCTCCACAATGGGGAAATTTACCCTGCGCGAACATCTTGCCGGGCTGCGGAACAACGACCAACTGCTGCTGATGCTGGTCATGTCTTTCCTGCTGATTAACGTCTTTAATATTCGCGGCGGTGGGTATATGTACTTCATTACCTACGTCTTACAAGGCAGTACGGGCTACACGTCGCTGTTCTTCACCATGGTCACCTTCGCCTCCATTATCGGCTCGGTGATTGTCAGCCCGTTAACGCGACGTTTCGATACCGTCAAAATTTACTACTACACCAACCTGCTCCTCGCCGCGCTGGCGGTGTTGATGTGGTTCCTGCCTTCTGGCCCGGCTTATCAAACGCTGTGGCTGGCGGTGATCCTCGGTAATGGCGTGATTCTTGGCTTCACATTGCCATTGCACTTCTCATTGATGGCCTTTGCCGATGACTACGGCGAGTGGAAAACCCGCGTACGTTCTTCCGGCATGAACTTCGCCTTCAATCTGTTTTTCATCAAGCTGGCCTGGGCCTCCAGCGCCGGGATCATCAGCCTGCTGTTTATTTTTGTCGCCTACCAGCCAGGCGTGGAAAACCAGACCGCCAGTTCGCTTGGCGGGATCACAGCAATGGAAACATTGCTGCCTGCGCTGTTCCACCTGCTGCTGGCGATGGCGATCCGCTTTTGCAAACTCAATAACCCTATGATGTCACGCATTGCTAGCGACCTGCGTCAGCGTCATGTACAGCCTTAAGGAGCACAAGATGAACATTTCGGAAGTCGATCTGCATAAACTGACGGTCAGCGATCCGTTCCTCGGTCAGTACCAACAACTGGTCCGCGATGTGGTGATTCCTTATCAGTGGGACGCCTTGAACGATCGTATCCCAGAAGCGGAACCCAGCCATGCGATTGAAAACTTTCGCATTGCCGCAGGACTGCAAGACGGTGAATTTTACGGGATGGTATTTCAGGACAGCGACGTCGCCAAATGGCTGGAAGCGGTAGCCTGGTCGCTGTGCCAGAAGCCGGACGCCGAACTGGAAAAAACCGCCGACGAGGTGATTGAACTGATCGCTTCCGCCCAGTGCGAAGATGGCTATCTCAATACTTACTTTACGGTAAAAGCGCCCGAAGAACGCTGGAGCAATCTGGCGGAGTGCCATGAACTTTACTGCGCCGGTCATCTGATTGAAGCCGGAGTCGCCTTCTTCCAGGCCACGGGAAAACGGCGCTTGCTGGAAGTAGTTTGCCGTCTGACCGATCATATCGACAGCGTATTTGGTCCAGATGAAAGTAAGTTACACGGTTATCCTGGTCACCCGGAAATTGAACTGGCACTAATGCGCCTGTATGAAGTGACCGAAGAGCCGCGCTACCTGGCGCTGACGAACTATTTTGTCGAACAGCGTGGTGCGCAACCGCACTATTACGACCAGGAATATGAAAAGCGCGGGCAGACCTCGCACTGGCACACCTACGGCCCGGCGTGGATGGTGAAAGACAAAGCCTACAGCCAGGCACATTTGCCCATCGCACAGCAGCAAACCGCCATTGGTCACGCGGTACGTTTTGTCTACCTGATGACCGGCGTCGCGCATCTCGCGCGTTTAAGTCACGATGAAAGCAAGCGTCAGGACTGCCTGCGGCTGTGGAACAATATGGCCCAGCGTCAGTTATATATTACCGGCGGCATTGGCTCACAGAGCAGCGGTGAAGCGTTCAGCAGCGATTACGATCTGCCGAATGACACGGTATACGCCGAAAGCTGTGCCTCCATCGGCCTGATGATGTTTGCCCGACGAATGCTGGAAATGGAAGGCGACAGTCAATATGCCGATGTGATGGAGCGCGCGCTGTACAACACTGTGCTCGGCGGCATGGCACTGGATGGCAAACATTTCTTCTATGTGAATCCGCTGGAAGTACATCCAAAATCGCTGAAATTCAACCATATCTACGATCACGTTAAGCCGATCCGCCAGCGTTGGTTTGGTTGCGCTTGTTGTCCGCCAAATATCGCCCGCGTGCTAACCTCGATTGGTCATTATCTCTACACGCCGCGTGAAGATGCGTTGTATATCAACATATACGCAGGAAACAGCATGGAAGTGCCGGTAGAAAATGGCACGCTGCGTCTGCGGGTTAGCGGAAACTATCCGTGGCAGGAACAGGTGACAATTGCGGTTGAATCGCCCCAGCCGGTGCGTCATACGCTGGCTTTACGTCTGCCGGACTGGTGCACACAGCCGCAGATCATATTGAATGGGGAAGAGGTCGAGCAGGATATTCGTAAAGGGTATTTGCACATTACCCGCGAATGGCAGGAGGGCGACACGCTGAATCTGACGTTGCCAATGCCAGTACGTCGCGTTTACGGTAACCCGCTGGTGCGTCACGTCGCCGGAAAAGTGGCGATTCAGCGCGGCCCGCTGGTTTATTGCCTGGAACAGGCCGACAACAGCGAGTCGCTGCATAACCTGTGGCTGCCCGCCGATGCGCCATTTACGACATTTGAAGGTAATGGATTGTTCAGCCATAAGATCTTAATCCAGGCACCGGGTTACCGGTATGAACAGAGCAATCCAGAGCAGCAACCGCTGTGGCATTACGACAGTGCGCCAGCCAAACGCCAGCCGCAAACTCTGACGTTTATCCCGTGGTTTAGCTGGGCTAACCGGGGTGAAGGCGAAATGCGGATCTGGGTGAATGAGGAAAAGCATTGCCATCCGGAGGTTGGATAAGGCGCTCGCGCCGCATCCACCGTAGGGTGCACATTGCCTGATGCGACGCTTAACACGTCTTATCAGGCCTACAAGTCGGTGCAGTTGCCCGCTAACCATCGAAACGCGAGATTAAACGCCCGGCAATACACGCCGGGCAGCTTCTGCCAGAAACGCACTTCTGTTGGCGTAGTCTGGGTTATTGCGCACGTAGGTATCAATCTTGTTCAGTAACCTTTTCGGCATCGTAATATTGATACGTTCAGCCCGACCTTCGAACTGATTCATATTGATATCCACCAGCAACCATTGCCCGCCAATAAAGTCCTGCGCACGCTGGACCAGATGTGTTTCCACAGAGCCTGGAAGCGGCAACTCTTCATCCATCTCGCATAAGGTTTCGAAGTGCGCGACCAGTGCACTTCGCGCATCCTGGAAAGCGTTGTCCAGCGTATCACCAGCAAAATAACAGCCTGGAACATCAGGGAAAAAACCGCTGGCGCTGCCGTCAGGATCACTGTGGATATAGGCGGGATAAAACATATTGCCTCCTGAAATTTTAAAATGTTAAACCAGCCTGACGCCCAATTTGCGCCAGCGTACCGGGCTTAATATCTTTTTTAGGGTGCGGAACCGTCACCAGACCCGGATGAACAGGGTGGCGGAACTGATGATGACTGCCACGGGTTCGAATATGTTCCCAGCCATGCTGCTTCAGGATGGCGATCACGTCTGCACTTTTCACATCCCTGCCCTTCCATGATTATACACACGATACACACAATTAGTGATAACAATCACGATAGCGCGATTTATATGGGCCGTCAGGGGGATAAAGTTGACTCAGGAATGCCGCTCGGAAGAAGAATAACGGTGTGCAGTAACTTGTTGAAAAGATGCGAGGATGCTCGCAATTTACATATAACTCATAGTATTAGGTGTTAAAAAATCTGTATTAGATTATCCATGCGATATCGAAGCTAGTCTTGCTATAGTTCCAACTCGTATTCATTGAACATTTAAAACAACCAATAAAAGACATTGTTTTATTTTCTTGATAAATATCAAGTTTGTTTCACCATTGTATTTACAATGTGCAAACATTATTTTTTGTGTGTTATACATTAACTATGACCAATGATAAAGCGTTAATATATAAATATTTTCTATATTTTTATAAAACGCATTTTTATTAAATATATATAAAAGGAGTTATAATGTCTATGGAGTTTATAGATAAGCTGAATTCATTATCCGCAAAAATAAAACAACAAGCCGGAGTCATTGAAACGGAGGAAGCTACCAAAAATGCTTTCGTAATGCCGTTCATTAACAATGTGTTAGGTTATGATGTCTTTGATCCTACCGAAGTTATCCCAGAGTTTGTATGCGACATTGGAACGAAGAAAGGTGAAAAGATTGACTATGCAATCTTAAAAAATAGCGAGGTTCAAATTCTCATTGAATGCAAAAAAATTGGCGATCCTCTAAATATAAATCATGCTTCACAGCTTTTTCGATACTTTCATGTAACAAATGCAAGAATATCTATTCTAACCAATGGACAAGTTTATAAATTTTTTACTGATTTAGAAGCACCTAATAAAATGGATGAAAAACCATTTCTTGAGATAGATCTACTTGACTTAGATGAAACAGTTATTCCCGAGATAAAGAAGCTTACTAAATCAGCATTTGATTTGGAATCAATAATTAATGCTGCAGGTGAATTAAAATATGTTAGTTTAATTAAAAAAGTTCTCCATGCACAAATGAATAATCCTGAAGAGGATTTTGTAAAATTCTTTGCAGCAAGAATTTATGAAGGTATGTTAACACAAAAGGTAAAAGATACGTTTGCAAAATTAACAAAGAAAGCTGCCAATCAATATATTAACTCTCAAATAAACGAAAGATTGAAATCGGCAATAGGTGGTGGGTCATTATCTGTAATTGATTCGAATTCACACAATGAGGAAGTAGAATGTATTAATAAAGAAGAAACCGATATTGCCACTACTATGGAGGAACTTGAAGGATTTCATATTGTTAAAGCTATAGTCCGCGTAGTGCTTGATGCACCACGAATAGTCCACAGAGATACAAAAAGCTATTTTGGTATACTTGTAGATGACAATAATCGAAAGCCACTCTGTAGATTACATTTCAATCGAAATCAAAAATATATTGGTTTATTTGACTTAGAGAAAAACGAAACCCGCCATCCTATTGAATCTCTCGATGATATTTATTCTTTCAGCGATGAGTTAAAAGCGACTGCCGCTTTATACAACTAAAACAAAGGCAGACAACTATTAACGTTGCCTGCCTTTCACATCAGAACAGCCCCAACGGTTTATCCGAGTAGCTCACCAGCAGGCACTTGGTTTGCTGGTAATGCTCAAGCATCATCTTATGGGTTTCGCGTCCGATGCCCGACTGTTTGTAGCCGCCAAACGCCGCATGTGCCGGGTAAGCGTGATAACAGTTGGTCCACACGCGCCCGGCCTGAATGCCGCGCCCCATCTTATAGGCCAGATTACCGTTGCGGCTCCAGACACCCGCGCCCAGGCCATATTGCGTGTCGTTCGCCAGCTCCAGCGCTTCTTCCATAGTTTTGAAGGTGGTCACCGCCAGCACCGGACCAAAAATTTCTTCCTGGAACACGCGCATATTATTCTGACCAAACAGAATCGTCGGTTCGAGGTAGTAGCCGTCTTTCAGTTCGCCTTCCAGCAGCTTGCGCCGCCCGCCGGTGAGCACGTCTGCGCCCTCTTTTTTACCAATATCAATGTAGTTGAGGATGGTTTCCAATTGCCCGTGCGAAACCTGCGCCCCCATTTGCGTCACGCTGTCGAGCGGGTTACCGCTACGAATGCTTTCGACACGGCGGATGGCGCGTTCCATAAAGCGTTCGTAGATAGACTCCTGCACTAAAGCACGGCTTGGACAGGTGCAAACTTCGCCCTGGTTAAAGGCAAACAGTGCAAAGCCTTCCAGCGCTTTATCGAAAAAGGCATCTTCTTCATCCATCACATCAGCAAAGAAGATATTTGGCGACTTGCCGCCCAGTTCCAGGGTTACCGGAATAATATTTTGCGTGGCGTACTGCATAATTTGTTGGCCCACTTCCGTTGATCCGGTAAACGCCACTTTGGCGATGCGTTTCGAGGTCGCCAGATATTCGCCAATTTCCCCACCAGCGCCGTTAACCACGTTCACCACGCCTGGCGGCAGTAAATCACCGACGATTTCCATTAGCAGCAGAACAGAAAGCGGGGTAAGACGCGCGGGTTTCAGCACCACACAGTTGCCCGCCGCCAGCGCGGGAGCCATTTTCCAGCTCGCCATCAGCAGCGGGAAGTTCCACGGAATAATCTGCCCCACCACGCCTAACGGTTCGTGGAAATGATAGGCCACGGTTTCGCTATCAACTTCACTGATACCGCCTTCCTGTGCCCGGATACACGAGGCGAAATAGCGGAAATGGTCAATCGCCAGCGGTACATCAGCAGCACTGGTTTCGCGAATTGGTTTGCCGTTATCCCAGGTTTCAGCCGTCGCTAACAGTTCAAGGTTTTGTTCCATTCGATCGGCAATCTTAAACAGAATTGCCGCGCGATCCTGCACCGAAGTATGCGCCCATTTATCTTTCACTTTGTGCGCAGCATCCAGCGCCAGATCGATGTCTCGTTTGCCCGAAGACGCCACTTCGCACAGCAGCTGTCCGGTCACCGGCGTCAGGTTCTGGTAATACTCGCCGTCGGCAGGGGCTACCCACTCGCCGCCGATAAAGTTGTCATAACGGGCTTTTAACTTAAGAGGAAAACCATACTCGCCGGGCTTAATCTGTGCTGAAGGGGGATTATTGGTCATGATCGTCTCCTTGCGGTGTGAGGTATAACAAGGGTAGACGTGACTGGCGAAATCTTCGCCAGTCGATAACAGCTTTACGACGGCTATCACGAATTTACGGGCAAGGGTTACAGCGGATAATGCGCGAAGTACACGGCTTGCTGGTCATTAATTTTCTTCTCTTGCGCAAACCCTTCTTTAACAATTGTCCGTAAATCAGCTCGAGCCGTATTATCAGAGACGCCCAGGCTCGCGCTAATTTCAGCAACTGTGTACTCTTTCCCCGGATTGGCGAGCATCACATTCAGGAGCGTTACCTGGCGCGGATTCAGGCGTTTAAGCACACCAGAGCTAAACAGCACACTATCGAGTTTTGCGCTTCGTTGTGTAATTTCATCGATATGCTGCTGCCAGTTTTGCAGAGCACGTTTAATGACACCCGCCTGATATTCAAGGAAATAAGTCAGATCCATACCATCTGATTCAGTGTACTGGTAGCTGGCGGCATATTTGACCGGTGCAGCATGAAGCAAACGGCTGATGGAAATATATTTAAAGACATCGTAGCCCGATTTCAGCATATACCAGTAAAACAGCGCCCGACTGGTGCGCCCGTTGCCATCCCGAAACGGATGTTCATGGGCCAGCATAAAATGCAGAATGCAGGCACGGACCAACGGATGAATATACCCTTCATGGCTGTTTAACCACTGGCAAACTTTTTCCAGCCGTTCCGGTAACAATGCCGCAGCGGGCGGTTGATGCACTATATTGCCATCATAGTCGGCGATCACAACATCATCTGTTTCACGAAATTCTCCCGGACGATATTTCGCGTCATTGATTCCACCCATACCAATGGCATGTAACTGGCGAATAAGCGCAGGTGTCAGCGGTTCTGCGAGTAAGTGCGGAATTTCCGCCATCAGCCGGGCATTTCCCGCAATCATATGCTCGTCTTCAGTGCGTGGCGACCGCCCTGTTTCCAGCATTTTTCTCGCCACCAGCGTTGTAGTATTCGCACCTTCCAGCTGGGAGCTGGTGATCGGCTCTTCCAGGCGTAACTGGCTTAACTCGGCTCCGGCCCCGCGTAACCGTTCAGTCTGATCTTTCAGCGCCAGCGCGGTAGCACGTTTGTCGACAAGCTCGCACGCTTCTGCAAGCACCGGGGTAATGTTGAATCCGGCCTGTTCACCCGCTTCATTGCAATAATTAATTCGTTGGATCGCCGCGTTGCGCGCCAGACGGGTAAGCGTCCACGCCACATCGACGTTTTCTCCTTTTTTGATGCGGTACTGCAACTCATCAAAAGGCAGATAACGTCCTTTTTCATCGGTAACCCGGTTAAAGCGCAGGTGGGCCAGGAGTTCCTCACCCGATAAGTGTGATAAAGGAATAAGTCCGGGAGGTGATTTGATAGCCATGTGCTTATCTCAAAAAAGCGCAATATTGAGATAGTATATAGCAGGAAAGAGAAACTATCTCAAAAAAAGCAAGTTTTGAGATAGTTGAAAAAGCGGCTGACAACTCGCCAGCCGTTGCGGGAATGATGATTACATTGCGGCGCGATAAATCGCCACAATTTCTTCGTGAGTTGCCTGGATCGGGTTAGTAAAGCCACAGGCATCTTTCAGGGCATTAGTCGCCAGTACCGCGAAATCTTCTTCTTTCACGTTCAGGTCACGCAGGCCTGCCGGGATATCCACTTTCTTCGCCAGTTCACGGATGGCGTTAATGCAGGCTTCAGCACCTTCCGCGTCGTTTTTACCAGTCACGTTCACGCCCATTGCAGCGGCACAGTCACGCAGACGTGCTGCAGCGACTTTGCTATTGAATACCTGAACGTGTGGCAGCAGAACAGCATTACATACACCGTGTGGCAGGTTGTAGAAACCGCCCAGCTGGTGCGCCATCGCATGAACATAACCCAGAGAAGCATTATTGAACGCCATACCGGCGAGGAACTGGGCATAAGCCATTGCTTCACGCGCTTTCGCATTACTGCCATCTTCAACGGCTAACGGCAGATTTTCGGCAATCATGGTCACCGCTTTCAGTGCGCAAGCGTCAGTGATCGGCGTGGCGGCAATAGAAACATACGCTTCGATAGCGTGCGTTAAGGCATCCATACCCGTTGCGGCGGTCAGTGACTTCGGCATACCGATCATCAGAGAGGAGTCATTGACAGAAAGCAACGGAGTTACATGTTTATCAACAATCGCCATTTTGATATGACGCGCTTCGTCAGTGATGATGCAGAAACGGGTCATTTCAGAGGCCGTACCCGCCGTGGTATTGATGGCGATCATCGGCAGCTGCGGTTTTGCAGAGCGGTCAACGCCTTCGTAATCGCGAATATCGCCGCCGTTGGCTGCCACCAGCGCAATACCTTTTGCGCAGTCGTGCGGAGAACCACCGCCTAAGGAGATCACGCTATCGCAATTATTTTCTTTAAGTAATTTCAAACCTGCGGCGACGTTTTCCGTGGTTGGGTTAGGTTGGGTGCCATCATAAATAACGCTAAAAATATTGCGTTCTTCCAGTGCTTTTTGCACATCACCCGCCATACCCAATTTCGTTAACATATTGTCGGTGACAATTAAGGTACGGGTAAATCCATAATCTGCCATCATATTCATTGCATCATTCAATGAATCAGCACCAATAACATTCACGGAAGGAATAAAAAAGGTTGAAGCTGCCATAACACACTCCTGAAAGTGTAAAAAAGGGCGGGCAGCTTACTGAGAATTTTCATTTGAAAATATGATCAATATTACCGTTTATTAAAATATTTTTAATAAAAAGCACGTTACATTCATCAAATAACGTGCCTTCTTAACATTAATAAGAAATTTTGTATTAATTCATATTTATTATGAATTAATCATTTCCTTATTTTTCCGGAAATAATAATGCGTCGCGTAATAAATGATCATTTCCACGACGACGCGTAAAGCCAATGCGGTCAAAATATTCCAGAATCTGAATTGCCAGCTTTCGGCCTACGCCTAAGCGATCGCGGAAATCCGCCGCGCAGGTCGAGCCACACTCCTGATCGAGATCGCGGATCATATTAGCAAACTCGACAATCCGATCGTTACGGTAATAACGATCTTTAACGATCGCGGTAATTATCCCCTGCTGCGCCGCCTGGCGTAGCGTCAGGCGCATTGCCTGCTCGTCGGTACCCGTCTCTTTTGCCAGATCACGCACCCACCACGGTTCGTCACCAAACAGCGGCTCTGCTTTTTGCCAGATGGCCTGCTGCTCTGCACTGAAGCCCACTTTGTGATCCGGCAGATGCAGCCAACCGTGATGACTGAGGATGTCGCCGCTTTCGCGCATCTTTTCAATCAGCAACAGTACCAGCGCTTCATCTTCCATTGGCAACGCCATACGTCGCAGACGTTCGCGCCCAGGACCAGGCTCATCGCGATGTTGCTCATGATAAGTCGCTAATGTGTCGATAATTTTCCGCTGCCAGCGGGCGGCAACTGGCGCATTCAACAAGCTGTAACCAGCCTGAATATAGCCAGGCTGTTGCAGCAGTTCGCGCATCCCTTCGCCGTTGAGCTGCCGTGCCCAGGCGAAATCCGCAAGGTTAACCGCGCCGCGTTCCAGATGAACAGATAACGCATCGGCATCGCTCTGCGCCCGTGCAAGAGACGCCAGCCATTGCAGATATTCCGGCTTACGCTTACCGCGACGCGGCGGGTTAAGCATCACCACACGCGCCCCCGCCAGCGTGTTGCGGGCCGAGATATCGCGCAGCACTATGCGATCGTTATCCGCCAGCCACAGCGGCGTGTCGAACACCAGCTCGGCAAGGTTATCTTCCAGCAGCGAAACGCGTCCCGTAACGTGGCTGGCGGCGTGGTGAATATGCAGCGGCTGCCACTGGGTCAGCGGTGTATGGGTTTGAAGCTCGACAATCACCCGTGTGAACGGCTCCGGCGGCGCATCGGCAAGCAGCCAGTCGCCACGGTTAATCTGCTCTTTTTCCGCATCACCCGCGATGTTAAGCGCGATACGCTGCCCGGCATGGGCAGTTTCTGTTGGCTGATTTTGCGCATGTAGCGCACGCACGCGCATCGGTTTATTTACACCAGTCAGCCAGATTGAATCGCCTACCTTCACTTCCCCGCTTAACGCCGTACCGGTGACGACCAGCCCGGCACCTTTTACGGTAAATGCACGGTCGATCGCGAGGCGGAAACTATGTTGGCTGGCGTGTTCGCGTTCTGGTAACTGAAGCAGATGCTCGCGCAGGGCATCAATTCCCCGACCTTCGGTTGCTGCGGTGATAAACAGTTTTGCCTCAGCAAAACCGTATTCCCGCAGCACCTCCTTTACCTGGCGTTCAACCTCATCAACACGCGCTTCGTCCACGCGATCGGCTTTGGTCAGCGCCACTGTCAGCATCGGGTTACCGGTCAGCTGCAAAATCGCCAGATGCTCACGGGTCTGTGCCATCACGCCGTCATCGCACGCCACCACCAACAGCGCGTGATCGATACCACCAACGCCCGCCAGCATGTTGGAAAGAAACTTTTCATGACCGGGTACGTCGATAAAACCAGGCACGCGACCATCCGGCTGCGGCCAGTAGGCATAGCCGAGATCGATGGTCATGCCGCGCTTTTTTTCTTCCGGCAGACGGTCGGCATTTACGCCAGTAATCGCCTGCAATAAGGTTGTTTTGCCGTGGTCAACGTGTCCGGCAGTCGCAATAATCATTTCAACAACATCTCCAAAAACCGTTGCTCATCTTCAAGGCAGCGTAAATCCAGCCACAATCGTCCGTCATAAATACGACCAATCACCGGCACTGGCAATTCACGCCAGCGGGCGGCTAATGACTCAAGGTGGCTACCGCGTCCATCATGGGGTGTAAACGTTAATGCCGCGCTCGGCAGGCGATCAACCGGCAGCGAACCACTGCCAATCTGCGAAAGACATGGCATAACCTGTACCGCAAACTCCGCGCCGTAATGTGCGGCAAGGGGAGCCTGTAAACGTTGTGCCTGGATTTGAATGACCTCTGCGCTGCGGGTAAGCAGGCGCAGGGTCGGTAATTTTTTACTCAGAGCTTCAGGGTGTAAATAAAGACGCAACGTGGCTTCCAGCGCCGCAAGGGTCATTTTATCCGCGCGTAATGCACGCTTCAGCGGGTGGCTTTGCAGGCGGGCGATCATCTCTTTTTTACCAACGATAATCCCTGCCTGCGGCCCGCCTAACAACTTGTCGCCGGAGAAACTCACCAGACTGACGCCCGCCGCAATCAACTCCTGCGGCATTGGCTCTTTCGGCAAACCGTACTGGCTAAGATCGACCAGCGAGCCACTGCCTAAATCAGTCACCACGGGAATATCCAGCTCTTTGCCAAGCGCCACCAGTTCAGCTTCGTCTATCGCTTTGGTGAACCCCTGAATGCTGTAGTTACTGGTATGTACTTTCATCAACAGTGCGGTATTTTCATTCACCGCCTGACGATAATCATTCGCGTGCGTGCGGTTGGTGGTCCCTACTTCGTGTAGGGTGCAGCCTGCCTGACGCATAACATCGGGAATACGAAACGCGCCGCCAATCTCCACCAGTTCGCCGCGAGATACCACCACCTCTTTCCCGCTGGCAGTGGCCGCCAACATCAACAATACCGCCGCCGCATTGTTATTGACGATACAGGCATCTTCCGCCCCCGTAATACGGCACAGCAGCTGCGCCAGCGCACGATCGCGATGTCCGCGTCCGGCGTCGTCCAGATCGTACTCGAGGGTCACTGGCGAACGCATAGCCTGCGCAACGGCTTCCACCGCGGCTTCCGCCTGTAAAGCTCGACCAAGGTTGGTATGCAGCACGGTTCCCGTCAGGTTGATCACCGGACGCAGCGCGCTCTGCGCCTCTTTCGTCAACCGGGCATCGACTTCTTGCGCCCAGTTTTCACACCACGCGGGCAGCGTCTGGCTGTCACGAATCACTTCTCGCGCTTCGTCGAGCATCTGACGCAACAATTCCACCACGCGGGTGTGACCATAAGTATCACGCAAAGAAAGGAAGAAGCTATCGCGCAATAAGCGATCAATAGCCGGAAGTTGACTATAGAGGGAACGCGTTTCGGTTGTCATAGGAAACCTGGCTGATCAAGGCCCTCTCACACGGAGAAGGGCGTTTAACATAACCACGGATTGTAACGTGAGATGGGTCAGGAGGACATATCGCGCATCAAGCCTTTGGCGGTTCGGTGCGAGCAAAACTTTCGCGGCTAAACAGGTTTTCGACCAGTTTGACTAAGTGTGGGCGGTCGACACACCAGCCTGGCGCAACGCGGCGGAAATTGAGATATCCGACGGCACAGGCAATGGCGATAGTCGCCAGATTGACCGTATCGGTTTTGAGCGTGCCATCGACCAGATATCCTTCCAGCACATCCAGACTGCGGTTGATTTTCTCACGCTGACGTAACAATTCATCTTCAGACTGCTGCGCCGCCGGACGCGCCTGTTCACGCACCGATACCAGCCCGGCATCCATAATGCCATCCGCCAGCGCCTCAATTTTGCGCACCCGCAACGACTCCAGCGGATCACGCGGCAACATCGCCGGAGCAACATTCATTAATTCAATATATTCGGCGATGATCGGCGAATCAAACCAGCATTCGCCCTCTTCGGTCACCAGCACCGGCACTTTCCCTAACGGGTTAAATTGCGCCACGCCGTTGTCCGCGTTATAGGGCAGTTCATTAATAAATTCGAAAGTTATGCCCTTTTCTAACAACAGAATAGAAAGTTTGCGTACAAACGGGCTGGTGTAGCTACCGACGAGTTTCATTATGTTTCCTTTTTGTTAACAAAATATGAGTATGACCCATGGTTACAAATAAGCAGGTGTTATTGATATGAGTGTGATGACAAACGCAAGATGGCCCGATACGTACGCATATCGGGCCTTGTAGATGAAACGACCTTTCGGGTGAGATTCTAAATATTAGAATGTATAGCGGATATTAGCATTGATCGCATTATCGACGTTGTACTTACCAAATGCTGATTTCTCAACGGTCAGGCCGATACGGGTATTGTCTTTAATGCGTGTATCAATCCCAATATTGGCTAACATACGACCATCTTTACCGTTGTACACGGTGGACTCACCAGCAAAATCACGGTACGTGGTAGCACCAGTATTACGCAGGTCAAATTGATAACTTAAACCAGCCTTCGCTGTAACCTGCCAGTCGCGGCCATCCAGTGTTTTTCCAAACTCCACACCAGTACGGCCAATCAAGGGTTTTGCCTTTTTACGCTCCATGCTGACATCCATACCGTTGTATTGCCAGTTAAAGGTATTGCCTGACAACGTCCCGTAAACCAGTTCGGCCTGCGGTTCAATAAAGACATCAGGCTTCCACTGATAGCGCCAACCCGTTTCTGCGCCTAAATACCATGAGTGAGCAGTATCGTCTGCCTTTAATCCCATCGTTTGCAGTAAATAGTCGTTGCTGTGATGGACATATTTACCGATTACGTCAACATACACGCCTGAATCAAACAATGTCGATGCGTACAGTCCACCACCTACGGAACGGGTTTTCCCCTGATAACTTTCAGCGCTGGCTTTACTATCGGTAACGGTCATCATGACGCCTGTAAAAAGATCTCCCCCCTCAAAATGATGCTTTCTGTCAGCACCAACCTGCAGATGTACGTGGCGATCGGAAAAACCGCCATAACCTGAGCCAGAAGAGTTCATCAACCGAGCCCATGCGCCGGTTTCACCTTTTGTATCGCGCAGGTCACCCATACGACGGTTTAAGTTATTAACCTCAGTCAGAAAGTTTTTAATATTAGTGTTCATCAAACGCTGACCTTCTTTAAGCGCTGTACTATCACTCTGAACATCGAATCCTTTCAGACGCCACTGTGTAGTCCCATCGACATTAACCACCTCAATCTTTGGAGTCATTGAGTGAAAGCCTGTTTGTTGGGTCACCGTTTTAAATACCCGGGTATTGTTGGTTACGTTTTTGGCGGTAATAAGCGGAATATTGCTGACCGACATTTCACTAAGCGACCGGGTCGGTTTCACATACAGAATATTGTTTTCTCCACTAAACGTATCAACAACCTTGATGCCGCTGCTGGTCTTGCCATCTGTAGACATAATAAGCTGACTGTTTTTGAGTGTCAGATTGCCCAGCAATGAGGTTTTGTTCAATGTCCATGAAGTGTTATCAATGCTGACATTAGCTTCTGGTGCGTAGATATCGCCTGTATACAAAATGCCTGATGACGTACTTTGTTTTCCGCTATTCCCAAAGTTAATGTTGGTATCAGACCATGCATTAATGTCGCCATTGACGTTGGTGCCAGAACCAATATTCAGCGTGGATCCGGTCCCCTTGAGATTCCAGGCCGTTGCTGAAAAAGGCGTAAAGGTTGACGATGATTCCCCTAACAATGAGAGTTTTGCCCCATTTCCGAACTCGATAGTACCATCCGATTGCAAACCGGCAGTGCTTGTCAGTTGAGCATTATCAGAGAGTTTGATTACAGAGTGGGTAAACATGCTGCTCTCGGTCAGATTCGCGTTAGTCGAAGAGATAGTTACACTACTATTGCTACTGATAATTCCACCACTGAAGTTCTCATTGACCCGCAGGGCTGAGCCATTTGTCAGATTAACGTTCCCCGTAAAGTGGCTTTGATCTTCTGATGCAGTCGCAACTGATTGACCTTCCACAGGTGTCGTTTTTACGCCATTACCATCATTGGTATCTATATAAAGATCTTCACTACCCAAAGTAACAGTGGAATTATTGGCATTGATTGTTGTGATTAATCCTGCATTACGAGCAAGGTAAAATGCCGCATTGTTGAGATCCAGCGACTTCAGATTAAATTGCCGTGTTTGCCAGTCACTTTGCGTGAAAGAGACAGGTTGGGTGAGCACGGAATCATCGCCCAGCGCCTTTAATTTATTGGCGACTGACTGAGTGCTCACAGCATGGATAACCGGATGTCCCTGAAAAAAGAGGCGCCCCCCCTGCTGCGTCATACTACCCGCTGGCGTATTAATTCCGCCATCAACCACGAATGTATTATTCACATTGGATGTTGCGTTATTTTTAACATTCACATTGCCAGTGAAAAAACCATGGAACATCGTCGTCACCGGCTTCGTGGTGTCTGTTGAATTAAAATCCAGGCTAGTTGTCGCAAGCGAACCGCTATTGGTTAATATCGCTCCTTCATCAGCTGCATTTAACGCATGAAAGGTTAAATCATTACCGTTAATATCGAGTTTGCCGCCACGATACCCCCATTTGATATTATCCGGGTTCATTTGCTGACTATCGCTCAGTACCAGAGTTGGCCTACCACTAACAATACTGGCGGACTCGAACGCCTGAACCTGACCGTTGCTATCTGGTTTTTGGGCGAGCACAACTGTTCCATCACCCACACTGAGCGTTCCGGGATTGATGCCAGTGCCGGAAATGTTTAACGTCCCGGTACCTAGCTTATGCATACTATCGCCCTTAACACCGTTAACTTGCCAGTTCACGGTATGATCACCATTGACAATAATACCGCCCCCTACCCAAGTCTGATCAGCGTCCGGTTTTACTATGTAATCACCGTTAAATGTGAGCGTACCCGCTCCCTGATTGACAATATCCTTTAATACCACTGTGCCGGTGTTTTCGAAGGACAAATCCTTTCCATGATTAAATGAAACAGCACTACTTCCAGTGTCACGACCATGCATCTCCCAGGCATCCGTTCCCTGGGTCAGCTTACCGGTACCCGTGGAAATATCGTAAGTCCAGTTAATATTTTCGGTTGTACTCGTTGGCGTCACTGGCGCGTCAGTATCAGCCTCAATATTGGCACTCACTTCATTCACTGGAATAACGGTAAACCAGTTGGTTTTTCCTGCATTACCCGCATAGGAATTGAGTACTGCAACCAACACCCATTTATTACGTTGCGTATCCCAGGCAAAAAGGGGAGAGCCACTATCACCGGGGATTCCATAGGAAGGCATAGGGCCGTTAGCCGCAGAATAGGTATTACCAGGGTTGGACACTATTCTCTTGTTTGATGATGTTGGTTTACCAACGGTCCCGCCCGTTCTATATGCGTAACCGCCAGCAAGTTGAGTTAATTTCCCATTACGGTCTTTCACATATTGCGTACCAGTACCAACACGGTAAAAGATCGGAAAACGGTCTTGATTTTGATAAGTTCCGTTGGCAGTACCGGCATCGGTTATATCAGCCGGAACCACTTCGGTTACAATTTTATTTAAACGCGGAGTATGGAAATCTACAGAACTATTATTACGATCGACAAGAATATAAGAACTATCATCTCTGTAGCCAAACCGAACATTCTTATAGCCAGTATTATGCTTTACGCTTACAATATATTGTAGCGAAATTAACGTAGCTACTGTCTGTCCACTATCAACAGCGCTAAAATCTATCATTGGCGTCTTATTCAGTGTGGAGTACAACGTCCCGTCTTTCTTATACAAAGGAATATCCAGCGCTCCGACTGAGAACGCTCCTTTATTTTCAGCGAAATCACGATAGGTCTGATATGGGATATCCATTCCCACAATTGACGCCTGAATTAATGGTGAATAGAGTTGAGTAGCTAAAGTAGTCATTAAAACAACAACAGATTTTAATAGCTTATTTCGAGCTGATTTTTTAACCCCACCAGAAAGTTCAGATACTACAACCAACTCTCTTTTTTTATTTAACTTTAGAGTATATACAAAATTCATTGTCAATATCGCTATAATCTAATTTTTTTACGATGAAATTTTAACTTAATGTATTTAATAATTCGTTTTAGATGTCTGGCGCGCTATTAAGAGTGATTTAACCAGACATTAATACCAATGAAATAACCCCAGCATTAATACCAACCAATTGCCAACTTCCTCAATATTTTATTAATAGTACGTTAACGTTATAGGTAAACTCGCAGTATAGATACCCGCTGGTATATTTCCGGTATGTGGTGTGACAGTGGCTATTAGCGAAGCATCAAATTCCTTATTACTTACAAGATATGGTGCTTTATTTAAAGCTACTGGTGTTCCAAACTGAACAGCTGAGCCACCCTGTTTCCATACAAGTGCAATATCAACCATATTATTACTGGTCGTGATTTTCGAAGAAGTTCCTCCTGTTAATGTAATTTCAAATTTCGAGACACTCCCCGCGCAGTTAATAACAATAGGAACTTCGGTACTATTGTTATCCGCAAATACTCCCGCGGTTGTGACAACAGGAAGCTGAACGGTGGCAGGTAATCCTTGCCCATTATTAATGGTACATTGTGGATTTGTTACTGCCATCGTAATCGGTAGGTTTGCACTTGCCGTTTGTGCAGAAATTGCATTATTACTCCAGAGAGGAGCCAGCGCAGTCACTGCTATAAGAATATATTTACAGAAAGAGTTAATCATAGCTAACCTCGACAGTTAGACTGGTTGCTATATTGCCACTTTGTATTGTTTGCTCAGGAACCTTTTTTGGTAAAAGTTTAAACTGCCCTAATGCCACATTACTTGATTGTTCCTGAGCATTGAGTTGCAACGACGTATTGTAATTAATATTGGTAAAGTCAGAAGCTGTACTCTTTTTCCACGATAAAGCCAAGCCAACACCAGATAGTCCTGTTTTCATAATATTTGGGTCACTAGTGGAAACTCCATCCTTTGGTACAAACTTTACCGATACCCCGCTAGCAGGCCAACTACATTGCATTGCAAGCGATACAGTCTGCGGAGAAATAATCGCCGCTTCAATCTCATCAATACGTACTCCACCAAAATTCACGTTGTCTGGTGTTAACGTTAATGCACAGGTGTTGAGAGCCATCGTCGCCGTGATGTTTACTCTATTCGAAATAGTTCGCGACGCATAGCAGCAATTGCAAAGTAATGCAATCATGCAAAATAATATTTTCCACTTTCCCATAAAATATCACCAGTTACATATATGTCGCTGTAATTGTTAAATACGTTGATACTTTCCCTGTGGGATAAGTTGATGCTGGCAATACTTTTATTCTTAAACTAAGTGTATTGTAAACATCATTCGTTACTGGAGCATACACCTGAATGCTTTTATTAAGCTGGGGAGGTGTTTCTTTCCCTTGATTATATTGAACCAACTGGAAATTTAGTTTTTTACCATCAGTAGCAGTGGCACTAAAAGTGGCTTGGTTAGCATTAACAACATTCTCAGGATCAAAACGTAAATTAAAACCATTCACTGCGAGTGCTTTGTTAACGCAGTGCCAGGTAACAGTAACAGATTGATATAGAGCTCCTTTATTAATTTCAATGGGTGATATAGTCCCGAAGTCCAAATTAACTGGTGTTGTTGCCATCGAGCAACTACCTAAGTGCATAACTTTATGCGTCAAGGTTGCCGGATTTGCTGTTACCACGACATTAACATTCGTTCCCTTGACATTTCCTTGAGAAGGGGCCGGTAAAGTAAATGTTCGTGTGGAATTATTCTGCCGCCAATACTCATCTGTCAGTGTTAAGATAAGTTTCCCTACTGTCCCAGACCAGGTATCACCGCCGTTTAATTCTTTAGTGGTCTTTAACCCATTCCCCAAACAGGTAAATCCATCAAGGCGCCAGACAACGCCGGGAATGGTAGTAGTTAAAACACCATTACTACAAGTTCCCCCACTGGTAATAGGTAAGACTAAATAACTTTTCCTGTTCATAGTGGTTGTTTCGATATAATCACCACCGCACGAAAAATTCTGCGATACATTAGCAACTAATGTAGCAACGGGTCCATTCTGCGTAGAGTTGTAAGTATTGTAATTTGTAGTCGTATTATCATATCCAAGAGTAATTCTACCACTGGAGCAATCCACCGCCGCATGACTATGTGGCGAAATAAAAAATAGCGTAAATACAAGAAATAATAATTTCTGCATAGCATTCTCCTTAATAATAAAGGTTTGGGCTAGAGTTTATATTCCCGGTCTACGCCATAATCATCAAAAGAAACAATTGAAATATCTTTTCCTGAAAGTTTACTTCCCAGAGATACCTTCTCAAAAGGCGCAAAAGCCGCGATCTTATTTTTAGTTTCTTCGCTAAGTTTCACATCATGACCATTTTGCTTTACATTAATCACTGCAAAATAGTACGGAGAGTTATTATATAAAATCGTATTTCCCCCCTCATGGATGATCTTGATATTTTTCTCCGCATCTTCCCTACCCTCTTTTAGTGACTCAGGCCGATAAATCATCTTAACCTGAGTATGCAATGCTATGGCAAGGGAGTTTGTGCCCTCTTTTGGTGCTTTAGGGATTTCCTGGACGTTGACCCAAAACAGTGATTCTTTGTCTTTGGGTAAACTGTCATTAATTTTCAGGACACGCAAAATTTGTTTATGTCCACCAGAAACTTTGAAAAAGGTCGGACTGGGGGCAAAGTAAACGTTCTGATCTCTTGCATTTGCATTATCGATCCAGATTTGACCGCCATACTCTTGAGAAGATTCATTATTGACCTGGACTGAAATGTTATCCTTATCGCCCGCAAAAATATAACGCGTACTATTGAGAACAAAGGCAGCATGGCTATTAAAGCAGATCAGCAGCAAAGCCAATACTGGCATGAGATTTATTTTTTTCATTACATTGTTACTCACAGTGAATCTCCTGAGTTTGGTCATGGTTTTTCTTCAGTGACTGCGTATTAAATTGACACTGGTCAAGCGAAATAACACCTTCATCGTGTGTTTCAAGGTTCATCAGCAAAATACCACCGTTATTTACATAACCCACTTCTTTACCCTGTGTATTTTTTGCGATACTACCCATAGGAACGACATAACCATTTTTCCCATAAAGTTTAACCACATAGGTATTAATTTTCTTAAACTTCACATTTTTATAAATGATAGCATTTCCCGTTGGGGTCACATTAATCGCATTATCTGTAAGCTCAATATTCTTCGGTAATTTTTCTGCATTTACAGAAATCGTATTATTGTTATAAGCAGTAAGTGGGATTACCGCCCGACCATATTTATCTCCCGGTAAAGAACCATTAAACATAACACCGGGGACATCTTTCATTTGCACGATAGCCAGTTGATCATTTTTAACTGGAGTAAATATTATGCCACCTTCTGGTACACCAATTACACTACCACCCAACTGGAGTGAGGTAGATGAATTTTTCCCAGTTTGTGAATACGTTGCTGATGTCTGCATCCAGTCGAATAAATAGGAGGCAGAAAGTGTACCACCGGTAGTATCACGCGTCTGGTTAACTGATGCGTTATAACTCAGTCTTTGGTTAATCATTCCTGAGATCCCAGTATTCATACTGGTCCCCGTACGTCGATCATAGTTAACATTCGAAAAACTATAATGTGTTTTATCAAACAGACTTAACGGCACACTTAATGACAAACCAACATTATAGTCAGCATCCATATTTTGCAGTCTGGAATAACCACCGTTCAGTGTCATTGTTATTTGATCAAAACTTTTTGTCAGACTTAAGTTAGCACCGACCTCGTTATAATTATCCCAGTAATCTTCCTTCCACGCAGAAAAGTTTAAAAACATACCTTTTTCTGGTAGCTGGTAGGTAACGATTGACTCATAGCGTTGCTTTGGCCTATTTCTTATAAAACTATATGAATTATAAGTAAAATCAGCATAGTCAATATAATCCTCTGAATTAAAACGGTAACCAATAAGCTGTAAATTTGCATTATCACCAAGCGCTTTTGCATATTTTAATGACGTGCTATAGCCTTTTAGATTCTTACCATTATGGTATTTTGCTTGTGATAAGTTGCCACTAAAAGACATGGCTCCAAACCATCCAAACGAGCGAATTAGTCCTAAACCAATATTGTTATAATTTTTATCCAGCAATAAAGAGCTATTGAGTGTAAAAGGCTCGAATCCATAGTCATAACTCATTTGGGCAAACAGACTTTCTTTATCCCGTTCGCCATTATCTTGGTTAACTTTGCTACCCATGGCGAGGGCGTAGTTATACGTTCCCGGTCTTAACAAATTAGGCAACACTGCGACAGGGAAACGCTGTTCACGAACGGAGCCATCCTCTTCATAGATTTTCATGATCAAATCGCCAGAGTAAACGCCGTTAAGATCGTTGATCACAAATGGTCCCGGAGGCACGACAATAGATTTTAAGGTATAACCACTCTGCTCAATGGTTACCCTGGCATGGGTTCGCGCAATACCATTAATTACCGGCGAATAGGCACGAGAGTTCCACGGATACATATCCTGATTCGATTTAAGCTGAGCACCGTAAAAGGTAAAACCATTATTCAATGAGTTATAAAGCTGTGTCTTGCCCAGTTGCAAATCGGATTTCAGTGATTTGATTGCCCGCGTCAGTAACAGGTTATTAGTATCGAAATTTTCGCCCTGGTAAGCATACCCCCTACCCAATAACACCCATTCGCCCAGATTCACCTGGCCATCAATACTACTGTAGGTGGTTCTTTCCTGGTTGCTATTTTTTGCAGTATTAACGTCATAAGCTATTTTAAAACCGTTACTACCATAGTCCCACACACCACCATCTTTTGCTGCGTCCTGGAAGCCTGCCTGTGGCAAATCAATAGATACTTCTTGCAACGATTGATCAAACGCGACTTTACTGTTCGCCTCATTACCCAGCAAATAGCACTGGCGTGCAGAATTATAAACATTTTTATAAAAATCTTTATTAATTATAATGCCGTTTTCAGTTAGCCATTCATCAGAAAGACATATCCCCTCAGCATCCTCTTTTGCGATGCTCATCTCAGTAGATGACGCGATTTTAGAACCATTGAAAACAACATCAACAACATATTTACCCGGTACGTTTTCTTTATTGCTGTTTAAAACATCAGGAATATCCTTACTCCCTCCACGAATAAAGCTGTAGTTGAACTCTTCGGCAAGAGCACCTTTAGATAGTAAATGAAAAATAATAGCGGCAATAAATATTTCTTTTTTCATTATTTTCCCTTGCCATAAACATCAGGTAATAAGAAGGGAGGAGATTAATCCTCCCTTCCTTCGCTCATATATTATTTATAAGCAACAACATAACTTGCTGAAGTTGAAAATGCGCCTGGAGTCACAGTACCAGTAGGTTTAACTAACGAAGCACTGTAATCAAAAGATCGAATACCGCCACTAGTTACTTGATAGTTAAAAGTAGTTTGACCGGATTTAACATATGAGCTCGCACCAGTCTCTTGGGCATTAGAAGTAAGTAATGCCATATATGCATTTGTTCCCCCCGTAGTTGCATTGCTAAAACCTTGGGTTGTTAAATTATTTGATGTCCAGCTAATCTGGGCTCCATTTTTTGCCAAGCAAGCATTATCTGAAGGAACAAGCTTAAATTGAACTGAAGCAGGTGTTCCCGTCGTTGATACAGTACCTAAATCAACTGTAGGTATCTCAGCTCCAGAAGCATTTGTAACTTTAAGATCACACGTTGCGCTGGATACAGCCCCTGTAAAATTAACAGTACCATTGTTTGCAGCCATTGCAGTAGAAGTCATCCCAAGTACAGCAAGAATAGCTGAACCTAAAACCAATTTTTTCATTTAATGCTCCTTAAAGCCTTTAAAGAATTGTTAGCCCAAATTCGGTTAGTCCTATATTTATTCATGCCCAGAAGTTCATGAACGTCGCCAAAATTACCTTGCATAAGATATAATGGTCAACAATAAAACCTCATTATCTGGTTTTTATATCTCTTTATTCTATTTAGAAAACACACGCTAAATTAAATTTCATTTTTATTCTTGATTTTTTTATTTTTATGCTTATTAAGAACAGTCTTCAAATTAAGGACGAAATAGTTTTATTTATTGCGCCATTTATTTATATTTAAAATTATCCTCATGGGAATTGAATATTTTGATAAGTAAAATTTAAATTTTAGAGTGTATTTAAAAACATATTCTCATCTGTCACGACATGCCTATAGTAAAAGTTCAATTGTTCTTTTGATGGCAACAGACCGTCTGCTATTGAAGTCGGGATTTTTTGAAGAAAACATACCATTTACCTTGAACATATCTTAATTGTGACAATGAATATCCCTCAACAGATCAACAGCATGAAACGACCTTATACTGAAAAATGATTATAGATCACTTATATAAATGCATACGATAATGAGCGTCACCTGAAGTACTCAACTCTACTAAAAGTAATTATTGTTATTTTACTGGTTAATTAGTTATAGTTTTTTATCAAATCTTTATATTTTTAATGTAGATATTAAAAAATCTTTATCTTATAGTTGTCGCATAATATAAAAGATAATATTTTAGGATATGTATGAATCTTGTCTTTATACTTGCCAGTGATAATAATTTTTTCAATTACGGGATGCGGTTGATATCTGATATTAACAAAACATTTCGATGCATAGATTTTACAGAAATCGATGACATAGTCAGAGCTGATTTTGATACAAATGAGATTTATCTTATTTGTGATATTAAAAATTATTATGCATATAGTCTTCTGTTATCCGGAAAATCGATAAAGTGTATTGAGACTAATAATATTAGAATACATCATAACTCTATCTACATTCATAAAAAGAAGGCATCGGTAAGTGAAGCAATAAACTCCTTAAATAATATTGAAATGGAGATTTTATACCTTTTCTATTTTCATGGTAAGAGTGTAAGAGAGATTTCAAAAATGACTAATCTCTCAAAAGAAAAAATCTATTATCGAGTCAGTCGCATCAAAGTTAAGTTGGGGATGAAAACAACCAGGAAATTACCCGCATTATTAAGAATTTTTTTTAACCAAACAATTGAACCTGAGGATTGACTCGTTAATTACGCATAATTTCATTACGATAATATTATTATTCTTATAGTGATTACATCCATTACGCATATAATTCATTGTTTTTTTTAATTATTTATTAGATTGTTTAAAATTAACTCACGTTGAATTTTCGAGTTTACACAACTTAATAACTCATGGAATTATATATATACAAAGCATGAGGTGGCTTTATGAATAGTCGAGTTACTTGTACAAAGCTTGACATCTCTGTCAATAGAAATCTAGACAAAAATCATACACTTACATTAAAAAAATTCGTTTTTATAATAGCGCAATGATTTTTATTAGAAATGCACAATTAGTTATTAAAGCAAAAGATGGAGATGTTATTAACATCCCTCCTTTTTCTTTATGCTATATAGAAAAGAATCTTGTCGTTGATGCAACATTAAAAGTGCTTGGCAGCGGTATACCTTATGATATCTATACTATTGATAGCTATCTATTAAATAGCGTGTGTAAGGTTATGGAGCCACTTCTTTTAGGCCATCAACTAGTGAGTCAAATAAGAAAAAAAATATTTTTTTATATCCTTGAGGAAACAGATAAAGAAATTTTTAAACGTCTGATTAATAATAACTTACCGAAACACAGACAAGTTTATAAAATAGCCTATTTACTTTCCAGAATCCATGAAATTGAACCTCTTGTTTATTCACTATCAGTTTCAACAGATATCACTTTTACAGAAAAAATCAAAAAAATTATCGAATCAGATTTATCAAGAAATTGGAAGTTAATGGATCTTAGGGATATTTTGCATATGTCTGAGGTTTCGATTAGAAAAAAACTTGAAAAAGAAAACAATAACTTTAATGCGTTGGTGTTAGATATCAGAATGCATCATGCAGCAAAGATGATTACATCCACTGAAAAACATATTAATAGTATTGCATATGATGTTGGATATACCAGTACATCTTATTTCATTCGAAACTTTAAGAGCTATTTTGGTATTACACCGAAACAGTTTTCTCTCAAGGTAAAAAGAAATAATTAAATGTCCACTTTTGGGCATCAAAGGAGCGTTTATATTCTCAGTGGACTAGACAAAAAGGGCACGAGTTTCGCTGCCTGAACAGCGAATTCTCATGTCCTGTATTTGCAATTTTTTGCTCTCAACCACATTTACAAGATTCAATACATTAATATTATTTAATGATCCAAATAAAGATAATGCATCCAACTGGTCATTCTTAGCAGCACCTTCCGCATCACCGAAACATGGCTGAAATGGTCGGAGTAAACTGCTACCTGGGCGTAAATGCCGTCGGGTAAGGCATCAATATCATCGTTAGGGTCCAGTTCAATGGTTCCCAGCACACCGTCCGTGCCGGGCACGACCGTTAATGATTGCAATACCCCCTGCGCCTGATAAGAACCGCCTGGCACGACAGGTAAAATACTAGTCAGTTTGCCGTGAAACACCTGCCCAGGTAGCGCGTTAAACACCACTTCCGCATCATCGCCGGGTTTCAGACGTAACAGCGAGTTCTGCCGAAATTGGGCGACAATTTGCCGTTTTTGCTCGGGGATGAAAACCATCACCGGACGTAGCGGCAAGGCAGCTGCGTATGTACCTGGGCGGATCAGTACCTGAGTAACGTAGCCATTGCTCGGTGCGCGAATGACAGTCTGCTCAAGGTTATATTTTGCTTCAGTAAGTTGCGCTCTTAAGCTCACAATCTGCGACTGCTCGCCGTTAACCATACTGTCGAGCTGGCTCTGGATCTGCGCCTGCTCCGCCACCGAGCCTTTCACCAGCGCGTCCTGCGCGAGGAAATTTTGCCGCGCATCGTCGATGTCACGTTCCGAGAACGGATTCACCGCCGCCTGGCTGCCTTTCAGGTAACGTTGATAATTTTTAAACAGACGGTCGCGCTCCGCTGAAACCTGGGTGGTGTTGGCCTGCGCTTCAGTGAGCTGCGCGCGCAGCGTCTTTATATTATGCGTCGCCGTCATCAGGTCAGCCTGAAGTCTGTCAACTCGCGCCTGGTAACGAACCGGGTCGAGCTTAAAAAGCACCTCGCCCTTCTGAATAAGCTGATTATTTTTGTCGGTGACTTCAGTAACAATTCCCGTCACCTGTGGCGTGATGGGGATCGCTATCACTGCCTTTTGCGCGGTAAAAGTGTAAGGGTGGTTGTAGTTCATCAACAAAATCAAACCACTCACCAGAAACACGCCTCCCAGCGCCGCCGTCGCCAGCGTCCACTGATTTACCGGAATGCGGAAGATTTTAAAGACCGCCCACGCCAGCGCCACGTAAGTTAAAACAATCAATAGATCCATATTTAGATCTCCGGGAACGTGGAATAGTCAGTCTTTTTCTCGGCGGCGAGTTGATGCTCCAGCCGGGAAATCCGGTCAGAAAGTGCGGCGATTTCCGGGTCAGTCGCTTTCTCCTGCGACGCAACATGTGACTGCATACCCCAGCCACGCTCCGGTTGATAGAGCGTCGCCCAGATCCACAGGAACGGCCAGATAACATGCAGAGTAAACAGGCTCACCCAGCCCGCTGTATGAATAGCGTCGGCATGGGGGTGATTACGCTTTTTGGCAATCAGATAAGGGATGTCATGTATCGCGATGATTCCATAAAAAATCACCAGAAAGACGAAGATCAGCACTCCCAACGCGAAGTAGTTTAGAAACATATCTGCCTCGGATTCACGTTTATCAGTGTTGTTTTTGGCTGGCAGCCAGATGGGAGTCGGGCTGATATTTTGACAATAATCCGGGTTGGCGATTCTCGCCATAACACCGAAGAATAATTTTTAGAGGTGATGAGTTGCTTAGTTACATAACGATTTTATGACGAAGGCATAACATGCTGCAGATCACATCAGGTGAACGCCGTAAGAAAATATCTTGTGATTCAGATCACAAAGATTCAACAAACTAACAAAACAAAAATGTGACATTACTCACATTTAAATGCCATTTTTAGCGAAAATCGCCGCCTTGTTGCTTTTTTACACAAGAGTTTTGTGATGCACATCACGTCAATTACCTCTCTACCCCCTATATTTATGTGATTCATATCACACAAAAAGCCGTTGACTGGACAGTTAACCGATTCAGTGCCAGATTTCGCAGTATCTACAAGGTCCGGCTACCTCTGCCGCCACATTAACAAAAAACCTCGGGCTTCCAGCCTGCGCGACAGCAAACATAAGAAGGGGTGTTTTTATGTCATCCGATATTAAGATCAAAGTGCAAAGCTTTGGTCGTTTCCTCAGCAACATGGTGATGCCAAATATCGGCGCGTTTATCGCGTGGGGTATCATCACCGCGTTATTTATTCCAACAGGGTGGTTACCGAACGAAACGCTGGCGAAGCTGGTCGGGCCGATGATCACTTATCTCCTGCCACTGCTGATCGGTTATACCGGTGGTAAGCTGGTAGGCGGCGAACGTGGCGGCGTAGTCGGTGCCATTACCACCATGGGCGTTATCGTCGGCGCAGACATGCCGATGTTCCTCGGTTCTATGATTGCAGGTCCGCTGGGCGGCTGGTGCATTAAGCACTTCGACCGCTGGGTAGACGGTAAGATCAAATCCGGTTTTGAAATGCTGGTGAATAACTTCTCCGCAGGCATCATCGGGATGATCCTCGCTATTCTGGCATTTCTCGGCATTGGCCCGGTTGTTGAAGCCCTGTCTAAAATGCTGGCGGCGGGCGTTAACTTCATGGTTGTCCATGACATGCTGCCGCTGGCGTCTATCTTTGTTGAACCGGCGAAAATCCTGTTCCTCAACAACGCCATTAACCACGGTATCTTCTCGCCGCTGGGTATTCAGCAGTCCCATGAACTGGGTAAATCCATCTTCTTCCTGATTGAAGCTAACCCAGGTCCGGGTATGGGCGTGCTGCTGGCGTACATGTTCTTTGGTCGTGGTAGCGCTAAACAGTCTGCGGGCGGTGCGGCAATCATCCACTTCCTGGGGGGTATCCACGAAATCTACTTCCCGTATGTGCTGATGAATCCGCGTCTGATTCTGGCCGTTATCCTCGGCGGTATGACTGGCGTGTTCACGCTGACTATCCTGGGCGGTGGGCTGGTTTCTCCGGCATCTCCGGGTTCTATCCTTGCTGTACTGGCAATGACACCAAAAGGTGCTTATTTCGCTAACATCGCGGGTGTATGTGCGGCGATGGCTGTCTCCTTCGTTGTCTCTGCTATTTTGCTGAAAACCAGCAAAGTGAAAGAAGAAGATGATATTGAAGCAGCAACGCGTCGTATGCAGGACATGAAAGCTGAGTCTAAAGGTGCATCTCCGCTGTCTGCGGGCGATGTGACTAACGACCTGAGCCACGTACGTAAAATCATCGTTGCCTGTGACGCCGGTATGGGTTCCAGTGCGATGGGCGCAGGTGTGCTGCGTAAGAAAATTCAGGATGCAGGTCTGTCGCAGATTTCTGTTACTAACAGCGCGATCAACAACCTGCCGCCAGATGTGGACCTGGTCATCACTCACCGTGACCTGACCGAACGCGCTATGCGCCAGGTTCCGCAGGCACAGCATATTTCGCTGACCAACTTCCTCGACAGCGGCCTGTACACCAGCCTGACCGAACGCCTGGTTGCTGCCCAGCGCCATACTGAAAACGAAGTGAAAGTGAAAGACAGTCTGAAAGACAGCTTTGACGATTCCAGTGCTAACCTGTTCAAACTGGGCGCGGAGAACATCTTCCTCGGTCGCAAAGCGGCCACCAAAGAAGAAGCGATTCGTTTTGCTGGCGAGCAGCTGGTGAAAGGCGGTTACGTTGAGCCGGAATATGTTCAGGCGATGCTGGATCGTGAAAAACTGACCCCGACTTATCTGGGTGAGTCTATCGCGGTGCCACACGGTACGGTTGAAGCGAAAGATCGCGTACTGAAAACGGGCGTCGTGTTCTGCCAGTACCCGGAAGGCGTGCGCTTCGGTGAAGAAGAAGATGACATTGCCCGTCTGGTGATTGGTATTGCTGCCCGTAACAACGAGCACATTCAGGTTATCACCAGCCTGACCAATGCGCTGGATGATGAGTCCGTCATCGAGCGTCTGGCACACACCACCAGCGTGGATGAAGTGCTGGAATTGCTGGCAGGTCGTAAGTAATCCAATCCTACCCTCTCCTCACGGAGAGGGTTTGTGTGAGGGAAAAGCCTCACCCCAGCCCTCTCGGGTAAAAACATTGATGAAGGTTAATACTATGAAAGCATTACATTTTGGCGCAGGTAATATCGGTCGTGGCTTTATCGGTAAACTGCTGGCAGACGCGGGTATCCAACTGACGTTTGCCGATGTCAATCAGGTGGTACTTGATGCCCTGAATGCCCGTCATAGCTATCAGGTTCATGTGGTTGGTGAAACCGAGCAGGTAGATACCGTTTCCGGCGTCAATGCTGTCAGCAGCATTGGTGATGATGTCGTTGATCTGATTGCTCAGGTTGATTTAGTCACTACCGCCGTGGGCCCGGTTGTGCTGGAACGTATTGCCCCGGCAATCGCCAAAGGGCTGGTGAAACGTAAAGAACAAGGTAATGAATCCCCGCTGAACATCATCGCTTGTGAAAACATGGTCCGCGGCACCACACAGCTGAAAGGACATGTGATGAACGCCCTGCCGGAAGATGCCAAAGCGTGGGTAGAAGAACACGTTGGCTTTGTTGATTCCGCCGTTGACCGCATCGTGCCGCCTTCGGCTTCTGCAACCAACGATCCGCTGGAAGTGACTGTAGAAACATTCAGCGAATGGATTGTTGATAAAACCCAGTTCAAAGGCGCGCTGCCGAACATCCCAGGCATGGAGTTAACCGACAACCTGATGGCATTTGTCGAACGTAAACTCTTCACCCTGAATACGGGTCATGCTATAACCGCGTACCTCGGAAAACTGGCGGCTCATCAGACCATTCGTGATGCGATTCTCGACGAGAAAATCCGCGCGGTGGTAAAAGGTGCGATGGAAGAAAGCGGTGCGGTACTGATCAAGCGCTACGGCTTTGACGCAGACAAGCATGCGGCATACATCCAGAAAATCCTCGGTCGTTTCGAGAACCCGTATCTGAAAGATGATGTAGAGCGCGTAGGCCGTCAGCCGCTGCGTAAACTGAGCGCTGGTGACCGTCTGATTAAGCCACTGCTCGGTACACTGGAATATGGTCTGCCACATAAAAACCTGATTGAAGGTATTGCCGCTGCAATGCACTTCCGCAGTGAAGATGATCCGCAGGCTCAGGAACTGGCAGCACTGATCGCTGACAAAGGTCCGCAGGCGGCGCTGGCACAGATTTCCGGTCTTGATGCCAACAGCGAGGTTGTATCCGAGGCGGTAACCGCTTATAAAGCAATGCAATAATGGTGGACCAGGCGCAGGACACCCTGCGCCCGAATAACAGATTGTCAGATATGCAGGCAACAATGGAACAAACCCAGGCCTTTGAAAACCGTGTGCTTGAGCGTCTGAATGCTGGCAAAACCGTGCGAAGCTTTCTGATCACCGCCGTCGAGCTTTTGACCGAGGCGGTAAATCTTCTGGTGCTTCAGGTATTCCGCAAAGACGATTACGCGGTGAAGTATGCTGTAGAACCGTTACTCGACGGCGATGGTCCGCTGGGCGATCTTTCTGTGCGTTTAAAACTCATTTACGGGTTGGGCGTCATTAACCGCCAGGAATACGAAGATGCGGAACTGCTGATGGCATTGCGTGAAGAGCTAAATCACGACGGCAACGAGTACGCGTTTACCGACGACGAAATCCTTGGACCCTTTGGTGAACTGCATTGCGTGGCGGCGTTACCACCGCCGCCACAGTTTGAACCTGCAGACTCCAGTTTGTATGCAATGCAAATTCAGCGTTACCAACAGGCTGTGCGATCAACAATGGTCCTTTCACTGACAGAGCTGATTTCCAAAATCAGCTTAAAAAAAGCCTTTCAAAAGTAAGTACTTTCGCTTACTTCTCCTCTACCTGTTTCGGCCGATAAAGCCGACGATAATATTCCAGACGTTGTAGATATAACGGCACGCTTTCATCAGGTATTCCGGACGGAATCGCGTTACGGGGAGGTAGTTTTTTCAGATACTCCCGGAACGCCTGGCTCGATGCCATGAAATCTACGGCTTTATCGATAAGAAGCGGAACGTTTTCACCTAATTTGCCCATGATGATATCTCCGTATTACCCCGCGCCGGGAATGCGCGGCCGCCAATTTTAGTTTAGATCCCGGTATAAATGACATTAAGGAAAACGTGCTCAATCCTCAATAATCATCCGTTTCTATTAACTATCTTTTTTCTTTAAATTTCTTAATTAATCAATAAATTGCGTAGTTTTTAAGCATGTTAATGTTTACGTTATAGAACTATTGCAATGTCATCAGTTGTGAACAAAGCACCTGGTCGCGCATACTAGGGGCTATAAATTTATCTTTATCAGAAGCCATCACATGAAAGAAGTCGAAAAAAACGAAATCAAACGTCTCAGCGATCGCCTGGACGCCATCCGTCACCAGCAGGCCGATCTGTCGCTGGTTGAAGCCGCAGACAAATATGCCGAACTGGAAAAAGAGAAAGCCACTCTGGAAGCAGAAATTGCTCGCCTGCGCGAAGTTCACAGCCAGAAACTCAGTAAGGAAGCACAGAAGCTGATGAAGATGCCGTTCCAGCGCGCGATTACTAAAAAAGAACAAGCTGATATGGGTAAACTGAAGAAGAGCGTTCGCGGACTGGTCGTTGTGCACCCAATGACCGCGCTGGGCCGTGAAATGGGCCTGCAAGAGATGACAGGGTTCTCTAAGACCGCGTTTTAAGTTCCTTTCTCGTCGCTGTAATTACAGCCACTCACGATTTACTCGCTCCTGCTGGCACATGCAGGAGCCTGTTTCAGAGATCGAATATTTGTAACGTTCTTAACATTATATATTCAACTCCACCTACACTTCTGAGCGATCTGAGCAGGCTAAATTCTGAAAAGCAGGTACAAATTAAATAATGATGTATCAATATCAACAATGAATTACCGCATATCAATGCTTGAAACATAATTAATTATTTAAATTTTTCTATCAGCATCGCAAACTTCGCAATAAAACATCACTCAACTGAATATTTACCTTTCCCTGCCCTAGGCCTTTAACCGGTGAAACATTTGACATTGATTGACACCGATCATTAAAATCCGCGCGATTAATATTATTGGCTACAAACCGAAATTGTTTGACACTTAATAACATATTCGCACAACCGATTAATACAAAAATTCTCTAACAAATTTATTTGTCGGATATGCTCCACTCTAATCATTCATAAAAAAAATGATTGTGCCGTAATTATCAACTGTATCGGGATTATGAAAAGGAATTCATCCTATGAACCTAAAGAAAACACTGTTAAGCGTGTTAATAATAGTGCCTCTCTGCTTATTGGCAGGGTGTGACTATATTGAAAAAGCGAGTAAGGTCGACGACCTCGTTACACAGCAAGAGTTGCAAAAAAGCAAAATTGAGGCGCTTGAGAAACAACAGGAACTCGATAAGCGAAAGATAGAACATTTTGAAAAACAACAAACTACTATCATAAATAGTACCAAGACGCTCGCTGGCGTGGTGAAGGCGGTTAAAGACAAACAGGACGAATTTGTCTTTACAGAATTTAACCCGGCACAAACCCAATACTTCATTTTAAATAACGGCTCTGTTGGTTTGGCAGGCCGGGTGCTGGCTATTGATGCAGTTGAAAATGGCAGCGTTATTCGTATTTCGCTGGTTAATTTATTAAGCGTTCCCGTATCAAATATTGGCTTTCATGCGACATGGGGCAATGAAAGACCCACCGATGCCAAAGATCTGGCAAAGTGGCAACAATTACTTTTCAACACCACACTGAATTCCACTCTGCAATTAATGCCTGGTCAATGGCAAGACATTAATCTGACATTAAAAGGCGTTTCGCCTAATAACCTGAAGTATCTGAAGTTGTCCATCAATATGGCCAATCTCCAGTTCGACACTGTTCAATCTGCTGAAACTCGGCAGCGAAAAAACAAAAAATAAATGCAGCTTCTGCGCTTATATCAAGGAATAGAGAGCATCAATAATGAACAAAATTTTTAAAGTTATCTGGAATCCGGCGACGGGCAGTTACAGCGTTGCCAGCGAAACGGCGAAAAGTCGTGGGAAGAAGAGCGGGCGCAGTAAGCTGTTAATTTCTGCACTGGTTGCGGGTGGATTATTGTCGTCGTCTGGGGCATTAGCTCAGGCAGGGTTAGATACAGGTACTGGTGTTACCCCTGCTGGTCATAATAATGGAACAGGTTGGATAGCTATTGGTACCGATGCTGAAGCAAGCACTCATACCACAACGAATGGCGCAGCAACTGCCGTGGGCTACTACTCCAAAGCGTTAGGTATGTGGAGTACTGCGTTAGGTGCATATAGCGAATCGAATGGCAATGCTTCACTGGCTCTTGGGGTTAAAGCACAATCTAACGGTGACCGCTCTATTTCGATGGGCGCTTCGTCGAGTGCAAGCATAAATGCGGGTTACTCCATCGCGATGGGGGTATTTGCTTTCACCGATGCAGAGTACGCGGTAGCCCTTGGCAATGAGAGCAAGGCACTTGGTAAATACAGCCTTGCATTAGGAAACGCAAGTCAGGCATCTGGCGAATCCAGTATTGCATTAGGTAACACAAGTGAAGCCAGCGAACAAAACGCGATTGCGCTGGGGCAAGGCAGCATTGCAAGCAAAGTGAACTCAATCGCGTTGGGCAGTAACAGTTCGTCTGCAGGAGAGAATGCCATCGCGCTAGGAGAGGGCAGTGCCGCGGGAGGCAGCAACAGTCTAGCTTTCGGTAGTCAATCCAGGGCAAGCGGCAATGATTCTGTCGCCCTCGGTGTAGGGGCTACAGCAGCGACCGACAATTCTGTCGCTATCGGCGCAGGATCGACCACTGATGCAAGCAATACAGTTTCAGTTGGCAACAGCACAACAAAACGCAAAATTGTTAATATGGCTGCTGGTGCCATAAGCAACACCAGTACCGATGCCATCAACGGCTCACAGCTTTATACGATCAGTGATTCAGTCGCCAAACGGCTCGGGGGAGGCGCTACTGTAGGCAACGATGGCAGCATAAGTGCAGTAAGCTACGCGTTGAAAAGCGGCACCTATAATAACGTGGGTGATGCTCTGTCAGGAATCGACAATAATACTCTGCAATGGAATAGAACCGCGGGGGCATTCACCGCTGCACACGGCTCAAATACCACCAGTAAAATCACTAATGTTGCTAAAGGTACGGTTTCTGCAACCAGCACCGATGTAGTAAACGGCTCTCAATTGTACGATCTGCAGCAGGATGCTCTGTTGTGGAACGGCACCGCGTTCAGCGCTGCACACGGCACTAACGCCACCAACAAAATCACTAACGTCACCGCTGGTGAGCTCTCTGACACCAGCACCGACGCCGTCAACGGTTCTCAGCTGAAAGCGACCAAGGACGATGTGGCGGCAAACACCACCAACATCACTAACCTGACGGGCGAAGTGGCTGGCAACACCACCAGTATCACCAACCTGACTGATACGGTGACTAACCTCGGTGAAGACGCCCTGAAATGGGACGACGCCTCAGGCGCATTCACCGCTGCACACGGCACTAACGCCACCAACAAAATCACCAATGTCACCGCTGGCGAACTCTCTGATACCAGCACCGACGCCGTCAACGGTTCTCAGCTGAAAACCACCAACGATAACGTGGCGACCAACACCACCAATATCGCCACTAACACCACCAATATCACCAACCTGACTGACGCTGTTGACAGTCTCGGTGATGATTCCCTGCTGTGGAACAAAGCGGCTGGCGCATTCAGCGCCGCGCACGGCACCGATGCCACCAGCAAAATCACCAACGTCACCGCTGGCGAACTCTCTGATACCAGCACCGACGCCGTCAACGGTTCTCAGCTGAAAACCACCAACGATAACGTGGCGACCAACACCACCAATATCGCCACTAACACC
>NZ_JBJQKY010000028.1:0-63474 GCF_046486595.1 Escherichia sp. WS3063
CGAACTCTCTGATACCAGCACCGACGCCGTCAACGGTTCTCAGCTGAAAACCACCAACGATAACGTGGCGACCAACACCACCAATATCGCCACTAACACCACCAATATCACTAACCTGACTGATACGGTGAATAATCTCGGTGAAGACGCCCTGAAATGGGACGACGCCGCAGGCGCATTCACCGCTGCACACGGTACTAACGCCACCAACAAAATCAGCAACGTACAAGCTGGCATAGTCTCCTCTGACAGCACTGACGCCATAAATGGCTCACAACTATATGGTTTGGCTGATTCATTCACGTCCTATCTGGGTGGTGGTGCTGATATTAGCGATACAGGTGTATTAACCGGGCCAACCTATAGTATTGGCGGCACTGACTACACTAACGTCGGGGATGCTCTGGCCGCAATTAACACTTCATTTAGTGATTCTCTCGGTGATGCCCTGCTCTGGGATGCGACAGCCAATGACGGTGCTGGTGCATTCAGCGCCGGTCGCGGGGTAGATAACACCGCCAGTAAGATTACTAACGTCGCAAATGGTGCAATCTCTGCCACCAGCAGCGACGCGATTAACGGCTCACAACTCTATACCACCAATAAGTACATCGCTGATGCGCTGGGCGGTGATGCAGAAGTTAACGCTGACGGCACTATCACTGCGCCGACTTACACCATTGCAAATACCGATTACAACAACGTCGGTGAAGCTCTGGATGCGCTTGATGAGAACGCGCTGCTGTGGGATGCGACCGCCAATAACGGCGAAGGGGCTTACAACGCCAGTCATGACGGCAAGGCCAGCATTATCACAAACGTTGCTGATGGTAACATTGGTGAAGGTAGCACCGATGCTATCAACGGTTCTCAGCTGTTTAACACCAATATGCTGATCCAGCAGAACAGCGAAGTCATCAATCAGCTTGCCGGTAACACCAGTGAAACCTACATCGAAGAAAATGGTGCAGGTATTAACTATGTGCGTACCAATGACACCGGTTTAACCTTCACCGATGCCAGCGCAGCAGGTATTGGCTCTACCGCTGTGGGGTATAACACTGTTGCCAAAGGCGATAGCAGCGTGGCCATCGGTCAGGGCAGCTACAGCGGCGTTGAGACGAGTATTGCGCTGGGTAGCGAATCCGTCTCCAGCCGTGTGATTGTTAAAGGTTCTCGTAACACCAGCGTATCGGAAGAAGGTGTTGTGATTGGTTATGACACCACGGACGGCGAACTGCTTGGTGCATTGTCGATCGGTGATGATGGTAAATATCGTCAAATCATCAACGTCGCGGATGGTTCCGAAGCCCATGACGCTGTTACGGTTCGCCAGTTGCAGAACGCCATTGGTGCAGTCGCAACCACACCAACCAAATACTATCACGCCAACTCAACGGCTGAAGACTCACTGGCAGTCGGTGAAGACTCGCTGGCAATGGGCGCGAAAACCATCGTTAATGGTAATGCGGGTATTGGTATCGGCCTGAACACGCTGGTTCTGGCTGATGCGATCAATGGTATTGCTATCGGTAGCAACGCAAGTGCAAACCATGCAAACAGCATTGCAATGGGGAATGGCTCTCAGACTACCCGTGGTGCGCAGACCAACTACACCGCCTACAACATGGACGCACCGCAGAACTCTGTGGGTGAGTTCTCTGTCGGCAGTGAAGACGGTCAACGTCAGATCACCAACGTCGCAGCAGGTTCGGCTGATACCGATGCGGTCAACGTGGGTCAATTGAAAGTAACGGACGCGCAGGTTTCCCAGAATACCCAGAGCATTACTAACCTGAACAATCAGGTGACGAATCTGGATACTCGCGTTACCAATATCGAAAACGGCATTGGCGATATCGTAACCACCGGTAGCACCAAATACTTCAAGACCAACACCGATGGCGTAGATGCCAACGCGCAGGGTAAAGACAGTGTTGCAATTGGTTCTGGTTCCATTGCTGCCGCTGACAACAGCGTCGCGCTGGGTACCGGTTCCGTGGCCAACGAAGAAAACACCATCTCTGTGGGTTCTTCTACCAACCAGCGCCGTATCACCAACGTTGCTGCCGGTGTTAATGCCACCGATGCGGTTAACGTTTCACAACTGAAGTCTTCTGAAGCAGGCGGCGTGCGCTACGACACCAAAGCTGACGGTTCCGTTGATTACAGTAACATCACCCTCGGTGGTGGCAATGGCGGTACGACTCGCATCAGCAACGTTTCTGCTGGCGTGAATAACAACGACGCAGTGAACTATGCGCAGTTGAAGCAAAGTGTGCAGGAAACGAAGCAATACACCGATCAGCGCATGGTTGAGATGGATAACAAACTGTCCAAAACTGAAAGCAAGCTGAGTGGTGGTATCGCTTCTGCAATGGCAATGACCGGTCTGCCGCAGGCTTACACGCCGGGAGCCAGCATGGCCTCTATTGGTGGTGGTACTTACAACGGTGAATCGGCTGTTGCTTTAGGTGTGTCGATGGTGAGCGCCAATGGTCGTTGGGTCTACAAATTACAAGGTAGTACCAATAGCCAGGGTGAATACTCCGCCGCACTCGGTGCCGGTATTCAGTGGTAATGATCCATTAAGTTAGTGTGACTAAGGGCAATTCTCTGATGAGGATTGCCCTTTTCTTTACCAGACATCTCCCCCCACAAGAATTGGCCCTACCAATTCTTCGCTTATCTGACCTCTGGTTCACAATTCCCCAATTAAAACTCACATCAATGTTGCTAATGCATAACATTTAGTTAACTATCCATTGTCATTATCCCTACACAACACAATTGGCAGTGCCACTTTTACACAACGTGTGACAAGGAGATGAGCAACAGACTCATTACACGGCGTGTGTGGACTGCAGGAGACCTGCAATGAATCTCTGGCAACAAAACTACGATCCCGCCGGGAATATCTGGCTTTCCAGCCTGATAGCATCGCTTCCCATCCTGTTTTTCTTCTTTGCGCTGATTAAGCTCAAACTCAAAGGTTATGTCGCCGCCTCATGGACGGTGGCAATCGCCCTTGCCGTGGCTTTGCTGTTCTATAAAATGCCGGTCGCTAACGCGCTGGCCTCGGTGATTTATGGCTTCTTCTACGGTTTGTGGCCCATCGCGTGGATCATTATTGCAGCGGTGTTCGTCTATAAGATCTCGGTGAAAACCGGGCAGTTTGACATCATCCGCTCGTCTATTCTTTCGATAACCCCTGACCAGCGCCTGCAAATGCTGATCGTCGGTTTCTGTTTCGGCGCTTTCCTTGAAGGAGCCGCAGGCTTTGGCGCACCGGTAGCAATTACCGCCGCATTGCTGGTCGGTCTGGGCTTTAAACCTCTCTACGCCGCCGGACTGTGCCTGATTGTTAACACCGCACCAGTGGCATTTGGCGCGATGGGTATTCCGATTCTGGTCGCCGGGCAGGTAACAGGCATCGACAGCTTTGAGATTGGTCAGATGGTGGGGCGTCAGCTGCCGTTTATGACCATTATCGTGCTGTTCTGGATCATGGCGATTATGGACGGTTGGCGCGGTATCAAAGAGACGTGGCCTGCGGTCGTGGTTGCAGGTGGTTCGTTTGCCATTGCTCAATACCTCAGCTCTAACTTCATTGGGCCGGAACTGCCAGACATTATCTCTTCGCTGGTATCACTGCTCTGCCTGACGCTGTTCCTCAAACGCTGGCAACCAGTGCGCGTATTCCGCTTCGGTGACTTAGGGGCGTCACAGGTTGATATGACGCTGGCTCACACAGGTTACACGGCAGGTCAGGTGCTGCGCGCCTGGACACCGTTCCTGTTCCTGACCGCCACCGTAACGCTGTGGAGTATCCCGCCGTTTAAAGCCCTGTTCGCTTCAGGCGGTGCGCTGTATGAGTGGGTGATCAACATTCCGGTGCCGTACCTCGATAAACTGGTTGCCCGTATGCCGCCAGTGGTCAGCGAAGCGACAGCGTATGCCGCCGTGTTTAAGTTTGACTGGTTCTCTGCCACCGGTACCGCCATTCTTTTTGCTGCCCTGCTCTCGATTGTCTGGCTGAAGATGAAACCATCTGACGCTATCAGCACCTTCGGCAGCACGCTGAAAGAACTGGCTCTGCCTATCTACTCCATCGGTATGGTGCTGGCGTTCGCCTTTATCTCGAACTATTCCGGACTATCATCAACGCTGGCGCTGGCACTGGCGCACACCGGCCATGCATTCACCTTCTTCTCGCCGTTCCTCGGCTGGCTTGGTGTCTTCCTGACCGGATCGGATACCTCATCTAACGCCCTGTTCGCCGCGCTGCAAGCCACTGCAGCACAACAAATTGGCGTTTCTGACCTGTTGTTGGTTGCCGCCAACACCACCGGTGGTGTCACCGGTAAGATGATCTCTCCGCAATCTATCGCTATCGCCTGTGCGGCGGTAGGCCTGGTAGGCAAAGAGTCAGATCTGTTCCGCTTTACCGTCAAACACAGCCTGATCTTCACCTGTATGGTGGGCGTGATCACCACGCTTCAGGCTTATGTCTTAACGTGGATGATTCCTTAATGATTGTTTTACCCAGACGCCTGTCAGACGAGGTTGCCGATCGTGTGCGGGCGCTGATTGATGAAAAAAACCTGGAGGCGGGCATGAAGTTGCCCGCTGAACGTCAACTGGCGATGCAACTCGGCGTGTCGAGAAATTCACTGCGCGAGGCGCTGGCGAAACTGGTAAGCGAAGGTGTGCTGCTCAGTCGACGTGGCGGCGGGACGTTTATTCGCTGGCGTCATGACACATGGTCGGAGCAAAACATCGTCCAGCCGCTGAAAACGCTGATGGCCGATGATCCGGATTACAGTTTCGATATTCTGGAAGCCCGCTACGCCATTGAAGCCAGCACCGCGTGGCATGCGGCAATGCGCGCCACACCTGGCGAAAAAGAAAAGATTCAGCTTTGCTTTGAAGCAACGCTAAGTGAAGACCCGGATCTCGCCTCACAAGCGGACGTTCGTTTTCATCTGGCGATTGCCGAAGCCTCGCATAACATCGTGCTGCTGCAAACCATGCGCGGTTTCTTCGATGTCCTGCAATCCTCCGTGAAGCATAGCCGCCAGCGGATGTATCTGGTACCCCCGGTTTTTTCACAGCTGACCGAACAACATCAGGCAGTCATTGACGCCATTTTTGCCGGTGATGCTGACGGGGCGCGTAAAGCAATGATGGCGCACCTTAGCTTTGTTCACACCACCATGAAACGATTCGATGAAGATCAAGCTCGCCATGCACGCATTACCCGCCTGCCTGGTGACCATAATGAGCATTCGAGGGAGAAAAACGCATGATTATTTCCGCAGCCAGCGATTATCGCGCCGCAGCACAACGCATTCTGCCGCCGTTCCTGTTCCACTATATGGATGGGGGTGCATATTCTGAATACACGCTGCGCCGCAACGTGGAAGATTTGTCAGAAGTGGCGCTGCGCCAGCGTATTCTGAAAAACATGTCTGACTTAAGCCTGGAAACGACGCTGTTTAATGAGAAATTGTCGATGCCGGTGGCGCTGGCTCCGGTGGGTTTGTGTGGCATGTATGCGCGACGCGGCGAAGTTCAGGCTGCCAAAGCAGCGGATGCGCATGGCATTCCGTTTACTCTCTCGACGGTTTCCGTTTGCCCGATTGAAGAAGTGGCTCCGGCTATCAAACGTCCGATGTGGTTCCAGCTTTATGTGCTGCGCGATCGCGGCTTTATGCGTAACGCACTGGAGCGAGCAAAAGCAGCGGGTTGTTCGACACTGGTTTTCACCGTGGATATGCCGACACCGGGCGCACGTTACCGTGATGCGCATTCTGGGATGAGCGGCCCAAATGCGGCAATGCGCCGCTACTTGCAGGCGGTGACGCATCCGCAATGGGCGTGGGATGTGGGCCTGAACGGTCGTCCGCATGATTTAGGTAATATCTCGGCTTACCTCGGCAAACCGACCGGACTGGAAGATTACATCGGCTGGCTGGGGAATAACTTCGATCCGTCCATCTCATGGAAAGACCTTGAGTGGATCCGCGATTTCTGGGATGGCCCGATGGTGATCAAAGGGATCCTCGATCCGGAAGATGCGCGCGATGCAGTACGTTTTGGTGCTGATGGGATTGTGGTTTCTAACCACGGTGGCCGCCAGCTGGACGGTGTACTCTCTTCCGCTCGTGCGTTGCCCGCTATTGCAGATGCGGTGAAAGGTGATATCGCCATTCTGGCGGATAGCGGAATACGTAACGGGCTTGATGTCGTGCGTATGATTGCGCTCGGTGCCGACACCGTACTGCTGGGTCGTGCTTTCCTGTATGCGCTGGCAACAGCGGGCCAAGCGGGTGTAGCTAACCTGCTAAATCTGATCGAAAAAGAGATGAAAGTGGCGATGACGCTGACTGGCGCGAAATCGATTAGCGAAATTACGCAAGATTCGCTGGTGCAAGAGCTGAGTAAAGCGCCGGCGGCGGCGCTGGCTCCAATGGCGAAAGGGAATGCAGCTTAAGGGTTAGATGAATATCTGCTATCCTGCCCCCGCACTAAGGGGGCAGTATGCTAAACATCGTACTTTACGAACCAGAAATTCCGCCAAATACTGGCAACATCATCCGTCTTTGCGCTAATACCGGCTTTCGTCTGCATATCATCGAACCGATGGGATTTGCCTGGGACGATAAGCGCCTGCGCCGCGCGGGGCTGGACTATCACGAGTTTACCGCCGTTACGCGTCATCATGACTATCGCGCGTTCCTTGAAGCAGAAAATCCCCAGCGCCTGTTTGCCCTCACCACGAAAGGTACGCCTGCTCACAGCGCCGTAAGCTATCAGGATGGCGATTATCTGATGTTCGGCCCGGAAACACGCGGCCTGCCAGCGAGCATTCTTGATGCCCTGCCCGCTGAACAAAAAATTCGTATTCCAATGGTGCCGGACAGCCGCAGCATGAACCTGTCCAATGCGGTGTCGGTCGTGGTGTATGAAGCCTGGCGGCAGTTGGGGTATCCGGGAGCGCTGTTGAGAGATTAGTTACTGTAGGCCGGATAGATGATTACATCGCATCCGGCACGATCACAGGACATCAGATCCCATCACCATACTCAAACGTATGGTTAATACCGTTAAAATGCTGATCCATATCCATTGACGGTTTATCGCTATCCGGCTTGCCGACAATGCGTGCCGGAACGCCAGCGGCGGTGGTATGCGGCGGCACCGGTTGCAGCACCACGGAACCTGCGCCAATCTTCGCGCCGCGCCCAACTTCAATATTGCCGAGAATTTTCGCGCCCGCGCCAATCATCACACCTTCACGAATTTTCGGATGACGGTCGCCACCAGATTTACCCGTACCGCCAAGCGTCACAGATTGCAGAATCGATACGTCGTTTTCAATCACCGCCGTTTCACCCACAACGATGCCCGTGGCGTGGTCAAGCATGATACCGCGGCCAATTTTTGCTGCCGGGTGAATATCAACCTGGAACGTTACAGAAACCTGGTTTTGCAGAAATATTGCCAGTGCGCGGCGGCCCTGATTCCACAGCCAGTGACCGATACGATAGGCCTGCAAAGCATGAAAACCCTTCAGGTATAGCAACGGGGTTGAGTATTTATCCACCGCCGGGTCACGGGTACGCACCGCCTGAATATCACAGGCCGCAGAGGCGATCATTTCCGGGTCGGCGGCGTAGGCTTCTTCCACCACTTCACGGATAGCAATAGCAGGCATAATGGGCGATGACAGCTTGTTCGCCAGCATGTAGCTCAGTGCACTGCCAAGGTTTTCGTGCTTGAGTAGCGTCGCGTGGTAAAAACTGGCCAGCATTGGCTCACAGTCCGCCAGCGTTCTGGCTTCAGCTTTAATATTGTTCCAGACAATTTCCAGTTCTTCACACGACATTGCTTACTCCACACGATAAGATAATGACCGGCCCGTTCTGCGCGGGCCGGGTCATAGTGGTAACAAAGGTTCCCTGGGTTTAGTGGCTGCTGCGCTCGTCCTTGCGTGCACGACCTAATAACGTCAATGCTGCCTCGCGCGCGTTTTTTCCGCAATATAATACTTGATAAATTTCCTCGGTTATTGGCATTTCAACGCCGAAGCGATGCGCCAGTTCGCGGACTTCTTTCGTATTGCGGTAGCCTTCCACCACCTGACCAATTTTCTCCTGCGCGCTTTGTACATCCATGCCCTGACCGAGCATCATGCCAAAACGGCGGTTACGCGACTGGTTGTCGGTACAGGTAAGCACCAGATCGCCCAGCCCCGCCATGCCCATAAAGGTGGCAGGATCGGCACCCAGCGCCGCGCCAAGACGCGACATTTCAGCCAGTCCACGGGTGATCAGTGCCGTACGCGCATTCGCACCAAAACCGATACCGTCGGACATCCCCGCGCCAATGGCAATGACGTTTTTCACCGCGCCGCCAAGCTGCACACCGATGAAATCCGGGTTGCTGTAAACGCGGAAACTTTTGCCACAGTGCAGCAATTGCTGGAGATCATCGGCAAAGGTCTGGTCGGTCGAGGCCAGCGAAATGGCCGTCGGTAAACCTGCCGCCAGTTCTTTCGCAAACGTTGGGCCAGAGATAACCGCCAGCGGAATTTGATCGCCTAACGCCTCACGCGCCACGTCCTGCAACAGACGCCCGGTTTCCGCTTCCAGCCCTTTGGTCGCCCACACCAGACGCGCATCAGGACGCATCAGCGGTTTAATCTGACGCAGCACTTCACCAAAGACATGGCTGGGTACGACGACGAGAATATTACGGCTGGCTGCCAGCGCAGTGGCGAGATCGCTTTCAAGATGGAGCGTATCGGGAAAAGGCACATCGGGGAGAAACGCGGCGTTACAGCGGTCGCGTTCAAGCGTTGCGATATGTTCAGGGTCATGGCCCCAGAGGACAACCTCGTGGCCATTTCTTGCCAAGGTGATGGCAAGAGCGGTGCCGTACGAGCCGGCACCGATCACAGTCATTGAAGCATTACGTTGGTTCATCAGGCATCCTGATGTTCTTCAGTACCTTCGCCAGCCTGCTGCTGCAAATAGTTCATGAACAGCGCATCGAAGTTAACCGGCGCAAGGTTCAGTTGCGGGAATGTACCGCGGGATACCATGCTGGTGATGCACTCACGAGCATACGGGAACAGAATGTTCGGGCAGTATGCACCCAGGCAATGTGCCATCTGGGTGCCCTCGATACCCGCGATGGAGAAAATACCGCCCTGCTGAACTTCACACAGGAACGCGGTTTCTTCACCCAGGGAGGCCGTTACGGTAACACGCAGTACCACTTCGTAAACGTCATCTGCCAGTTGAGAAGATGCCGTATCCAGATCAAGTTTAACTTCTGGCTGCCAATCTTTCTGGAAAACGTGCGGCGCGTTCGGCGCTTCGAAAGAAATATCCTTGGTATAAATACGTTGGATCTGGAAAGTCATTTCGGTGTTGTTTTGTTCTGACATGTGTAGAAAACCCTTAAGTGTTGTCCTTAAATACTGCGCAATGTAATGCCAACGTTCACACGTTATTTCAGCAGGGGATCCAGTCCACCACGTGCATCCAATGCATACAAGTCATCACAGCCGCCAATGTGCTGTGCGTCAATAAAAATCTGGGGAACCGTGGTGCGACCGCTGCGTTTGATCATCTCTTCACGCTTAGCGGCGTTGCCATCGATCGGCAACTCCTGAAAACTCACGCCCTTGCTGCTCAGCAGTGCTTTCGCACGATGGCAATACGGGCAGGTTTCTTTGGTATAGATTTCAACATTGGCCATAACTTAGCTCCTGTTTTTTTACCCTGAAATTTCTTGTTGCAGGGCGGCTGCAAAATGGAGTGTCCCCAGACGCTTATAACAATAAGTCGCTGGGGGCCTAATTGCAGCTAACGGCCTGCATCATGAAAGACGACAGGTAAATTATTTGCCGCGCACCAGAGGTAAGTTTTCGCCAGCCCAGCCAGCAACGCCCTCTTTCAGCACGAATACTTGCGCAAAACCAGCTTTCGTCAGCGCGTTTGCAGGCTCCTGGCACTGCATGCCAGAACCATCTACCACGATAACCGGTTTGTCTTTGTGCTTCTCAAGCTCACCAACATTGTTGGCTTTGATTTCGCTCGGCAACAGGTTGATAGAACCTGCGATATGGCCTTTACGGAAGTCATCACGCTGACGTAAATCCACAACCACAGCGTCTTCTTTGTTGATCAGACGCGTAGCTTCACCACGAGTAATCACCTTCACTTTCGAGGTCAGGCTCTTAAACGTAGTCACAAGAACCGCCACCAGTAACGCGATCCAGGCGATACTCAGTATGGGATGACGGCCAACAAATTGCATAATTTCTTGCATGGGGGGTAACAACTCCCGACGTAGTGATTAAAAAAACCAGGAAAGGAGTATACCTGCGCAGTGCGGCAAATACAGCCAGCGCGTTAACTGGAATGCAATTTTGCGGGGCGCTACGAAAAAAAAGCGTAAATCTGGCATCGGCTTGCCGCGAGCGGTCGTATATTTTGATCTTCAGAGGCTATTTTATCGATTCAGCTGTAGTAAAATTACGCAAATTTTGACTCTTGAGTATGAGGTTGTCGCAATGTCGGTTTCTAAAAAACCTATGGTACTGGTGATTCTGGATGGCTATGGCTATCGCGAAGAACAGCAGGATAACGCCATTTTTAGTGCTAAAACCCCGGTAATGGATGCACTGTGGGCCAATCGTCCGCATACCCTGATCGACGCTTCCGGTTTGGAAGTCGGTCTGCCTGACCGTCAGATGGGTAACTCCGAAGTAGGCCACGTTAACCTGGGTGCCGGCCGCATCGTATATCAGGACCTGACTCGTCTGGACGTTGAAATCAAAGATCGCGCTTTCTTTGCTAATCCAGTGCTGACTGGCGCGGTAGATAAAGCGAAAAACGCAGGTAAAGCAGTACACATTATGGGTCTGCTCTCCGCAGGCGGCGTACACAGCCACGAAGATCACATCATGGCGATGGTAGAACTGGCAGCTGAACGCGGCGCAGAAAAAATTTACCTGCACGCATTCCTTGACGGTCGCGACACTCCGCCGCGCAGTGCTGAATCCTCGCTGAAAAAATTCGAAGAGAAATTTGCCGCGCTGGGTAAAGGCCGCGTAGCGTCTATCATTGGTCGTTACTACGCCATGGATCGCGATAACCGTTGGGATCGCGTTGAAAAAGCTTATGACCTGCTGACTCTGGCGCAGGGCGAGTTCCAGGCCGATACCGCCGTTGCCGGTTTGCAGGCTGCTTATGCTCGTGACGAAAACGACGAATTCGTGAAAGCGACCGTTATTCGTGCAGAAGGTCAGTCAGACGCGGCAATGGAAGACGGCGATGCGCTGATTTTCATGAACTTCCGTGCTGACCGTGCGCGTGAAATCACTCGTGCTTTCGTGAACGCTGATTTCGATGGCTTCGCGCGTAAGAAAGTGGTTAACGTGGATTTCGTGATGCTGACCGAATACGCCGCTGACATCAAAACTGCGGTTGCTTACCCACCAGCTTCCCTGGTTAACACCTTCGGCGAGTGGATGGCGAAAAACGACAAAACTCAGCTGCGTATTTCCGAAACCGAAAAATATGCCCACGTCACTTTCTTCTTTAACGGTGGTGTAGAAGAGTCGTTCAAAGGCGAAGACCGCATTCTGATCAACTCACCGAAAGTGGCAACTTACGATCTGCAACCGGAAATGAGCTCCGCAGAGCTGACCGAAAAACTGGTTGCGGCAATCAAGAGCGGCAAATACGACACCATTATCTGTAACTATCCGAACGGCGACATGGTAGGTCACACCGGGGTGATGGAAGCGGCGGTTAAAGCGGTTGAAGCGCTGGATCACTGCGTGGAAGAAGTCGCGAAAGCGGTTGAGTCCGTGGGTGGACAACTGCTGATCACCGCTGACCACGGTAACGCTGAACAGATGCGCGATCCGGCAACGGGTCAGGCGCACACAGCACACACCAACCTGCCAGTTCCGCTGATTTACGTTGGTGATAAGAACGTGAAAGCGGTTGAAGGCGGCAAACTTTCTGACATCGCGCCGACCATGTTGTCGCTGATGGGTATGGAAATCCCGCAAGAGATGACTGGTAAGCCGCTGTTCATCGTGGAATAATCCCTCCCCATGAGGGGAAAGGCGATTAATACCATGACACGGGCCGTGAAACCGCGCAGGTTTGCAATCAGGCCCATCATCTACGCCAGCGTTCTGAGCGCTGGCGTATTGTTGTGCGCCTTTTCCGCCCACGCGGATGAGCGTGACCAACTCAAATCCATTCAGGCTGACATCGCCGCGAAAGAGCGCGCGGTACGCCAAAAGCAACAACAACGCGCAAGCCTGCTCGCACAATTGAAAAAGCAGGAAGAGGCGATCTCTGAAGCCACTCGCAAACTGCGCGAAACGCAAAATACGCTCAATCAACTCAATAAACAGATTGATGAGATGAACGCGTCGATTGCCAAACTGGAGCAGCAAAAAGCCGCCCAGGAGCGCAGCCTCGCCGCGCAACTGGATGCCGCGTTTCGTCAGGGTGAACATACCGGTATTCAGCTGATTCTCAGCGGTGAAGAAAGCCAGCGTGGGCAGCGGTTACAGGCTTATTTCGGCTATCTCAACCAGGCGCGACAAGAAACCATTGCTCAGTTGAAACAAACGCGTGAAGAAGTCGCTATGCAGCGTGCCGAACTGGAAGAGAAACAGAGCGAGCAACAAACGCTTTTATATGAGCAGCGCGCCCAACAGGCGAAGCTGACCCAGGCGTTGAGCGAGCGTAAAAAGACGCTGGCAGGGCTGGAGTCTTCCATCCAGCAAGGTCAGCAACAGTTGAGCGAGCTGCGCGCCAACGAATCCCGCCTGCGTAACAGCATTGCCCGTGCGGAAGCTGCGGCGAAAGCGCGTGCTGAACGAGAAGCGCGTGAGGCCCAGGCGGTTCGCGACCGCCAGAAAGAAGCGACGCGCAAAGGCACCACCTACAAGCCGACCGAAAGCGAAAAATCGCTGATGTCCCGTACCGGTGGTCTGGGCGCACCGCGCGGTCAGGCATTCTGGCCAGTTCGCGGGCCAACGCTGCATCGCTATGGCGAACAGCTACAGGGTGAATTACGCTGGAAAGGGATGGTGATTGGTGCCTCTGAAGGTACTGAAGTTAAAGCGATTGCCGACGGCCGGGTGATTCTGGCTGACTGGCTGCAAGGCTACGGTCTGGTGGTGGTGGTTGAGCACGGTAAAGGCGACATGAGTCTTTACGGCTATAATCAGAGCGCACTGGTGAGCGTTGGTTCGCAGGTTCGCGCGGGCCAGCCAATTGCACTGGTGGGCAGCAGTGGCGGTCAGGGTCGGCCTTCACTCTATTTCGAAATTCGCCGCCAGGGTCAGGCGGTCAATCCACAGCCGTGGTTGGGAAGATAAGTTTTGTTTCCATTTCGTCGTAACGTTCTTGCATTTGCCGCTCTGTTGGCGCTCTCCTCCCCCGTAATTGCTGGCAAACTTGCCATCGTCATTGATGATTTTGGGTATCGCCCGCACAACGAAAACCAGGTGCTGGCGATGCCTTCCGCTATCTCCGTCGCTGTATTACCCGATTCACCGCACGCCAGAGAGATGGCGACCAAAGCGCATAACAGCGGTCACGAAGTGTTGATTCATCTACCGATGGCACCACTGAGTAAACAGCCGCTGGAGAAAAATACGCTACGCCCGGAGATGAGCAGCGACGAAATTGAGCGCATTATTCGTAGTGCGGTCAATAACGTGCCCTATGCCGTGGGGATCAACAACCACATGGGCAGCAAGATGACCTCTAACCTGTTTGGTATGCAGAAAGTGATGCAGGCGCTGGAGCGTTACAATCTTTACTTCCTCGACAGCGTAACCATCGGTAATACCCAGGCGATGCGCGCCGCACAAGGCACTGGCGTGAAGGTTATTAAACGGAAGGTGTTCCTCGACGATTCGCAAAATGAAGCGGATATTCGTGTACAGTTTAATCGTGCAATTGACCTGGCGCGTCGCAACGGTTCGACCATCGCCATTGGTCATCCACATCCCTCAACGGTACGCGTATTGCAACAAATGGTTTATAACCTGCCGCCAGACATTACGCTGGTGAAAGCCAGCAGCTTGCTGAATGAACCACAGGTCGATACATCTACACCGCCGAAAAATACTGTACCCGGTGCACCGCGTAATCCGTTCCGTGGCGTGAACCTGTGTAAACCGAAAAAACCGCTGGAGCCAGTTTATGCGAATCGCTTCTTTGAAGTATTAAGCGAAAGCATCAGCCAGAGCACGCTGATCGTTTACTTCCAGCATCAGTGGCAAGGCTGGGGCAAACAGCCCGAAGCAGCGAAGTTTAACGCTAGCGCAAATTAAAGACGCTACGCGTAATACGATGGTGCGATCGTGTTTTGTCACGCCATTGCCATAAGCGGAAAGACCACAGTAATGCCTGATAACCCACCTTCACGCTGCGCACATTGGTAATCAGGCGCTTATACATACCGGAAGTAAATATCTCGGCAATCATCCGTTGGCGGGTAAGAATATCCGGCTCTTTGCGCACCGCATGGCAAACACGCAATGCTTCGTAAGTTATTTGCTGATGAAATTCCGGATAAATCGTAATTTTGTCAGCATAATTTCGATTTAATTTCTCCAGCAGGCGGGTAATCTTAATATAGTGACGTTGATAATTAAGGTTTTTGTTCCCTTGTCTGTTCAACCGACTCACTGACGTATTATGCAGATAATATTTATATAATGATTGCTCGGTATATCGCGCACGCAGCGCGTTAAACATAAATTCTGTTGTCCAGACAATATCCTGATGATGTAATCCGGCAATAAATTTAATGTTATTTTTAACAATAACATCGCGGCGATAAACCCCCATCCAGACCACATGTGTCCAACGGCGGGAAGAAAGCCCCATCCGCAGCCAGTCCGGGCCGGTTAATACGCCGGTTGAGCGTATGCGATCGGTGGGGATGGATTGCCAGATTTCTCCCGTTTCACGAAAACACCAGTCAGCGTTGCACTGCGCCACGTCGAGGTCGTCCTCTAACGCCATGGTCATCAGCGTTTCGTACATGGTGGGATAGACCTCATCGTCAGCATCGACAAAAGCGACATATTTTCCCGTTGCCACCTCGATCCCACGATTACGCGCCACCGATGCGCCAGCATTCGCCTGATGCAACAAGCGAACATGCGAATAGTTTTCTGCGTAATGCTTTGCTATATCAACAGAATTATCCGTTGATCCATCGTTAACAATAATAATTTCCAGAGCAGTCCAGGTTTGCGCGATTAAAGATTCCATGCAAGCGTTGAAGTCATTACCTGCATTATATAACGGGATAATAACACTTAGTTTATTAGTGCTGTTCATCATAAATTACCAACGATCTCTGAAGTTACCCTGACGTTTTACAGGCTTTGTATTAAGAAACTATTAAGCCTGTGAGATATTATTTTTACCGGTGAGAGAGTCACTTCAGGGTAGAGAGATAATGAGAGCAGCTATATAAGAGATCAGCGCAATTACGATATCTTGATTACACTGACAGGATTTTACATATTTAACGGATTATCCTCAGGCAAAAGGGCTGGAATACCAGCCCTTGTTCGTGTTAATCCCAGCTCAGAATAACTTTCCCGGACTGGCCCGAACGCATAGCGTCAAAGCCCTTCTGGAAATCATCGATAGAGAAACGATGGGTAATGATCGGCGAGAGATCGAGGCCAGACTGAATCAGCGCCGCCATCTTGTACCAGGTTTCAAACATCTCACGACCGTAAATACCTTTAATGAACAAGCCTTTAAAGATTACTTTGGTCCAGTCGATAGACATATCGGACGGTGGAATACCCAGCATCGCAATACGACCGCCGTGGTTCATGGTGTCGAGCATGGTACGAAACGCTGGCGGCGCACCGGACATTTCCAGACCGACATCAAAGCCTTCGGTCATGCCCAGTTCTGTCATCACATCATTAAGGTTTTCTTTCGCGACGTTAACCGCACGGGTGATACCCATTTTACGCGCCAGCTCAAGGCGGTATTCGTTAACATCAGTAATCACCACGTTACGTGCACCAACGTGTTTCGCCACCGCCGCCGCCATAATACCAATCGGGCCTGCACCAGAGACCAGCACATCCTCGCCAACCAGATCGAACGACAGCGCGGTATGCACGGCGTTACCGAAGGGATCAAAAATGGAAGCCAGGTCGTCGGAGATATTGTCTGGGATTTTGAAGGCGTTGAACGCCGGAATCACCAGATACTCGGCGAAGCAGCCCGGACGGTTAACACCGACGCCGATCGTGTTGCGGCACAGATGGGTACGACCGCCACGACAGTTGCGACAGTGACCGCAGGTGATATGGCCTTCGCCAGAAACGCGATCGCCAATCTTGAAGCCTTTCACTTCCTGACCAATACCTACCACTTCACCGACATATTCATGGCCCACGACCATCGGCACCGGGATGGTTTTTTGCGACCACTCATCCCAGTTATAGATGTGAACGTCAGTCCCGCAGATGGCTGTTTTACGGATTTTAATCAGCAGATCGTTATGCCCGAGTTCCGGTACAGGAACGTCGGTCATCCAGATGCCCTCTTCCGCTTTCAGTTTGGATAACGCTTTCATCTCACATCCTCAGGCGATAACGCCCAGTTGTTTACCAATACGCGTGAATGCTTCTACTGCACGCGTAATTTGCTCAGGGGTATGCGCCGCAGACATCTGGGTACGAATACGCGCCTGACCTTTCGGAACGACCGGATAGAAGAAACCGGTGACGTAAATGCCCTCTTTTTGCAGCTCACGGGCAAATTTCTGCGCCACTACCGCATCGCCAAGCATGACCGGAATAATGGCGTGATCGGCTCCCGCCAGGGTAAAGCCCGCCGCCGACATTTGCTGACGGAACTGACGCGCGTTCGCCCACAGGCGGTCACGCAGTTCGCTGCCCGCTTCGACCATCTCCAGTACTTTGATGGATGCGGCGACAATCGCTGGTGCCAGCGAGTTGGAGAACAGGTACGGACGAGAACGCTGGCGCAGCCACTCAACCACTTCTTTGCGCGCCGCGGTATAACCACCAGAAGCCCCGCCCAATGCTTTACCCAACGTACCGGTAATGATGTCTACACGCCCCATCACATCGCAGTATTCATGGGAACCACGACCATTTTCACCGACAAAACCGACCGCGTGGGAGTCGTCTACCATCACCAGGGCATCGTATTTATCTGCCAGATCGCAAACGCCCTTCAGGTTGGCAATCACGCCGTCCATCGAGAACACACCATCGGTGGCAATCAGCACATGACGCGCACCGGCTTCACGCGCTTCTTTCAGACGTGCTTCCAGCTCCTGCATATCGTTGTTGGCATAACGATAGCGTTTAGCTTTACACAGACGCACACCATCAATAATAGACGCGTGGTTCAGTGCGTCGGAGATAATGGCGTCCTCCGCGCTCAGCAGCGTTTCAAACAGGCCGCCGTTAGCATCAAAGCAGGAAGAGTAGAGAATCGCATCTTCCATCCCCAGAAACGCCGCCAGTTTTTGTTCAAGCTCTTTATGGCTGTCCTGAGTGCCGCAAATAAAACGCACCGAAGCCATGCCGAAACCGTGAGAATCCATTCCCGCCTTTGCCGCCGCAATCAGATCCGGATGATTCGCCAGCCCGAGATAGTTGTTGGCACAAAAGTTAATGACGTGGCTTCCATCAGCCACAGTGATATCTGCTTGCTGCGCAGACGTAATAATGCGCTCTTCTTTAAACAACCCTTCCGCCCGTGCGGTTTCCAGATCGTTGGTTAACTGCTGATAAAATTCTCCACGCATTGCGATTCTCCAGACAGGGCAAATTCCAGCACATATTACCCAAACTTATAGGTCGCGACGAGATGACGCGTTAACACTTCTGCAAAATTCAGGATAAATAACGTCCATCAATCTCACTTTTGGCGAATGGCTGAAGCCAACGCCGTGTAGTGATATGATAGAAGTATTCGTGTCTGAGATTGTCTCTGACTCCATAATTCGAAGGTTACAGTTATGATCATCGTTACCGGCGGCGCGGGCTTTATCGGCAGCAACATCGTTAAAGCCCTGAATGATAAAGGCATCACCGATATTCTGGTGGTGGACAACCTGAAAGACGGCACCAAGTTTGTGAACCTGGTGGATCTGGATATCGCGGACTATATGGATAAGGAAGACTTCCTGATCCAGATTATGGCTGGCGAAGAGTTCGGCGATGTCGAAGCGATTTTCCACGAAGGCGCGTGCTCTTCCACCACCGAGTGGGACGGCAAGTATATGATGGATAACAACTATCAATACTCCAAAGAGCTGCTGCACTACTGTCTGGAGCGCGAAATCCCGTTCCTGTACGCTTCTTCCGCAGCCACTTACGGCGGTCGCACTTCCGATTTTATTGAATCCCGCGAGTACGAAAAACCGTTGAATGTCTACGGTTACTCAAAGTTCCTGTTTGATGAATATGTTCGCCAAATCCTGCCGGAAGCCAACTCGCAGATTGTTGGCTTCCGCTATTTCAACGTTTATGGACCGCGTGAAGGCCATAAAGGCAGCATGGCGAGCGTCGCTTTCCATCTCAACACTCAGCTTAACAACGGTGAATCGCCGAAGCTGTTCGAAGGTAGCGAGAACTTCAAACGCGACTTCGTTTACGTAGGCGACGTGGCAGATGTAAACCTGTGGTTCCTGGAAAATGGCGTTTCCGGTATCTTCAACCTCGGTACTGGTCGTGCGGAATCCTTCCAGGCGGTAGCCGATGCAACGCTTGCTTATCACAAGAAAGGCCAGATCGAATACATTCCGTTCCCGGATAAACTGAAAGGCCGCTATCAGGCGTTCACTCAGGCAGATCTGACAAATCTGCGCGCGGCGGGTTACGACAAACCGTTCAAAACCGTTGCTGAAGGTGTAACGGAATACATGGCCTGGCTGAATCGCGACGCATAAGAGCTCTGCATGAAAATACTGGTGATCGGCCCGTCTTGGGTTGGCGACATGATGATGTCGCAAAGTCTCTATCGCACGCTCCAGGCGCGCTATCCCCAGGCGATAATCGACGTGATGGCACCGGCATGGTGCCGTCCATTATTATCGCGGATGCCGGAAGTTAACGAAGCGATCCCTATGCCTCTCGGTCACGGAGCGCTGGAAATCGGCGAACGCCGCAAACTGGGTCATAGTCTGCGTGAAAAGCGCTACGACCGCGCCTACGTCTTACCTAACTCCTTCAAATCCGCATTAGTGCCTTTCTTCGCAGGTATTCCTCATCGCACCGGCTGGCGCGGCGAGATGCGCTACGGTTTACTCAACGATGTACGCGTGCTCGATAAAGAAGCCTGGCCGCTAATGGTGGAACGCTATGTCGCGCTGGCCTATGACAAAGGCATTATGCGTACAGCACAAGATCTGCCGCAGCCATTGTTATGGCCGCAGTTGCAGGTGAGCGAAGGTGAAAAATCATATACCTGTAATCAGTTTTCGCTCTCATCAGAACGTCCGATGATTGGCTTTTGCCCCGGAGCGGAGTTTGGTCCGGCAAAACGCTGGCCACACTACCACTATGCGGAGCTGGCAAAGCAGCTGATTGATGAAGGTTATCAGGTGGTTCTGTTTGGCTCGGCGAAAGATCATGAAGCGGGCAATGAGATTCTTGCCGCTTTGAATACCGAGCAGCAGGCATGGTGTCGTAACCTGGCGGGGGAAACACAGCTTGATCAAGCGGTTATCCTGATTGCAGCCTGTAAAGCCATTGTCACTAACGATTCTGGCCTGATGCACGTTGCGGCGGCGCTCAATCGTCCGCTGGTTGCCCTGTATGGTCCGAGTAGCCCAGACTTCACACCGCCGCTATCCCATAAAGCGCGCGTGATCCGCCTGATTACCGGCTATCACAAAGTGCGTAAAGGTGACGCTGCGGAGGGTTATCACCAGAGCTTGATCGACATTACTCCCCAGCGCGTACTGGAAGAACTCAACGCGCTATTGTTACAAGAGGAAGCCTGACGGATGCGGGTTTTGATCGTTAAAACATCGTCGATGGGCGATGTTCTCCATACGTTGCCCGCACTCACTGATGCCCAGCAGGCAATCCCAGGAATTAAGTTTGACTGGGTGGTGGAAGAAGGGTTCGCACAGATTCCTTCCTGGCACGCTGCCGTTGAGCGAGTTATTCCTGTGGCAATACGTCGCTGGCGTAAAGCCTGGTTCTCGGCCCCCATAAAAGCTGAACGCAAAGCGTTTCGTGAAGCGCTACAAGCAGAGAACTATGACGCAGTTATCGATGCTCAGGGGCTGGTAAAAAGCGCGGCGCTGGTGACGCGTCTGGCGCATGGCGTAAAGCATGGCATGGACTGGCAAACCGCTCGCGAACCTTTAGCCAGCCTGTTTTACAATCGTAAGCATCATATTGCAAAACAGCAGCACGCCGTAGAACGCACCCGCGAACTGTTTGCCAAAAGTCTGGGCTATAGCAAACCGCAAACCCAGGGCGATTATGCTATCGCACAGCATTTCCTGACGAACCGGCCTACAGATGCTGGCGAATATGCCGTATTTCTTCATGCGACGACCCGTGATGATAAACACTGGCCGGAAGAACACTGGCGAGAATTGATTGGTTTACTGGCTGATTCAGGAATACGGATTAAACTTCCGTGGGGCGCGCCGCATGAGGAAGAACGGGCGAAACGACTGGCGGAAGGATTTGCTTATGTTGAAGTATTGCCGAAGATGAGTCTGGAAGGCGTTGCCCGCGTGCTGGCCGGAGCTAAATTTGTAGTGTCGGTGGATACGGGGTTAAGCCATTTAACGGCGGCACTGGATAGACCCAATATCACGGTTTATGGACCTACCGATCCGGGATTAATTGGCGGGTATGGGAAGAATCAGATGGTTTGTAGGGCTCCGGGGAATGAGTTGTCTCAATTGACAGCAAATGCTGTTAAGCAATTCATTGAAGAAAACGCTGAAAAAGCTGCCATGATTTAAATTACAACTCTTTAATAGATAATTTTGAAATAAAATCAGCTTCCTTGCTGATTTTATTTCACATATTCATTACTTATCTAATAAACATTGGTCCGATTGTGCTTTAAAATAAGCACAAAGCAATATTATGGTGACAAACACAGCAGTCGGAACCGGTTTAGAAAAGAGTATTACATCACTTAGGCCTACTACCAGTAGTGAAAAAAGCAAGATTAAAATATAAGGTTCTTTAGCAGTTCTTAAGGCATATATGAATATTGCTGAAAAGGCTAAAATTGTTAATACTACTCCAGGAATACCACGCGTTGATAACGTATCTATGAGATCGTTATGCAAATGAGAATCTACAAAGGGTAAAGCGCCACTTAATCTAGGCTCTTTCTCTTCTAGTTCATGTATTTTTTCCGCGCGTTTTTCCAGTGATTGTCCTATTGGAGAATATGTTTTTAAACCAACTTCATACATTGCCAGACGGGCACCGACTGAAGTTCTGGTGTTATCATGCGAATAATTAACTAAATCGTTATTTAAGTCATTCATTCTCATAAGCAATGTATCTTTAAAAGAAAACACACCTGCTAATAATGCAATCGCAATAAAACAATATAACTTATAATTAATTCGCTTATTAATATAACTATCCATTACGATTAATAGTAACGCAAAGAATGGAAACACTAATATGGCTGCACGCGTTTCAGTTACTATGACAGCACATAAGCTAAGCATGAAGTTAATTGTATATAATGTTGTTTTATGTCTAAAGTCGCATTTTAAAATGAGAATTGATGCCAGTAAAGAAGGGAAAAGGATGATGTAGCCTGCTGTTGTAGCGTGGGAAGCTGATAATGCAACACGGTCTACGTTTAAATAGAAATGTTGCCACATGGCATGCGCAAAAAAAAGTAACTGCGTTGCCAGGGATGCGAACAGAATTAGTTTCCCAAATTTTATTTTTGTTCTCATCTCATCTTTAGCAAAAAGAACTAAGAAAATAAAAGCACTACACAAGGCAATTTTTCCAGTTTCCATTGGGCCACGATATGCATTGGTATAAACCGAGCCTGAAACTTTATAATGTGAATACCAGATGATATTAACGATACCCAAAAGACATAATGAGATAAAAATTAACAAAGTAGGATTATTAGTTATTGTTTTTTTTGCTGTCGCTAGAAAATATAATGCAGATATAATTCCAGCTGCATGAAGAAACTTTGTTGCAACATCATCCCACAAAGACAAAGTCATTAAAGACAACATACATAATATGAGAATTAAAGACTTGACACCAGAGTTAATTTCTTTCCAACAAAACGACATATAATTTCAACCTATGCTACGAGGATGGGTTATTTAATGCAAGACCTAACGTTTATTCTTTTTTCTATTTACCAGTCTTACCATCCTCCAGAGAATATAGTTTTTTGATGCTAATATTTTTGCTCGCCTCTTATCTCTCTTGCCAAGAAGATTACAATCTTTCAATTCTTTTTCATTGCTTTCAACTAATTGATTTAATAATTCAAAATCGCCATTAAGTAGAACATTCCATAAATAACGAGTTTTATGATAAGTTCTATTTTTACTCAATAATGTATGAATTTCTTCTTTCCGGTTACCTTTGTATAACTGCATCACAGAAGAGTAGATTCTTTCGTGCGCAAATGACTCATGTCGATAATGAGTGATGGTTCTACATGAGTTCATTAGGGAATTTTCTCTATAGTTATGCTTATACATATAATATGGAACCGCATACATATCGCATGTAATTAGCAGTCGATAGATAAAATCCAGATCTTCTCCTAGTCGTAAATCTTCATCAAAAAAAAGATTATTATCTTCCAGGAGTTGTTTTCTTATAAACAAGCACCCTATATGGAATCTGACCTTTTTATAAAAAAAATCGAAAAGTAAAGACCCTTCATTAAAATCTGTATTTATAGGTGAGTAAGTAACACCATTTTTTATATGATGTCCATAAAGCCCACAATAAATCGCATCCCCTCCCGTCTCATGTTGTCTGGAATACATCTTCAGCAGATAGTTAGGATCTATCTCATCATCATCATCCATAAAACATATAAACTGTCCTTGCGCCTTGCGGATACCTGTATTCCTGGCAGACGAAACACCGCCATTTTCTTTATTGATAATAATTAATCGAGAGTGGGTTAACCCATACTCTCTCAAAACATTTGATGTGTTATCTTTAGAACCATCATTAACAATAACAATTTCAAAATTTGGGTAAGTTTGTTTTTCTAATTTCGTTAGAGTTTCAGTAATGTAATCAGATGAATTATACGTCGGTATTATTATGGATACTAAAGGGTAATCATTGCTCATCGTGTTCTCTTGCCTGAACTAATAAAATATGATAGGACTCATCCTTAATTATTATTGTAACTTAGACATCCATAATTTTTATTATTGCCTAAATAGTTTTCTTTTATACTTATTTAATTTGAATTTAATGAAGTAAATAAAAGCGTTAAACGTATCACCATTTTTCTTTGCATGTTGGTATTTCACTTGATACTGCTTTTCATTCGTGGCTGGAATAAACGCCACATCATTCCAGCAAGAAGCCTGATAAGCCTCATTAAAATACTTCTGGCAGGGATAATTCGTCCAGTCGTTCCAGGGCTTCGTTACGCCAACATAATGAATCAGCTTAGTATCATCGGTAATGGTCTTTTTATAATCTTCATCGCTTTTATTTTTTAACTCATAGTCAATGCCATAAAAGCAATCATAATCGCCGCTAATAAAAATACAATGACCAAAGAACAGAATATTTAAAATATCCTGATCAAGGCATTTATACTTCGTGTGCTGCGGGTCACTTGCCAGCATAGCAATGGCTTTATTCATAAAATCATTTTTCGCCCACGCTTCAAGCTGCAGATATACTACACCGGCGTTGAAATAATTCCCTGGAAGCCCCTCTATAGCCAGACGCTTCGCTGGTTTTTCCTGCATAAAAGGCACATCTTTAATAACAGCTGCGAATTTATCGCCATCAAAATTAATATCAAGCAATCCAGCTAATGAGCCTTTACAGATGACATCAGCATCGATATATAACAGATTTTCAATAGTTTCACTCAGATACTGGAACGCAACTAAACGGAAGAATGTTGCATAAGACCACTGTTTCAGGCTGGGGAAGATATCAATAAAGGCACTGGATACTTTATAAATTCTTACTTCAACGTTAGCATTTTTGCTGGTAAAAGCATTAACACGTTGTAGATAATCTTCATCAATGTAGTCAGTAAAGAGATGAAACTTAACCGCAAGATCCGGGTTATGCATAACAACTGATTGCATAGATACTGCTGCACCAAATAAAAAGTTGCGGTCAATACCGTAAGCGATATTTAACACACGATCGGTGTTAGCAATTTCCCCAGAGACAGCGACTTCAGTAATACTCTCAGCTAATAAATCCATGTTGGTTCCGTTTTGACTGTGTGGTTTACGCTTTGCCTTTTAATTTTTTAATAAATTTGCGTAGTTTGGTTCTGTAGATTACTGAATAGTAGCCATAATCTTTTATTTCGTTGGCAATACCCAGGTGACGTTCCATGGCCAGACGATCACGAGCTTTACGCTCTGCCGTACAGCTTTTACCGGATAGGTCAATTATCCTGACACCATCTTTACTAACGATAAAGTTACCCCGGTGTGGGTCGCCCGATAGCATATTTAAGGCATGCAATTTTTCCATTGAAGCCTTAATTTCTGCTTTAACATCTTCTGGAATAATCGGCATATCATTGAGCTCTACGCCCTCGACATACTCGATAAGCATGATAAAAACACTGGCATAATTGAAAATTTTACGCTCAGCCAGAAAATAAAAATCATTAGGAAAAGTAAGACCTGCACTTCTGACACGATCGGTTTCAACGATCAAATTCTGATAGTAGTCACCTTTTACAAAAGATTTTAAAAAACGTTCATTCCTTTTCGTTTTCGGAGCAAAGACTTTAAAAACATAGCGACCATATTTCGTATCAATCAACGATACTTTGGTATCATCAATATTACGTAATACTTTTACTGTTTTAAAATTATAGGCCAGTATTTCATCAAAGATTTCTTTATATTTATTATCATTATTTTTGTAATAAAATGAGAAGCCGCGGTAACGTATACTTGTAATCATAAGAGTAATTTATTTCTTAAGCTTGTACTTAATTAATGAAGTTATGCCTTTTATATACTCACCATGGGCAAACAGATGCTTATATTGTTTCTGCATTTCTGCAACAGTCCGCGCCTCTTTAAGAGGATATTTCTTCCAGGGAGATTGTTCACGCGCGATATTAAAGTATGATGCAGACGGATATCCAGCCCAGCTATGCCATGGTTTAGTTATCCCTGTATAGTGAATCAATACTGTTTTATCGGTAATGGTTTGCTGATACTTTCGATGACTACGATCATGAAGTTCGTTTTTCAGGGTATAAATAGTATCAAAATCCTTCGCGAGGTAGATATTATTCATATTAAATGCGATATTCAACGCATCCTGATCTAAATATTTAAGAGAGCCATATTTAGTTTCCCCTCGTAAAAGCGTGAGTAAATACGGTGTCAAATTTGCTTCATGCCATTTTTTAAGATTGACATAGATAACGCCTGCATTGAAATAACGTCCATTCATTTCGGGAATGTTAAGACGTTTTGCACATGCCGCCTGAGTACTATCATTGTCAGGAATAACCGCAGCAAACTCATCTTTAAATATAATTTTTGTGAGAGGTTTCAGACTTCCTTTACAAACGACATCGGCATCCAGATACAGCAGTGTGGAAATACTTTCACTCAGATATTCAAAGGACAATACCCTGAAGTATGTCGCGTACGACCAAAACTGTGACGTCGGCAGATCAGCAAAGTATTTTGGGTCAATTAAATATACAATAATTGAGGTATTAAATTGTTTTGCTGTTTCATTAAATGACTTTAAATAATCATCATCCACATAATCAGTGAAAACATGAAAGACAAAATTAATATCTGAATTATTAATCAAAACGGAAGAAATTGAAACGCCAGCACCATACAAAAAATTCTTATCGATACCGTAGGAAACATTTAGCTCTGGGACGTTTTCTTTTTTATTATCTGCTAAATACGAAAACCGTTCTTTTATAAATTCATTCATTTAACTTTTCTCAATGTCATTTTATTATCTTTAAATAAAAATAATAAATATAATTCATTATCCCGTTAATTGGTTTATTTTGTTTAAAATTATGCTTGGCGCAATAACGAGCATAATTTGAGTTAATTGGCCGCATTAACTGTTCATTTTTCCAGGGCGATGCTTCTTTGGCTTTGATAAATGGCTGCGCGCTTGGATAACCGGCCCAGTAATGCCAGGGTTTTGTCGGGCCGACATAATGAATTAATACGGTTTCATCATTAATTGGACAAATAAATGATTTTTTTAATTCATAATTTAAACTAAATTGCGTATTGTATTTAGCATCAATGAATTTAACTTTCCCTAACAGGATAAGATTTAGTATATCTTGATCCATATAGGTTAAACGGGAAACGACGGCTTTATCAGCAAGCATCGACATCGCTTTAGCAGAAACGGACTCCTGCGCCCACGCAGGTGTATTAATTAACAGGACACCTGAATTAAAGTAACCCTTTTCAAGTTCATTACACTGCAGACTTTGAGCCCGTAACGACCACCAGTTAGCATCGCGTTCAGTAACAACAGCAGCAACGCTATTGGCAAGATCCATTGTTATCAGCGGTTTTAAGGTTCCCTGACAGGCGATATCAGCATCCAGGTACAGGATCTTATCTTGTTGATCAATAAAGTAATCTGCAATTACAAAACGGAAATACATGGCAATAGACCAATTTTTGGTCGTCGGTAATACCTTAAGCCGTTCACAATTTACCAGATGGATCTGGATACAGGTATGATAGCTTTTCGCCAATTGGGATAAACGCTGGATATCGGCGTCAGGGATATCATCAATAAAAACGTGGAAGACAAAACTCACGTCGTTGTTATGTAACAAAACTGACGTGATTGAAACACCACAACCAAAAAGAAAGTTCTGATCAATGCCATAAGCAACATGGAATGATGATGCCACTGACGCCTCTGGCCTTTCATCGAAGATGATTGTCTTATTGATCATCTCTTGTGGATTAAAATAGTGGGCACTCATATTTCTCTCCGGAAATTACAACGATTTTCGAATCGTTCTTTCCCTGATTTTTGTGGCTTTTTCTTCTGCTTGCGACAGCAGCCCTTGTTCCTGCTTGAGAATGTCTTTAAGCGGGGCGACAAAATACACTTTCATAAACCGCCAGATATCCCGTTGAGTCAGGCCAATATTCATCGAAGAAAAATAAAGTCCAATAAGATCTTTATCGCGCCAACGACGTGGAACGCGCGTGCGAAGCTGCGCCCGGTGCAGGTCAATTACTGAAATTTTTAACTCCTCTTCCTTACCGGAAAAAGGCAAGTGCAGCAGGAAATGACAGATATAACAGTCACGGTGGTTAATGCCCGCAGCATGCATATCGCGCACCATCGTCGCGACACGCTTAATAAGCATACGCTTTACGCGAACATCTGGTGGGTTGGTCGCCCAGTCAGCACAGTAATCTTCCAGACTGATGGTTGGTGTCAGATCTTCGGTAATAATAAACGAGGTTCTGGTCAGCGGATTAATGCCTTTTTCGCCGAATGCCACCCCATACATAGTATCAACGCCGACATCCCGCAGTCGATGAATCGCATTCCATTCGCGGTCTGCGCCTAATATTGGCATCCGCAATGAGAGTAAATTTTTGATTATCTCTTTCAGGGTCGTGCCGCGATGCCATTTGAGAAAATAGCTTTTGCCCGCCATTTCAAAGCGCAGAGTGCGGCGAGTTTCCAGTTCACGAAATACCTCACCCTGCAAGGTTTTAACTTCCTCAAAAGGATCTTTACCGCGCCATAACGTGGCAAACGGCTCTTTAAGTTCAACCATCCAGACCACCCGTTATGATGTCCGCCGCTTTCTCTGGCAGACTGTATAAATCTTGTGTATCAGCATAATGTCGCGCATTTTCCGCCCAGGCCTGGCGCAATGAAGATTGCGTTAACGCTTTGCGTAAAATCTCATTCAATGTTTCCTGGCGGAATGGCTCAGCAATAGCCTCGCCGCAATTGGCGTCGACAATATAATGCGCATAGCCACAAACGGCTGTTGTTAGTACCGGTAATCCTGCAGTTATCGCTTCCAGCAACACAATTCCCGCCGCTTCCTGGTAGGCAGGATGAAGTAATAAATCCGCCGCCGCCATTAATTCCGAGACATCGTTGCGCCCCGAGAAGAAGTGAACATTACTGCGCACGCCGCGTTTTTCTGCCAGCGCCTCAAATTTTCGCGGTTTATCCTGCCCAACAACATATAGTAATGTGTTGTGGCGCAGCGAATCCGGTAACGAAGCAAGTGCTTCAATGGAACGATCGACACCTTTACGCGTGAAGTCTGAACCGACCTGCAACAATAAATATTGTTGTTCGGTTATTCCATTCTTCTTACGGAAGATTTCACGGCTATTCGCTGGTTGCTGGCTATATTTACGATCAGGATAAATCCCCGGTGGCAGAATATGAAAACGCTCCGCCTCAGTCTGATAATGTTTCTGGAAATCGGCGATTTGCTTATCTGTCAGCATCAGCAGCTGTGTCGGCTTGCCCTGTTCGAAGGTTGCCCGCTCAAAGGCGGCATAATGGCGATAACGTGACGTCAGGCGATAGAAAAAGCCTTTCTCCTGCGCTACTTTCTCGGCATAACAAACATCAGCGGCATAATAAACGTCCAGCCCCGGCATTTTATTAAATCCAACGACTCTATCGACGGGGTGTTCACGTAAATGTTTTTGCACCCAGGCAAAATATTCCGCATTGCGCCCGTGATTGGTATGCGATTTAACCGGCACTTTGATCAGTTCAAATACATCAGGGCATTCGCCTTCCCACGACTGGGTATAAACCCGAACATGATGACCTCGGGCGGCAACTGTCTGAGCAATGCGCATAAAATCGCGCTGCAAACCGCCAAAGGGAAAATATTTATATAAACAAAAAGCAACGATCATAACGACGTACCTGTCGTGGAGGAGGGAAGTAATTTATCGACAGCTGCAATGACATCTGCCGCCGGAATAACCGAAAGATACATCTCATTTCGGTCACGCTGATCGCGCGTTGGCATTTCCCGGTAATCTCCCGCCCAGAATTGAATCATGTTATTTGACCAGGGACGCCAGAAAATATGGTCTGTCGCACCAAACAGCGATATCAGCGGCGTATTAACTGCAGCGGCAATATGCGCCGGTGCGGAATCAACGCCAATAAACAGCTGCGCATGATCGATTAACGCACCAAGTTCCGGGAAGGTCACCTTTCCGGCCAGCGCCGTTACTGGTGGCGTCTGGCATCCCTGCGCAATTTCATTGACGCAGGCCAGATCGTCTTTATCTGGGCCGGACGTCAGAACGACTTCATAACCACGAGCATGTAAGGCATCAATCACAGCGGAAAACTTGGCGTTGTCCCAGCATTTGAAGATTTGCCGCGCCGTAGGTTGGATAACCACATAATTTTGTCCAACACCAGCGTGATCAAGTTCGCGACGCATACGTTTCCAGCTTGCAGGCGGGTAACTCATGGTTGTCTGCTTCACCAACGATTCAAGTCCCAATGGCGTCAGCACGGATAAGTTACTTTCCACCACATTTCCACCCTGCAACGGCACCAAATGAGTGAAACTATTACGCCAAAAAGCAGACTGCCGATGATGATAATCCTGGGAAATTTTCACACGGGCATTTAATAAGCGAACCAGTATAGCAACCATCCATTGATCGGTAAGATTAACGATAAGGTCATACTTATTGGCACGTAATATCTTGATGAGATGGAAAAAGTTGGCAATTTTTTCTGAGGCTTTTGCTTTTTTATTTTTTATGCCGTAGAGCGCGTTAATCTCTGGATTTTCAGACAGGATCGGGATGGTGTCCTGATAAAGCAGCACATCGATTTTTGCGTCAGGGTAATTTTTTTTCAGCGAACTAATGACGGGAGTAGTTAATAACATATCCCCATGAAAACGCATCTTAATGAGCAAAATTCTTCGAAATGGCTTATCCACAAGTAACTCTTTTTGTTGAGATTATCCGATTAAGGTGAAGCAGAAAAAGCACGCTACCGCCCCAGGCTCAACAGCTACCTGAATACTGATACCGCACTGATATTGACGCGCTAGTGTATCACTTCTTTCGCGGCAATCCGACCCGAATGATTTTTAAGCACATTGTTGATTTTCAATAAAGAAATCAATCAAATAAAATCATTAGCAACCATATTCTTTTACTGTTGCTCTGCGATTCCTTCCTGCACGTACTGCAGAAATCAATGAATCGCATAAAAATACAAAAAAAGTATAGATGTTCAGCAAGAATTGGCGGGTAAATTGCTATTTAAGTCAAAAACGGGAAAAGTAATGGTAAAGCCACAGCTAAATACATAGAATCCCCAGCACATCCATAAGTCAGCTATTTACTATGCTCGAATTGCTTTACACCGCCCTTCTCTACCTTATTCAGCCGCTGATCTGGATACGGCTCTGGGTGCGCGGACGTAAGGCTCCGGCCTATCGAAAACGCTGGGGTGAACGTTACGGTTTTTACCGCCATCCGCTAAAACCAGGCGGCATTATGCTGCACTCCGTCTCCGTCGGTGAAACTCTGGCGGCGATCCCGTTGGTGCGCGCGCTGCGCCATCGTTATCCTGATTTACCGATTACCGTTACAACCATGACGCCAACCGGTTCGGAGCGCGTACAATCGGCTTTCGGGAAGGATGTTCAGCACGTTTATCTGCCGTACGACCTGCCCGATGCGCTTAATCGTTTCCTGAATAAAGTCGACCCTAAACTGGTGTTGATTATGGAAACCGAACTATGGCCTAACCTGATTGCGGCGCTACATAAACGTAAAATTCCGCTGGTGATCGCTAACGCGAGACTCTCTGCCCGCTCGGCCGCAGGTTATGCCAAACTGGGTAAATTCGTCCGTCGCTTGCTGCGTCGTATTACGCTGATTGCTGCGCAAAATGAAGAAGATGGTGCACGTTTTGTATCACTGGGCGCAAAAAATAATCAGGTGACCGTCACCGGTAGCCTGAAATTCGATATTTCTGTAACGCCGCAACTGGCTGCTAAAGCAGTGACGCTGCGCCGCCAGTGGGCACCACACCGCCCGGTATGGATTGCCACCAGCACTCACGAAGGCGAAGAGAGTGTGGTGATCGCCGCACATCAGGCATTGTTACAGCAATTCCCGAATTTATTGCTCATCCTGGTACCCCGTCATCCGGAACGCTTCCCGGATGCGATTAACCTTGTCCGCCAGGCTGGACTAAGCTATATCACACGATCTTCAGGGGAAGTCCCCTCCACCAGCACGCAGGTTGTGGTTGGCGATACGATGGGCGAGTTGATGTTACTGTACGGCATTGCCGATCTCGCCTTTGTTGGCGGTTCACTGGTTGAACGTGGTGGGCATAATCCGCTGGAAGCGGCCGCACACGCTATTCCGGTATTGATGGGGCCGCATACGTTTAACTTTAAAGACATTTGCGCGCGGCTGGAGCAGGCAAGCGGGCTGATTACCGTTACCGATGCCACTACGCTTGCAAAAGAGGTTTCCTCTTTACTCACCGACGCCGATTACCGTAGTTTCTATGGCCGTCATGCCGTTGAAGTGCTGTATCAAAACCAGGGCGCACTACAGCGTCTGCTTCAACTGCTGGAACCTTACCTGCCACCGAAAACGCATTGAGGTTGTTATGCAAAAACGGGCGATTTATCCGGGTACTTTCGATCCCATTACCAATGGTCATATCGATATCGTGACGCGCGCCACGCAAATGTTCGATCACGTTATTCTGGCGATTGCCGCTAGTCCCAGTAAAAAACCGATGTTTACCCTGGAAGAGCGTGTGGCGCTGGCACAGCAGGCAACCGCGCATCTGGGGAACGTGGAAGTGGTCGGGTTTAGTGATTTGATGGCGAACTTCGCCCGTAATCAACACGCTACGGTGCTGATTCGTGGCCTGCGTGCGGTGGCGGATTTTGAATATGAAATGCAGCTGGCGCATATGAATCGCCACTTAATGCCGGAACTGGAAAGTGTGTTTCTGATGCCGTCGAAAGAGTGGTCGTTTATCTCTTCATCGTTGGTGAAAGAGGTGGCGCGCCATCAGGGCGATGTCACCCATTTCCTGCCGGAGAATGTCCATCAGGCGCTGATGGCGAAGTTAGCGTAGCGTTTATGCCGGATGGTATGCCATCCGGCTCGCATCAATTACTTCTGGCACTGCCGACAATAAAACGTTGCCCGCTGCGCATGTTTAGTCGCCACAATCGGCGTACCGCACACCCGACACGGCTCGCCTTTTCGCCCGTAAACCTGCAATTCCTGCGCGAAATAGCCCGGTTTACCATCACTTTGCAGAAAATCTTTCAGCGTTGTACCACCCTGCTCAATCGAACGCAGCAACACCGCTTTAATCACCCGAGCTAACAATTCACACTCTGCCAGCGACAGTGATGACGCCAGCCGATCCGGATGGATCCCCGCCGCAAACAGAGATTCGCTGGCATAGATATTCCCTACCCCTACCACCAGCTTGTTATCCATCAGCCACGGTTTAATCGCCGTTTTTTTCTTCGCGCACTTCTGATGCAGGTACTCACCGTTGAAATCGTCACTAAGCGGCTCCGGTCCAAGATGGGCCAGAACGTTGTGCCCTTCCAGCTCTTTGGTCCATAGCCAGGCACCAAAGCGGCGCGGATCGGTGTAGCGCAGCACTTTGCCGTTGCTCATCACCAAATCCACATGGTCATGCTTTTCAGGGGGAAGTTCTTCTGGAAGGATGCGCAGGCTGCCAGACATCCCCAAATGAATGATAATCCAGCCCTCAGGCAGCTCCAGCAGCAGATATTTAGCCCGGCGCTGCACGCTAAGCACTGGTTGGTCGCTTAAACGGTAGATCTCTTCTGAAACCGGCCAGCGCAAGCGTCCGTTGCGCACCACCGCATGAAGAATGGTTGCACCAACGAGATGCGGTTCTATGCCGCGACGGCTGGTTTCAACTTCGGGTAATTCAGGCATAGCATCTCCAGGAATGAACAGATGCAGTCAATATGGGGGCAAGCAGATAACAAAAAACCCCGCCGGAGCGAGGTTTTTCGTTACATCAAAGCGAGAATTATTTGATTTTCGCTTCTTTGTAGATCACGTGCTGGCGAACAACTGGATCGAATTTTTTCAGTTCCAGTTTTTCCGGCTTAGTACGTTTGTTCTTCGTAGTGGTATAGAAGTGACCAGTACCAGCAGAAGAAACCAGCTTGATTTTCTCACGAATACCTTTAGCCATGATTTATTTCCTCTAAGTACTTAGTACTTTTCGCCACGGGCACGCAGTTCAGCCAGAACTGTATCGATGCCTTTTTTATCGATTACACGCATACCTTTAGCAGATACGCGCAGGGTGACAAAACGCTTCTCGCTCTCAACCCAGAAACGGTGAGAGTGCAGATTCGGCAGGAAACGGCGTTTAGTCGCGTTCAGTGCGTGGGAACGGTTGTTACCGGTCACCGGACGCTTGCCAGTAACTTGGCAGACTCGGGACATGTCTATTCTCCAAAAATCAAATTAGCTCGAGCTTCGTATGGGGTATTGGCGCCTCGTCAGGCTTTACAGCCCGGTCATCGCAGTTCTATGTGAACTCTCGATTGCCAGGCCCAAATGCCAAACCCGAGATTCTCAAAGGTGGCGTAGTATACGCTGACTCAGCGATGTGCTCAAGTCCCGAACAGACAAAGATCCCGAAGGATCGCGCATAGCGGGTTAAATCCAGCCGCGTTCGGCAAAAGAAACATACTCTCCACGCCCAATCACGATATGGTCGAGCACGCGTAAATCCATGAACTGACAACTCTTTATTATCCGTTCAGTAATGAGTTTATCCGCTTTACTGGGTTCAGCACAACCCGAAGGGTGATTATGTGCAAGGATCAGCGCCGAGGCATTTATTTTTATCGCTTCGCGGATAATTTCCCGAGGATGGACTTCAACATGGTTTAGCGTGCCGGAAAAAAGACGGCTATGCGTTATAACCCGGTGTTGTGAGTCGAGAAAGATCACCATAAAGATCTCCCGCTCCTCGCCCGTAAGCTGGCTTTGTAAAAATTCCCTCGTCATCTCCGGGCTGAGTAAAGGGCTTTCTTCACGCATCCGCACGTTGTAGTAACGCCGCGCCAGTTCGGCAATCCCCTTTAACTGGGCGAATTTCGCCACGCCAATTCCATGAACGCCACTAAACTGTTCATATTCAGAGGTTAACAAGCCATAAAGAGAGCCGAAATTCTCCAGCATCTCTTTTGCCAGGGTTAATACATCTTTACCGCGCGTTCCGGTACGCAGAAATAGCGCCAGCAGCTCGACATCCGTTAAGGCGCTAATACCAAACTTCAGCATTTTTTCGCGCGGCATCAACAGCTGTGCATTGTTTTTCACCTTCACCTCCTTTGTGGTGCTCGCATCCTGTCATAGCCGTTCCGTTAAATCGACGGCCAGTTTTCAATCCTGGAAAGCGCCTCGCAAAGTGATTCTCAGGTGAAGGCACGACAACAAAAGTATTGTGATAAAATCGCCAACTTCTGGTGTCACCCAACAGGAAAAATCATCATGAGCCTGGCCGGTAAAAAAATCGTTCTCGGCGTCAGCGGCGGTATTGCTGCCTATAAAACCCCTGAACTGGTGCGTCGTTTGCGCGATCGCGGGGCCGACGTCCGCGTAGCCATGACCGAAGCGGCAAAAGCCTTTATCACCCCACTTAGCTTGCAGGCGGTTTCTGGTTATCCCGTTTCCGACAGTCTGCTGGACCCGGCAGCCGAAGCCGCTATGGGCCATATTGAGCTGGGTAAATGGGCTGATTTAGTGATTCTCGCCCCTGCCACGGCAGATTTGATTGCCCGTGTTGCTGCCGGAATGGCGAATGACCTGGTATCGACGATTTGTCTGGCTACACCTGCGCCTGTAGCCGTGCTCCCCGCCATGAACCAGCAGATGTACCGTGCCGCTGCCACGCAGCATAATTTAGAGGTGCTTGCTTCCCGTGGTTTGCTCATCTGGGGGCCAGACAGCGGCAGTCAGGCTTGTGGTGATATCGGCCCAGGGCGAATGCTCGATCCGTTAACCATTGTGGATATGGCGGTGGCGCATTTTTCGCCCGTCAACGACCTGAAACATCTGAACATTATGATTACCGCCGGTCCGACGCGTGAACCGCTCGATCCCGTGCGTTATATCTCTAATCACAGCTCCGGCAAGATGGGTTTTGCTATCGCCGCCGCCGCAGCCCGTCGTGGCGCGAACGTCACGCTGGTATCAGGTCCGGTTTCACTACCGACGCCACCGTTTGTTAACCGTGTTGATGTGATGACCGCGCTGGAAATGGAAGCCGCCGTGAATGCATCTGTACAGCAGCAAAATATTTTTATCGGTTGCGCCGCCGTGGCGGATTATCGCGCAGCTACCGTGGCCCCAGAGAAAATCAAAAAGCAGGCCACGCAGGGTGATGAATTAACAATAAAAATGGTTAAAAACCCCGATATCGTCGCAGGCGTTGCCGCACTAAAAGACCATCGACCCTACGTCGTTGGATTTGCCGCCGAAACAAATAATGTGGAAGAATACGCTCGGCAAAAACGTATCCGTAAAAACCTTGATCTGATCTGCGCGAACGATGTTTCCCAGCCAACTCAAGGATTTAACAGCGACAACAACGCATTACACCTTTTCTGGCAGGACGGAGATAAAGTCTTACCGCTTGAGCGCAAAGAGCTCCTTGGCCAATTATTACTCGACGAGATCGTGACCCGTTATGATGAAAAAAATCGACGTTAAGATTCTGGACCCGCGCGTTGGGAAGGAATTTCCGCTCCCGACTTATGCCACCTCTGGCTCTGCCGGACTTGACCTGCGTGCCTGTCTCGACGACGCCGTAGAACTGGCTCCGGGTGACACTACGCTGGTTCCGACCGGGCTGGCGATTCATATTGCCGATCCTTCACTGGCGGCAATGATGCTGCCGCGCTCCGGATTGGGACATAAGCACGGTATCGTGCTTGGTAACCTGGTAGGATTGATCGATTCTGACTATCAGGGCCAGTTGATGATTTCCGTGTGGAACCGTGGTCAGGACAGCTTCACCATTCAACCAGGCGAACGCATCGCCCAGATGATTTTTGTTCCGGTAGTACAGGCTGAATTTAATCTGGTGGAAGATTTCGACGCCACCGACCGCGGTGAAGGCGGCTTTGGTCACTCTGGTCGTCAGTAACACATACGCATCCGAATAACGTCATAACATAGCCGCAAACATTTCGTTTGCGGTCATAGCGTGGGTGCCGCCTGGCAAGTGCTTATTTTCAGGGGTATTTTGTAACATGGCAGAAAAACAAACTGCGAAAAGGAACCGTCGCGAGGAAATACTTCAGTCTCTGGCGCTGATGCTGGAATCCAGCGATGGAAGCCAACGTATCACGACGGCAAAACTGGCCGCCTCTGTCGGCGTTTCCGAAGCGGCACTGTATCGCCACTTCCCCAGTAAGACCCGCATGTTCGATAGCCTGATTGAGTTTATCGAAGATAGCCTGATTACTCGCATCAATCTGATTCTGAAAGATGAGAAGGACACCACAGCGCGCCTGCGTCTGATTGTGTTGCTGCTTCTCGGTTTTGGTGAGCGTAATCCTGGCCTGACCCGCATCCTCACTGGTCATGCGCTAATGTTTGAACAGGATCACCTGCAAGGGCGCATCAACCAGCTGTTCGAGCGTATTGAGGCGCAGTTGCGTCAGGTATTGCGTGAAAAGAGAATGCGTGAGGGTGAAGGTTACACCACCGATGAAACGCTGCTGGCAAGCCAGTTGCTGGCATTTTGTGAAGGTATGCTGTCACGCTTTGTCCGCAGCGAATTTAAATACCGCCCGACGGATGATTTTGACGCCCGCTGGCCACTGATTGCTGCGCAGTTGCAGTAAGATGACGCCGGATGATTTACCATCCGGCGTTTTTTATCAAACACCAAACTCTTCGCGATAGGCCTTAACCGCCGCCAGATGTTCCGCCATTTCCGGCTTCTCTTCCAGGTAAGCAATCAGGTCTTTCAGGGTGATGATAGAGATCACTTTGCAGTTGTAATCACGCTCAACTTCCTGAATTGCCGAAATCTCGCCGCGCCCCCGTTCCTGACGATCGAGCGAAATCAATACGCCAGCAAGCGTCGCGCCATTGGCCTGAATAATTTCCATCGACTCGCGGATCGCCGTTCCGGCGGTGATCACATCATCCACCAGCATTACGCGTCCTTGTAACGCGCTACCGACCAGATTGCCACCTTCACCATGGTCTTTTGCTTCTTTGCGGTTAAAGCAGTACGGCAGGTCCAGGTCATGATGCTCCGCCAGCGCCACGGCAGTTGTGGTGGCAATCGGGATCCCTTTGTAAGCAGGGCCAAACAGCAGATCGAACTCAATGCCGGAATCCACCAATGCTTCAGCGTAAAAACGGCCTAACAGTGCCAGATCGCGCCCGGTATTAAACAGCCCGGCGTTGAAGAAATAGGGGCTTTTGCGCCCGGACTTCAACGTAAACTCGCCAAACTTTAACACCTGCTTGCTAAGCGCAAATTCAATAAACTGGCGCTGATATGGTTTCATGCCTTCGCTCCTCATCTTACTTTTCTACAGACAAAAAAAAGGCGACTCATCAGTCGCCTTAAAAATCAGTTTGCCAGCGCCGCCTTCTGCGTCGCTACAATGGATTCGATTCCCCCTCGGGCCAGCGCCAACAAGGTGAGTAATTCTTCGTGGGTGAACGGTTCGCCTTCTGCCGTCCCCTGCACTTCAATGATGCGCCCGTCTTCGGTCATCACTACGTTCATGTCGGTCTCTGCGGCTGAGTCTTCAACGTATTCCAGATCGCAAACCGCTTCGCCGTTGACAATGCCGACAGAAACTGCGGCTACCATCCCTTTCATCGGGTTGGTTTTCAGCTTGCCGTTTTCCACCAGCTTCTGTAGCGCATCTGCCAGCGCCACGCAGGCACCCGTAATCGACGCGGTACGCGTGCCACCATCAGCCTGAAGCACGTCGCAGTCCAGCGTAATAGTGAACTCACCCAGCGCTTTCAAATCTACTGCTGCGCGAAGAGCACGGGCGATCAGACGCTGGATTTCCATTGTGCGCCCACCCTGCTTACCTTTCGCTGCTTCACGCGCGTTACGGGTGTGGGTAGAACGTGGCAGCATGCCGTACTCTGCGGTGATCCAGCCCTGGCCCTGACCTTTCAGGAAGCGCGGCACGCCTTCTTCAATAGAGGCGGTACACAATACTTTGGTATCGCCAAATTCGACCAGCACCGAGCCTTCTGCATGTTTTGTATAGTTACGAGTCAGGGTAACGGGACGCACCTGATTATTGCTACGGCCTGCTGGACGCATATTGAAATCTCCGGCTTGAAACAAATGTGGCTGCGCATTATACGGACTTCCGGCGGTTATTCCTATCCTGACAAGGCATCGATGGCTATAATCCTTCCACCTCTCCTTTTATAAACAGGAACGTCTATGATCCGCAGTATGACCGCCTACGCCCGGCGTGAAATCAAGGGTGAATGGGGGAGCGCAACCTGGGAAATGCGCTCGGTAAACCAGCGTTATCTGGAAACTTACTTTCGTCTGCCGGAGCAGTTCCGTAGCCTTGAACCTGTCGTTCGTGAGCGTATTCGTTCTCGCCTGACGCGCGGTAAAGTGGAATGTACCCTGCGCTATGAGCCAGATGTTAGCGCGCAAGGTGAGCTGATCCTCAACGAAAAACTGGCTAAACAGCTGGTAACTGCCGCGAACTGGGTAAAAATGCAGAGTGACGAAGGGGAAATCAATCCGGTTGATATTCTACGCTGGCCGGGCGTGATGGCAGCCCAGGAGCAGGATCTCGACGCGATTGCCGCTGAAATTCTCGCGGCGTTGGATGGTACGCTGGACGACTTTATCATCGCACGTGAAACCGAAGGTCAGGCGCTGAAAGTGTTGATTGAGCAGCGTCTGGAAGGCGTCAGCGCCGAAGTGGTCAAAGTCCGCGCCCATATGCCGGAAATCCTGCAATGGCAGCGTGAGCGTCTGGTCGCGAAGCTGGAAGATGCTCAGGTGCAACTGGAAAACAACCGTCTGGAGCAGGAGTTGGTTCTGCTGGCACAACGAATTGACGTTGCCGAAGAACTGGATCGCCTCGAAGCGCATGTCAAAGAGACCTACAACATTCTGAAGAAAAAAGAAGCGGTTGGCCGTCGTCTGGACTTTATGATGCAGGAGTTCAACCGCGAGTCGAACACTCTTGCTTCGAAGTCTATCAATGCCGAAGTGACAAACTCCGCGATTGAGCTGAAAGTGTTGATTGAGCAGATGCGCGAGCAGATTCAGAACATTGAATAACTCGTAACGCCAATTCTTCCTTTTCAGCCTTCACAAATGCCGCCCACTCAAACAGAGCGGCATTTTTCCTCCCCGCAACATTCAATTCTGTTTTGCGTGCCTGCTCCAGATTTTGCGATGTTTTTTTGCCCAGCGCAGTGAGAACGTGAGATACTCACAACTGTATATAAACACAGTTGTAAACTTACTTTCCTTGCAATCGATATCACATGGAGTGGGCAATGAACGAACATCATCAACCTTTTGAAGAAATACGGCATTATGGCACTGAAGGGCAAGAATTTTGGTCAGCGAGAGAATTGGCTCCGTTACTGGATTATCGGGACTGGCGCAATTTTCAAAAGGTACTGGCCCGCGCGACTCAAGCGTGCGAAGCCAGCAATCAAGCTGCATCTGACCATTTCGTTGAAACCACCAAAATGGTTGTATTAGGTTCAGGGGCTCAACGAGAACTTGAAGATGTTCATCTCTCCCGCTATGCCTGTTACCTGGTAGTACAAAACGGCGACCCTGCGAAACCGGTTATTGCGGCAGGGCAAACTTATTTTGCTATCCAGACCCGACGGCAGGAGCTGGCTGACGATGAAGCTTTCAGGCAACTTCGTGAAGACGAAAAGCGTCTTTTTCTGAGAAATGAGTTGAAAGAACATAACAAACAATTAGTTGAGGCAGCGCAGCAAGCTGGGGTAGCGACAGCTACCGATTTCGCCATATTTCAGAATCATGGTTACCGGGGACTGTATGGTGGATTAGATCAGAAAGCCATCCATCAGCGGAAGGGGCTGAAAAAGAGTCAGAAGATCCTGGATCATATGGGTTCAACAGAACTGGCGGCTAATCTCTTTCGAGCTACCCAAACAGAAGAAAAACTCAAGCGGGATGGCGTGAATTCAAAACAGCAAGCTAATACCACACACTTTGACGTGGGTAGCAAGGTGAGGCAAACCATTCAGGAACTTGGCGGAACCATGCCTGAAGAGTTGCCGACCCCGCAGGTCAGCATCAAGCAGTTGGAAAACAGTGTAAAAATTACAGAGAAGAAATAGCAGAAACTAAAAACTCTTTTTGTTGATTGAGATACCCGATGCGTAAGCCAAAGTCCAGGTGCGGTGAACACAATGGCTAAACATTGCACCTTTCTTTTCCACCCTCAATTTTAACCTATTTTTTCTTATGCATTTTCTCAGACAAGAAGTCAGAAGAATACATCTACGCTACAGAAAATAGCGATTTCACATAACTAAAAGTTATCAATTTCCTCTCACCTTAAAAAATCTCAATCGTGACAATACGCACAAATCGCTACCCTGCCAGACAGATTTTTAGGGAGAGAACCATGCTGTTACACATTTTGTATTTGGTTGGCATTACTGCCGAAGCCATGACGGGGGCGCTGGCGGCCGGACGACGGCGCATGGATACATTTGGCGTAATTATTATTGCGACCGCCACCGCAATTGGCGGAGGGTCAGTGCGCGATATTCTGCTGGGCCACTATCCGCTCGGCTGGGTCAAACACCCGGAATATGTGATTATTGTCGCTACCGCCGCAGTACTCACCACTATCGTTGCTCCTGTAATGCCTTACCTGCGCAAAGTGTTTCTGGTGCTCGATGCGCTCGGACTGGTAGTCTTTTCTATCATTGGCGCACAGGTTGCACTGGATATGGGACACGGCCCGATCATTGCCGTTGTCGCAGCTGTGACGACCGGCGTATTTGGCGGCGTTTTGCGCGATATGTTCTGTAAACGCATCCCACTGGTATTCCAGAAAGAGTTGTATGCCGGTGTCTCATTTGCCTCCGCCGTGCTGTACATCGCGCTGCAACATTATGTTTCTAACCATGATGTGGTGATTATCTCCACCCTGGTATTCGGCTTTTTTGCCCGCTTACTGGCGCTACGTCTTAAGCTGGGATTACCGGTCTTTTACTACAGCCACGAAGGTCACTAAGGTTCAAAACCTGTGATCTGCTGGGCAGCCAGCCAACTGCCCAGCTTCTTGATTTGCGCATTTTCCTTCCATTCAATAACCTGTCTGGCGCGCCCCGATCCAGTCCCCGGCAACTGCTGCCAGAACTGTTCTGTGCTAAATAAAAGTTGCGACCAGGACCGTTCATCACTGGCATTAAGCGCCGCCCGGGTTAGCGGTATTCCCATTGCCATCACCCAGCGAGTAAAAGGCTGCTGACGAGCCAGATTAAATTGATGCCATAACTGCGCACTTTTACTTTTCGCGATCCCCGGCGTGTTCTGTAATTGCTCTGGCGTTAATAAAAGCCAGGAAAAGATATGCTCAAAGCGATGAGTCTGATGCAGCGCGCGCCAGCCGGCCTCACCAATGCCATCCAGCCCAAGAACCTGTTTTGACCCCAGCCAGACTAAGCGTGAAATGAACTGTTCCTGACAAACATCAGAAGCAAAGTAGCAGGTCAACGAGTTAAAGCGGTTTTCTGGTGGTGTCGGTTTTGTACGTTCTGCACCGCGCCAGACCACATCATCAATGCGAGGAATACCCTGACCGGCAAGGCTGACGAGGATCTGATCACCAGGCGCAATATCCCACTCCTGCCAGCGCCTGACGGAACCAATATTCACCCGCTGGACTTTTTTATCATCCAGCATGACAGGTGCGAGTGACGCAACCACCGATATTTTACCGCTCTTACCCACCGCAAACTGAATCGCCTTCACTTCGGCAACCTGAGCTACAGGTTGATATTTCCAGGCCACCAGCCACTCCGCCTGGCCCGGTAGCCAATGACGGGATTCGGGTTCTTTCGCCGCTCGCACAACCACGCCATCGGTGACGAAGGGTAATTTTGCTTTCCACCACTCATTGCGTACGTGCGCAACCTCATCAGCATTTTTAACCGCACGGGTATACGTCTGCGTTAGAGTAAAACCTGCGGTAGCCAGCTCCTTTAAACGATCGGTCATTAACTGCGGTCCATCCGGCCATGCCCAGACAAAAACAGCCAGTGAGTTTAGCGTATCGCTATTCCCCTGGCGCATCATCAGGCCAGCAACTTTTGCGCGGGCATTTATTCCCCCCATTTGTTGTTGGATATGCCCCTTACGCTTGAGAAATATTTCCCCCTGAAGCGTGCTGTTGGCTAAAGGCCCGCTAACGGTTTGCGGCACAGCGGAAATTAAGCGAACTTTCTGCGTCCAGTCCTCGCCTTTCAGGCCATTACCGCGACTGATTGCTTTGTTCAGTTTCCCGTCCCGATAAACCAGGGTTACCGCAACGCCATCAACTTTTGGCTGCACCCAAAGATCGCTACGTTCGCGCATCCACAGACTTAATGCGTTTTTATCCGCCATTTTGCGTACACCCGTATGGGCAACCGGATGCATAACCGCACCGTTTAAAGGCGGCATCATAGCGTCGCGAGTCTCGTTCCCAAAACAGCGTTGCCACTGCGTGAGACGGGCGCTTAACTGATCGTAAACACCGTCTTCCACCTCACTTTTCCCTTCCTTCCAGTAGTCATCGTCCCACTGTTTTATTTGCTGTTGCAGGCGGGAAATTTCTTCCTGTGCTCTGGCTGGCGACCAGGCCGGACAGACTGCCCACGCCGATGATTGCCAGCACAAGATACTTATTAATATCGCCATCCATACTTTCATCATCACCTCCGCTGTAGATAGTCAGGCAGATATACAACGTGATGAAAGCAAAGCCGAGTGGCAAAAACGGAGTCTGCGAGGACGCTTCCTGAGAATCGTCTTTATTGCAGTGAATGACAGGCAAATGCGGAAGCAGCTACGCAAAACGCAACAACTTTGCGCAAAAAGTGTGAGCAAGGGCTACGTCACATGCCCGCGCCGTGTATAATAAGCTCGTATGTAGGCTTTATTTCGCTAATCACATACGAAAGATACTCATGGCTCAAGGCACGCTTTATATTGTTTCTGCCCCCAGTGGCGCGGGTAAATCCAGCCTGATTCAGGCTTTATTAAAAACCCAACCGTTGTATGACACCCAGGTTTCTGTTTCACACACCACACGCCAACCGCGTCCTGGTGAAGTCCACGGTGAACATTATTTCTTTGTTAATCATGATGAATTTAAAGAAATGATTAGCAGAGATGCGTTCCTCGAACACGCAGAAGTTTTTGGTAATTACTATGGCACTTCGCGTGAGGCCATTGAGCAAGTACTGGCGACCGGTGTCGATGTTTTTCTCGATATCGACTGGCAGGGTGCGCAGCAAATTCGCCAGAAGATGCCGCACGCGCGGAGTATCTTTATTTTACCGCCGTCCAAAATTGAACTGGACCGCCGTCTACGCGGTCGCGGTCAGGACAGCGAAGAGGTCATTGCAAAGCGTATGGCGCAAGCTGTTGCAGAAATGAGCCATTACGCCGAATATGATTACCTGATTGTGAATGATGACTTCGATACCGCGTTGACCGATTTGAAGACCATTATTCGCGCCGAACGTCTGCGCATGAGCCGCCAAAAGCAGCGTCATGACGCTTTAATCAGCAAATTGTTGGCAGACTGAACCTGATTTCAGTATCATGCCCAGTCATTTCTTCACCTGTGGAGCTTTTTAAGTATGGCACGCGTAACTGTTCAGGACGCTGTAGAGAAAATTGGTAACCGTTTTGACCTGGTACTGGTCGCCGCGCGTCGCGCTCGTCAGATGCAGGTAGGCGGAAAGGATCCGCTGGTACCGGAAGAAAACGATAAAACCACTGTAATCGCGCTGCGCGAAATCGAAGAAGGTCTGATCAACAACCAGATCCTCGACGTTCGTGAACGCCAGGAACAGCAAGAGCAGGAAGCCGCTGAATTACAAGCCGTTACCGCTATTGCTGAAGGTCGTCGTTAATCACAAAGCGGGTCGCCCTTGTATCTGTTTGAAAGCCTGAATCAACTGATTCAAACCTACCTGCCGGAAGACCAAATCAAGCGTCTGCGGCAGGCGTATCTCGTTGCACGTGATGCTCACGAGGGGCAAACACGTTCAAGCGGTGAACCCTATATCACGCACCCGGTGGCGGTTGCCTGCATTCTGGCCGAGATGAAACTCGACTATGAAACGCTGATGGCGGCGCTGCTGCATGACGTGATTGAAGATACTCCCGCCACCTACCAGGACATGGAACAGCTTTTTGGTAAAAGCGTCGCCGAGCTGGTAGAGGGGGTGTCGAAACTTGATAAGCTCAAGTTCCGCGATAAGAAAGAGGCGCAGGCCGAAAACTTTCGCAAGATGATTATGGCGATGGTGCAGGATATCCGCGTCATTCTCATCAAACTTGCCGACCGTACCCACAACATGCGCACGCTGGGCTCACTTCGCCCGGACAAACGTCGCCGCATCGCCCGTGAAACACTCGAAATTTACAGCCCGCTGGCGCACCGTTTAGGTATCCACCACATTAAAACCGAACTCGAAGAGCTGGGTTTTGAGGCGCTGTATCCCAACCGTTACCGCGTAATCAAAGAAGTGGTGAAAGCCGCACGCGGCAACCGTAAAGAGATGATCCAAAAAATCCTCTCTGAAATCGAAGGGCGTTTGCAGGAAGCGGGAATACCGTGCCGCGTCAGTGGTCGCGAGAAGCATCTTTATTCGATCTACTGCAAAATGGTGCTCAAAGAGCAGCGTTTTCACTCAATCATGGACATCTACGCTTTCCGCGTGATCGTCAATGATTCCGACACCTGTTATCGCGTGCTCGGGCAAATGCATAGCCTGTACAAGCCGCGTCCGGGTCGCGTGAAAGACTACATCGCCATTCCAAAAGCGAACGGCTATCAGTCTTTGCACACCTCGATGATTGGCCCGCACGGCGTGCCGGTTGAGGTCCAAATCCGTACCGAAGATATGGATCAGATGGCGGAGATGGGTGTTGCCGCGCACTGGGCTTATAAAGAGCACGGCGAAACCAGCACCACCGCGCAAATCCGCGCCCAGCGCTGGATGCAAAGCCTGCTGGAGCTGCAACAGAGTGCCGGTAGCTCGTTTGAATTTATCGAGAGCGTTAAATCCGATCTCTTCCCGGATGAGATTTACGTTTTCACACCGGAAGGGCGCATTGTCGAACTGCCTGCCGGTGCAACGCCCGTCGACTTCGCTTATGCGGTGCATACCGATATCGGTCATGCCTGCGTGGGCGCGCGTGTCGACCGTCAGCCTTACCCGCTGTCGCAGCCGCTTACCAGCGGTCAAACCGTTGAAATCATTACCGCACCGGGCGCTCGCCCGAATGCCGCGTGGCTGAACTTTGTCGTCAGCTCGAAAGCGCGCGCCAAAATTCGTCAGTTGCTGAAAAACCTCAAGCGTGATGATTCTGTAAGCCTGGGACGTCGTCTGCTCAACCATGCGTTGGGTGGTAGCCGTAAGCTCAATGAAATCCCGCAGGAAAATATTCAGCGCGAGCTGGACCGCATGAAGCTGGCAACGCTTGACGATCTGCTGGCTGAAATCGGCCTTGGTAACGCAATGAGCGTGGTGGTCGCGAAAAATCTGCAACATGGGGACGCCTCCATTCCACCGGCAACCCAAAGTCACGGACATCTGCCCATTAAAGGTGCCGATGGCGTGCTGATCACCTTTGCGAAATGCTGCCGCCCTATTCCTGGCGACCCGATTATCGCCCACGTGAGCCCCGGTAAAGGTCTGGTGATCCACCATGAATCCTGCCGTAACATCCGTGGCTACCAGAAAGAGCCAGAGAAGTTTATGGCTGTGGAATGGGATAAAGAGACGGCGCAGGAGTTCATCACCGAAATCAAGGTGGAGATGTTCAATCATCAGGGCGCGCTGGCAAACCTGACAGCGGCAATTAACACCACGACCTCGAATATTCAAAGTTTGAATACGGAAGAGAAAGATGGTCGCGTCTACAGCGCCTTTATTCGTCTGACCGCCCGTGACCGTGTGCATCTGGCGAATATCATGCGCAAAATCCGCGTGATGCCAGACGTGATTAAAGTCACCCGAAACCGAAATTAATGTTTTATGAACCCAACACGTTATGCACGTATCTGCGAAATGCTCGCCAGGCGGCAGCCTGATCTGACCGTCTGCATGGAGCAGGTCCACAAACCTCATAACGTTTCTGCGATTATTCGTACCGCAGATGCCGTTGGTGTACATGAAGTTCATGCTGTCTGGCCTGGTAGCCGGATGCGCACCATGGCTTCGGCAGCTGCGGGTAGTAACAGCTGGGTACAGGTGAAAACGCACCGCACCATTGGCGATGCCGTCGCTCATCTGAAAGGCAAGGGCATGCAGATTCTGGCAACCCATCTTTCTGATAACGCTGTCGATTTCCGCGAAATTGATTACACTCGCCCGACCTGTATTTTGATGGGACAGGAGAAAACAGGCATCACGCAGGAAGCGTTGGCCCTGGCGGATCGGGACATCATCATTCCGATGATTGGCATGGTGCAATCGCTGAATGTTTCCGTTGCCTCAGCCCTCATTCTTTACGAAGCCCAGCGCCAGCGGCAAAATGCGGGCATGTACCTGCGTGAAAACAGCATGTTGCCGGAAGCAGAGCAACAACGCCTGTTGTTTGAAGGCGGCTATCCGGTGCTGGCGAAAGTCGCAAAACGCAAAGGCCTGCCTTACCCCCACGTCAATCAGCAGGGCGAAATTGAAGCTGATGCCGACTGGTGGGCTACCATGCAGGCTGCAGGATAAGTGCCATGAAAGGTCGCCTGTTAGATGCTGTCCCGCTCAGTTCCCTAACGGGCGTTGGCGCAGCGCTTAGTAACAAGCTGGCGAAAATCAACCTGCATACCGTACAGGATTTGCTCTTACACCTTCCTCTGCGCTACGAAGATCGCACCCATCTCTACCCCATCGGTGAACTACTGCCGGGTGTTTATGCCACGGTGGAAGGCGAAGTGCTGAACTGCAATATCTCCTTCGGCGGTCGGCGGATGATGACCTGCCAGATCAGCGACGGTTCCGGCATTCTCACCATGCGCTTTTTCAACTTCAACGCGGCAATGAAAAATAGCCTGGCGACGGGCCGCCGCGTGCTGGCCTATGGAGAAGCAAAGCGCGGCAAATATGGTGCGGAGATGATCCACCCGGAATACCGCGTGCAGGGCGATCTCAGTACGCCAGAGTTGCAGGAAACGCTTACACCGGTTTATCCAACTACGGAAGGCGTAAAGCAGGCTACGCTGCGTAAATTAACCGACCAGGCGCTGGATCTGCTCGACACATGCGCCATTGAAGAACTCCTGCCGCCGGAACTGTCACAAGGAATGATGACGCTACCGGAAGCGTTGCGCACTTTGCACCGCCCGCCGCCGACGCTACAGCTTAGCGATCTCGAAACCGGGCAGCATCCGGCACAACGCCGGCTGATTCTGGAAGAGTTGCTGGCGCACAACCTCAGCATGTTAGCCTTACGTGCCGGAGCACAGCGTTTTCATGCCCAGCCGCTGAGCGCCAATGACGCGCTGAAAAATAAACTCCTCGCCGCCTTACCGTTCAAACCAACGGGCGCACAGGCACGCGTAGTGGCGGAGATCGAGCGCGATATGGCGCTGGATGTGCCAATGATGCGCCTGGTGCAGGGCGATGTAGGTTCCGGTAAAACGCTGGTCGCCGCCCTCGCCGCGTTGCGTGCGATTGCGCACGGCAAACAGGTGGCATTGATGGCACCAACCGAATTACTCGCCGAGCAGCACGCCAATAACTTCCGTAACTGGTTTGCTCCGCTCGGTATCGAAGTGGGCTGGCTCGCCGGTAAACAGAAAGGTAAAGCACGACTGGCACAGCAGGAAGCCATCGCCAGCGGTCAGGTGCAGATGATTGTCGGTACACACGCCATCTTCCAGGAACAGGTGCAGTTTAACGGCCTGGCGCTGGTGATTATCGACGAACAGCATCGTTTTGGCGTGCATCAGCGTCTGGCGTTATGGGAGAAAGGCCAGCAGCAGGGCTTCCATCCGCATCAGTTGATCATGACCGCCACGCCGATCCCCCGCACGCTGGCAATGACTGCATATGCCGATCTCGATACCTCGGTGATAGATGAGCTGCCGCCAGGCCGCACGCCAGTGACGACAGTGGCAATCCCGGATACCCGCCGCAACGACATTATCGACCGCGTGCGCCACGCCTGTATGACTGAAGGGCGTCAGGCGTACTGGGTGTGCACACTCATTGAAGAATCAGAATTACTGGAAGCACAGGCGGCGGAAGCTACCTGGGAAGAGTTGAAACTGGCGCTACCAGAGTTGAATGTTGGTCTGGTACACGGACGGATGAAACCAGCCGAGAAGCAGGCCGTCATGGCATCATTTAAACAAGGCGAGTTACACCTGCTGGTTGCCACTACCGTTATTGAAGTCGGTGTTGATGTGCCTAACGCCAGTCTGATGATTATCGAAAACCCTGAGCGTCTGGGTCTGGCGCAGTTACACCAGCTTCGCGGGCGTGTAGGTCGTGGTGCGGTGGCTTCTCACTGCGTGCTGCTCTACAAAACGCCGCTCTCCAAAACCGCGCAAATTCGGCTGCAAGTGCTGCGCGACAGCAACGACGGTTTTGTGATTGCACAGAAAGACTTAGAGATTCGCGGACCGGGTGAACTGTTAGGTACGCGTCAGACGGGTAATGCTGAATTTAAAGTGGCGGATTTACTGCGCGATCAGGCGATGATCCCGGAAGTTCAGCGCCTGGCGCGACATATTCACGAACGTTACCCACAACAGGCAAAAGCCCTGATAGAACGCTGGATGCCGGAGACGGAACGTTACTCGAATGCGTAAAAGGCGGCGGTGAGAATACCGCCGCTTCATCGGTTAACCGGCAAAAATCGGCAACATCAAATACAGCTTAATCACCAGCGCATTGACGATATCGATAAAGAACGCACCGACCATCGGCACTACCAGGAACGCCATGTGCGACGGGCCAAAGCGTTCAGTGATCGCCTGCATGTTGGCGATTGCTGTTGGCGTTGCGCCAAGGCCAAAGCCACAGTGACCCGCAGCCAGCACTGCCGCATCGTAGTTTTTGCCCATCATGCGCCAGGTAACGAAGATGGCATACAACGCCATGAAGATGGTCTGTACCACCAGAATCGCCAGCATCGGCAGCGCCAGCGAAGCCAGCTCCCACAGTTTCAGCCCCATCAACGCCATCGCCAGGAACAACGACAGGCTTACGTTACCCAGCACGGATACCGCTCGCTCAAAGACGCGGTAAAAGCCCATCATTGACAGACCGTTGCTCAGAATCACGCCAACAAATAGTACACAGACGAAGGTCGGTAGTTCAAAAGCAGTACCAGCCAAAAGTTGCGCAACAATTTTCCCCACCGTCAGGCAGATAGCAATCAGCGCGATAGTTTCAATCAACACCAGCGAGGTGATCATGCGGCCCACATCCGGCTTTTCGAACGCGGTCGGAACTTCCTGGTCATCCGGAATACCGTTCGGTGTGGTAGAGTGTTTCACCAGATAGCGTGCCACCGGACCGCCAATCAAGCCGCCCAGCACCAAACCGAACGTTGCACAGGCCATCGCCACTTCTGTCGCATTGGTGAAGCCATAACGTTCAATGAACAATTTACTCCACGCAGCGCCCGTACCGTGACCGCCGGAAAGCGTAATAGAACCGGCCAACAGCCCCATCAGCGGATCAAGCCCTAACAGGCTAGCCATACCAATGCCAATGGCATTTTGCATCACCAACAGACCAACAACCACAATCAAGAAGATGCCAACCACACGCCCACCGGCACGCAAACTGGCAAGGTTGGCGTTCAGGCCAATGGTGGCGAAGAAAGCCAGCATCAACGGATCGCGCAGGGACATATCAAAGTTGACTTCCCAGCCCATGCTTTTTTTCAGTATCAGCAGCGCCAGCGCCACTAATAAACCACCCGCAACAGGTTCCGGTATGGTGTATTTCTTCAAAAAGGAGACGGAATGGACCAACTTGCGCCCGAGCAGCAACGTCAGCGTTGCGGCAACAAGCGTTGCTAAAGTATCGAGATGAAACATAGTTACTCCTTTGTGTCCGCATCACTCTTTCATACTCGTCATACTTCATCGCGCATTTGCAGTAAGGCGAAATATGACGAGTATCGAGTCATGCTTTCCTGGTTCGAATTCTTAGCTGAAACTAGAAAAATGGCATGGATTTTAAGCAGAAAACAACTAAAAGTTATATAAAAAAGTACATTTATCTCATTTAAATATTTAGATGAGGATGTGGCAAACGTTTGCTTTTCTCTTTCGGTCAGCTAAAATGCCCGCTTTGCTACCACGGGATTGTTTTCGATGTCTGTTTCCACCCTCGAGTCAGAAAATGCGCAACCGGTTGCGCAGACTCAAAACAGCGAACTGATTTACCGTCTTGAAGATCGTCCGCCGCTTCCTCAAACCCTGTTTGCCGCCTGTCAGCATTTGCTGGCGATGTTCGTTGCGGTGATCACGCCAGCGCTATTAATCTGCCAGGCGCTGGGTTTACCGGCACAAGACACGCAACACATTATTAGTATGTCGCTGTTTGCCTCCGGTGTGGCATCGATTATTCAAATTAAGGCCTGGGGTCCGGTTGGCTCCGGGTTGTTGTCTATTCAGGGCACCAGCTTCAACTTTGTTGCTCCGCTGATTATGGGCGGCACAGCGCTGAAGACCGGTGGTGCTGATGTTCCTACCATGATGGCGGCTTTGTTCGGCACGTTGATGCTGGCAAGTTGTACCGAGATGGTGATCTCCCGCGTTCTGCATCTGGCACGCCGCATTATTACGCCGCTGGTTTCTGGCGTTGTGGTGATGATTATCGGCCTGTCGCTAATTCAGGTTGGACTGACCTCCATTGGCGGCGGTTACGCAGCCATGAGCGATAACACCTTCGGCGCACCGAAAAATCTGCTGCTGGCAGGCGTGGTCTTAGCCTTAATTATCCTGCTTAACCGTCAACGTAACCCTTACTTACGCGTGGCCTCACTGGTGATTGCGATGGCGGCTGGATATGCGCTGGCGTGGTTTATGGACATGTTGCCAGAAAGCAACGAACCGATGACGCAAGAACTGATTATGGTGCCAACGCCGCTCTATTACGGTCTTGGCATTGAATGGAGTCTGCTGCTGCCGCTGATGCTGGTCTTTATGATCACTTCGCTGGAAACCATTGGCGATATCACGGCGACCTCTGACGTTTCCGAACAGCCGGTTTCCGGTCCGCTGTACATGAAACGCCTGAAAGGCGGCGTGCTGGCAAACGGCCTGAACTCGTTTGTCTCGGCGGTATTTAATACCTTCCCGAACTCCTGCTTCGGGCAGAACAACGGGGTGATCCAGTTAACCGGTGTTGCCAGCCGCTATGTCGGTTTTGTCGTCGCGCTGATGTTGATCGTGCTGGGTCTGTTCCCGGCAGTGAGCGGTTTTGTACAACACATTCCAGAACCGGTTCTGGGCGGCGCAACGCTTGTAATGTTTGGCACCATCGCCGCCTCCGGTGTGCGTATCGTTTCTCGTGAGCCGCTGAACCGCCGGGCGATTCTGATTATCGCGCTGTCGCTGGCGGTCGGTCTGGGCGTGTCTCAGCAGCCGCTGATTTTGCAGTTTGCCCCTGAATGGCTGAAAAACCTGCTCTCCTCCGGGATCGCCGCGGGCGGTATTACTGCCATCGTGCTGAATCTGATTTTCCCACCAGAAAAACAGTAATTCACTGGCGGCGGTAAGATAATTACCGCCGCAGTCTCACCTCTTTCACCATTCCCGCCTTGAGGATTGCGCGTAAATCGTGCATAACTCCCTTATGTGCATTTCACGGGATGGAAGACCATGAAATTTATTGGGAAGCTGCTTCTCTACATTCTCATCGCTCTGTTAGTGGTGATCGCTGGCCTCTATTTTCTTCTGCAAACTCGCTGGGGAGCAGAACATATCAGCGCATGGGTTTCCGAGAATAGCGACTATCATCTGGCCTTCGGGGCGATGGATCACCGTTTTTCCGCGCCATCTCATATCGTGCTGGAGAACGTCACGTTTGGTCGTGATGGCCAGCCCGCGACCCTGGTGGCAAAAAGTGTCGACATTGCGCTAAGCAGTCGGCAACTGACCGAACCACGCCATGTCGATACCATCCTGCTGGAAAACGGGACGCTGAATCTCACCGACCAGACCGCGCCGCTACCGTTCAAAGCCGATCGTCTGCAACTGCGTAATATGGCGTTTAATAGCCCGAATAGCGAATGGAAACTGAGCGCGCAGCGGGTAAATGGCGGCGTGGTTCCGTGGTCACCAGAAGCCGGTAAAGTGCTGGGTACGAAGGCGCAGATTCAGTTTAGTGCCGGATCGCTTTCGCTCAATGATGTTCCTGCCACCAATGTACTGATTGAAGGCAGTATTGATAACGATCGCGTTACGCTGACTAACCTGGGTGCCGACATCGCCCGCGGGACATTAACCGGAAACGCGCAGCGTAACGCCGACGGCAGCTGGCAAGTGGAAAATCTGCGCATGGCGGATATCCGTCTACAAAGCGAAAAATCGCTAACCGACTTCTTTGCGCCATTACGCTCTGTCCCGTCGTTGCAGATTGGTCGCCTGGAAGTGATCGATGCTCGTTTGCAAGGTCCGGACTGGGCGGTGACCGACCTCGATCTCAGCTTGCGCAACATGACCTTCAGTAAAGATGACTGGCAGACACAGGAAGGCAAACTGTCGATGAACGCCAGCGAGTTCATTTATGGTTCGCTGCATTTATTTGACCCGATTATAAACGCGGAATTTTCCCCGCAGGGCGTAGCACTGCGCCAGTTCACCAGCCGCTGGGAAGGGGGCATGGTCAGAACGTCAGGGAACTGGTTGCGTGACGGGAAAATGTTGATCCTCGATGATGCGGCAATTGCCGGACTGGAATATACCTTGCCAAAAAACTGGCAACAGTTGTGGATGGAAACGACACCCGGTTGGTTAAACAGCCTGCAACTGAAGAGATTTAGCGCCAGCCGCAATCTGATCATTGATATCGACCCTGACTTCCCGTGGCAGCTCACCGCGCTCGATGGTTACGGTGCCAACCTGACGCTGGTTACCGATCATAAATGGGGCGTCTGGAGTGGTTCGGCGAATCTGAATGCCGCCGCCGCGACATTCAATCGTGTTGATGTTCGTCGCCCATCGCTGGCGCTGACCGCCAACAGCAGCACGGTGAATATCAGCGAACTGAGTGCATTTACTGAAAAAGGCATTCTGGAAGCCACCGCCAGTGTTTCACAAACGCCACAACGTCAGACCCATATCAGCCTGAATGGACGCGGTGTGCCGGTGAATATTTTGCAACATTGGGGATGGCCTGAATTACCGTTGACTGGCGACGGCAATATTCAGCTTACCGCCAGTGGCGATATTCAGGCCAATGTCCCGCTGAAACCTACGGTTAGCGGGCAATTGCATGCCGTGAATGCCGCAAAGCAGCAAGTGACTCAAACCATAAATGCGGGCGTCGTTTCCAGTGGTGAAGTTACGTCGACGGAGCCGGTGCAGTAAAAATAAGGACGCTAGCGGATATCAGCGCTAGCGTTCCCCGTTATTAGCGCAAAATTCCATACTCACTGCACAATAACCATTTCACCGGTTCATCTTCTTCTATCGCCGGAAAACGTCCTCCCGGCTCAAGAAAATAATTATCGTGTTGGTCATCATTTACCATCGAAATTTCCCAGCCGAGAACAAACGCTTTTTCCGCCCAGAAGCGATGATACAGACGCGGCGGCAGGCAAATGCCCTGCCCCGGCTTTAGCACCAGCGTTTCACCAGGTTTCATGGTACGCCGCTGACCATCAACACTCACGGTAATGACTCGTTGATCATCACAGAGATTGGCTTCGTTGGCCCAGGCCAACTGCATGCATAAGTCTCCACCGCCCCGATTGAGGATATCTTCCATTTTGTGGGTGTGAAAATGCCAGGGAGTCTGCTGATCTTGTTGGATCTGCAACATTTTCTCAGCATACGGTTTTGGATATGCCGCCGACCCCAGCGCGCCGTTGCGCATCGTTAGCAGTGTTAGTCCCGTTTGGTTGAAATCACCACGACCAAAATCGGTGATATCCCAACCGAGCTGTAAGTCGACCACTTCTTGCCAGTTATCCCGTTCCCGCTGCAGCCAGTCATCCACCGTAAAATAGGCGAACTCTGGCAAACAAACGCGGAAGGTCTGCGCAATGGCATGTGCTTTATCAATAACATAATTAATTTGTGAACGTTTCATTGGCTTCTCCGTTGCGCATAGCAAGCCAGGCAGCGCCACGCATTCCGCTACTGTCGCCGTGCTGTGCTTTTACAATGGGAGTGGTGAATTGATCGGTGAAAACCAGTGGAGCAACTTCTGCGTTCAGATCGGTGATAAGCAGTTCCACATTCGAAAGCCCGCCGCCGATCACAATCACGCCAGGGTCAACAACATTAACGATGGTTGCCAGCGTGCGGGCAAGCTGTTGGCGAAAACGTGCCACCTGCTGCATGGCACCAGCATCACCACGTTGTGCCAGGGTGACAATCGCCGCAGGAGTGAGCAAGTTACCAGTCATCTGTTGATAGCGTTCACTAAAACCGCTGCCGGAAACAAACGACTCCACGCAGTTGTGTTTGCCGCAATAGCAACTGACTGATGGACCATCTTCCTGCTCCGTATAGCCTGGCAACGTGATATGACCGCATTCGGCAGCATTTCCCCAGGCCCCTATAAACGGTCGTTGCTTGATGGCAATGCCACCGCCGCAGCCCGTACCAAGCGTAATACCAAATACCACGTCATAATCTTGCCCGGCACCGTCGCAAGCTTCTGATAGCGCGAAACAGTTACCATCATTGGCTATCACCACCGGTTGCCCAAGCAATTGCTGCAAATCAGCCTGTAACGCATGACCGTTAATCACCTGAATATTCGCGTTTTTAATCAGGCCAGTGAGTGGCGAGATACTGCCGGGTAAGGCGATCCCTGTCAGCATCGGTCGTTGAACGTCCCGCCTAATCTGCTCGATAAGCGCCACAACACATGAGACAAATTGTTGATATGTCGACTTTTGCGTCGGGCAGCGGTAACGGCGAATCTCCCAGCCATGCGCATCCATGACGACGGCGGCGATTTTGGTCCCACCAATATCCAACCCCAGATAGTGCATTTCTCGTTCCTTGTTGCGTAAAAGGCGGGTCACCCCGCCCTTCTGGCTTAGTACAGTGATGCTTTACCGAGCGAACCGAACAGTTTCATTTTGTGGCGAATGACTTCCCGCGCCGCGTTAATCGCATCCGGATAGATGACGTTCGGGTCCCACCAGCTCTCTTTAGCGAGAATTTCACGCACTTTCTGGAAATAGGCGTATTTCATATCGCTGGAGATATTGATTTTGCCGACGCCGAGCGTAACTGATTCAGCAATCTCCGCGTCCGGGTTTGCCGAACCACCGTGTAGCACCAGCGGAATATCAATACGTCCGGCAATGTCGCGCAAAATGTCCATTTGCAGCTTCGGCTGCATCCCTTTTGGATAGATGCCATGTGCTGTACCAATCGCCACAGCCAGAGTGTCGGCACCTGTACGAGCAATAAAATCGGCGGCCTGCGCCGGATCTGTGTAGGTCACTTGTGAAACACCACCTTCTACCGACGTTCCTGTTTGTCCGATGGTTCCCAGTTCACCCTCAACCGACACTCCAACCGCGTGAGCGAGGCGAACCACTTCTGCGGTCAGCGCCACGTTTTCTTCATACGGCAGCAGCGAACCGTCGATCATTACTGAGGTAAATCCGCAGCGAATCGCACGCAAAACATGCTCTACAGAGGCACCATGATCGAGGTGCAGTACAAACGGGACCGGACTACGCTGGGTAATTTCGCGAACGTGAGCGAAAAAGGCATCGCCCACAAAATCATGTTCGCTGGGATGGATGGCAATAATCGCCGGAGTATTTGTCGCTTCTGCTTCATCCACGACTGCGCGAAGGAAACAGTTATCCGCCACATTAAATGCGCCAATGGCAAAGCCGTGCTGGCGGGTAGGTTGCAGTAATTCTTTCATCGAAACTAACATGTTAAATCTCCAGTTTCAGCGTGTAGTCCGCCCTGCCGGTGCGTTATTGCACTGGCATAAAGGCCATGACAGAAAATGAATCAGGCTTTGCCGATAGAGCCGCTCGCCTGTAAATACGGTGTAATCGCTTCTTCGAAGGCCAGTTCCATAGCTTTCAGCGCGTCCACCAGTTCAATGGATATATCGTGACAGAGGGTATGCAGGAGCGCGGATTTCCCCCGTTCAAAAATGGCCGCCCCCACGTTGATTTTTGCTACCCCCAGCGTCGTACAGAGCTGGAGCTGATCGAACGGCGTACCGCTACCGCCATGTAATGCCAGAGGCACGCTCGAGCAGTGGAAAATCTCCGCCAGACGCTGAAAATCAATAGCAGGTACAACACCAGGCGCGTACATGCCGTGCGCCGTGCCTACCGAGACGGCCAGTAGATCAATGCCTGTCTGCGCGATAAACGGTTCCACATCAGTGGGTTGCGTCATCAGGTCTGCATTGGCGGCCTGGTCGTAACGCGGCGCATCTGCCAGATGGCCCAGTTCGCCTTCCACGCAGAGCTGCACGCTGGCGGCGAGTTCCACCACCGCCCTGGTCTGGCGCACGTTTTCCTCCAGGGGAAAAGCAGAAGCATCAATCATTAATCCGCTGAAACCAGCACGAAACGCCTGACGAATACAGTCCGGATTTTTGCCATGATCAAGCGCCAGAGCGACCGGTACTGAGGCAGATTCCGCGAGCGTTTTAACCACTGCCGCCGCGACGGGTGCTGGAAAATGCGCCAGATGCCCCTGATAGAGATTGAGAATGATCGGAGCGCGATTCTTCTCCGCCACGCGGATAGCTGCGTGAGCACTTTCCAGATTCATACAGTTGATCGCCAGTAAGGCGTAATGTTCATGCCAGGCTTTCATCACCATACTTTTCATATCGGCAAACATAGGGCCTCCGGTTATTCGAGGGTGAAAGTGATCTCTTCATCTTTCAGCTTTTGATCGCTCAGTTCGTCAAACTCTTCGTCGCGTTCCGTTACCGGTTTCTTCCAGAGTGAAAGCATCACGCCACAAATCACCGTGCCTATACCCAGCGCCAGGCAAAACAGCAGAGGATGGGTGAACAGAGGCACAACAAACATGCCGCCATGCGGAACCGGACTCTCCACGCCCCACACCATGATTAAGCCGCCCGCGACCGCCGATGCCACCACACAAGATCCCACTACTCGCAGCAGGTCACGCGCGGCGATCGGAATGACTCCTTCAGTGATCATGCAGATCCCCATCGGAAACGCGGCTTTCAGCGCCTCGCGCTCCGCACGGGTGTATTTATGGCGTGTCAGTAAGAACGAAAGTGTGATGCCAAACGGAGGGATGATTGAGCCGACAAATTTCACGGCTTCTGGTCCGTAGACGCCACTGACCAGCAAGCCATCGGAAAACAGCGACATGGTTTTGTTGACCGGACCACCGAAATCGAAGGTTGCCATCGCGCCAAGTATGGCCCCCATCAGGAAGCGCGATCCGCCCTGCATCGACTCGAGCAAATGAATCAGTGCTTCTTGTAACCAGGCGATGGGTTTACCAATCAGCGTCATCATTAACAGCCCACCGATAATGGTGCTTAATACCGGCAACACCATGATTGGCATGAGTCCTTGCATCGACTGCGGCAGGCGGATATAGCGTTTAAGTAGCAAAATGGTGTAGCCCACCAGGAAACCACCCAACATACCGCCAATAAATCCGGTATGGATTTGCCCACAGAGAAAGCCGACAATCAGACCCGGGGCAAATCCGGGACGATCGGCAATAGAATAGGCAATTGCCGCGCTAATCAGCGGCACAATCAGCCCCATTCCCCAGCCGCCAATCTGATTAAGCATCCACGGGATTGTTCCTGTTTTTTCACCAACATCTGTACCGCCAAGAACTTGCCCCAACGCAATACATATCCCGGCGGCCACAATAAGGGGTATCATCCACGAGATGCCGGTTAATAAATGTTTTTTAATTTCCTGTGAAACCGGAATTTTATTGTCTTTCATATTAAGATCCCTCCAGTATAAGGATCATTTGTTTCCCAGTGATTTTTCGACCTTTTCAAGAAATTGAACGGGCGATTTAATGACGATCTCTGTCTTTACTCGCACAATACGTTTATTGGTGAAGCGTTCTTCTCCTTTTATTTTCACATCTACAGCAAGAATCACGACGTCAGCAGCAGAGATATCTGCCGCCTGTAATTCATTTTCTGTACCAATGGTTCCCTGGGTTTCAACTTTAATGGTATGGCCCAGAGCTTTTGCTCCTTTGATTAACTTTTCACGAGCAATATAGGTATGAGCAATACCCGCCGTACAGGCGGCAACACAGACAATATTCATGACATACTCCCTGTTATTTAGCAGACATCGGATTGTGCATACTGACTAAAGAGATCAATGATTTTTTGCGGACTCGTCTCAACTAACAATTGTTCTATGATGTCATCATCCGCCAGCGCGCCCGCGACCTGGGAAAGTAAACGGATATGAGTGGTATTTTGATCTTCAAGACGTACCGCAAATAAAATAATACAGCGCACGCTACTGCCATCCAGCGTTTCCCAGGGAATATCCTGGCGGGTACGGCCAATTGCCAGCGTAGTATTAATTACCGCAGAAGATTTACCATGCGGGATCGCAATATGATTTTCAAAACCAGTCGAGCCTTCCGCTTCGCGCTGCCAGACATCTTTAATAAAGGTTTCCCGACAATCGATCGCACCATCTTTTTTGAGAAGATTAGTTAATTCTTCAATCGCCTCCGCTTTATTCGTCGCTTGCATATCTAAAATAACGCGATTCGTATTCAGGATTTTTGTTATGTCCATTCGTCATACCTCATAAAATTCTGACATTAAATTTCAACGACCCGAGACGTCGCATGATGTAATTTTTCCGTAATCACCATTTCAGTGACCCGCTTAATATCGGCATCATTAAAAAAAGCGGTAACATAAGCGACCGGCATAGTGACTGTAGGCAAATTAATGGTCGAAATAATCAGTTCGATATTGTCAGGCAAAACCTGTGATAAATTCGCTGCTGAAATAACATCAACAATCGTCCATTCAGGAAACGCTCGCAGAATACGGCTTTTCAGTAGATGCGAAGTTCCGATTCCGGTTGAACAGACCAGTAATACGCGTTTACGGGCAATTTGCCGCTCCATCGCAGCCTGAAAATGAACGGTCAGGTAACCCACTTCATCCTCGCTCACTGCATTCTCACCCCAGGTTTTAAATACCTGATTCACCACATATTGCGTCAACCGCCAGACATCCGCTAATTCTGCTTTAATATCTTCCAGCAATGGATTACGGATATGAATGCGATAATTTAGTCGGTTAATCAGCGGCTTAATATGAACCAACAAGCCATCATATAATGCGCTGTCTTCACTAAAATCGCAGTCCACGATGTCACTGAATACCGTAATTAAACGCCAGGTAATCAGACGCGCTTCATTGCTGGCCTGCATATGTGAAATAATGCTCACATCTTTTTGTCCATCAATCGCCACACCTGATGAAATGATATATTGATAAATAAACCAGACTTCATCATCGGGCAATGTATGTGCAATTCGTTGTTCTATCTTATGAATCATCTGACTGGCAACATTAAAGATATTTTCATCATATTGCCTGGTTTGATCTTCTTCTCTGGATAACGCATTCCCGTGCGTGTTGCGATACATCATAATAAGGATGTGAGTAAAAATGTTAACGTAATAAGGCTCTCCCAAAGACCAACTTAATTCATTTTCCATATCCAGTAACAATGACTGGACAAATAACACCTCTTCTTCTCCAAAATAATGGACTAATGCTTTATAACTTCCGGGATCCAGACGTGAATACACGACACCTTGCGGCTCATTATGGTTAATAATGCCGTTAATCAGTAATGCCATTGCCTGTCGGACTTGCCCTTCACTACCTTCAATATGCGTACCACTTGGGCTGCGGATCAATGATAACCCCAACGGCGCAAGCCAGGACTCAATTACTCTCAGGTCATTAACAATAGAGGCTCCGCTGATAAAGTAGCGTTCTGACAATTTACTGATCGACGTTTCATTCGGTGTTTCACTTAATAACTGCGACGCTATTTTAACGCGCCTGGCATTATTCATTACACCATCAATCTCTTCACATTCTGCTCCCAACAAATGATCAAGATGCAGCAAATCAGCAATATTCTCCGCGCTTAACATCACACCCGCGCCAGCACGCTTCTCAACATTTATTCTCCATTGCCCCAGCCATTGCTCAAGTAAACGTAAATCACGTTGAATGGTTTTTTCCGAAACATTTAAATAGCCGGCAATCGTAACAATAGTCGTATATTCCCTTCGAGGTAAAAGGAATCGTAATAATCTGTTTTGTCGCGAGGTAATCATTTGCATTTTTTACCCTTATCACAGATTAAGAAGCCCTATGAGGAAGAGCTTCAGTTGCCATCTCTGAGGGTAAATATAAAGCAGAATAATTTCACAACAATACTAAAATATGTCCGTAATCCGGACAGTGATAAAACAAAGCAAGGCGGTTAAGGGATATTTTTCAGCACAGATCACATTTTCGTGATGAATAATCGTGATCATGCTCGCAAATACGATGGAAGAAATATTTATTACCAGATGTGAGATTATTTACCGGATACGACACAAAACCATTCGTATCCGGCATTCTTCAATAGATTACAACGTAATTGTCAGCGCATTCCCTTGAGGCGTCACCACCAGCCCCTGCTCACTTTCAGCCTGCGAACCGCCTTGCAGACCATTTACTTTCACAACATTGCGCAAGCACAGCGTCCAGTTCTTCGCCACGCCCGCACCAGTCACAGTAATTGTGTTGCTAGTACGCGCCGCTTTCAGGGTGAAAAGAACGGAACCATCGGCAGCGGGCACTTCACAGATGGCTTCATGCCCGTCTTGCAGATTAAAGAGCTGGAATGCCGTGCCTTCGTGCCACGCGTAATCGGGACGTTGCTCGTTGTTGCCCAGCGCCAGTAGGGTGTTATCACGCACATAAACGGGCAGACTCAGGAAGCCGTGCTGCTGTTTATGCCAGCGACTACCGTCGAGTTCATCGTTGTGCCACAGGTGTGTCCAGCGACCTTCCGGCAGGTAGAACTGCACATCGCCCGCTTCAGTGAACACCGGAGCAACCATCACGTTATCGCCTAACATGTATTGACGGTCAAGGTAATCACAAGCCGGATCGTCCGGGAACTCCATCATCATGGCCCGCATCATCGGGGTACCCCGGGCGTTTGCACGTGCAGCTTCACGATACAGATACGGCATCATGCGGCATTTCAGTTGCGTGAAGAAGCGCACCACATCACAGGACTCATCATCATAGGCCCACGGCACACGATAAGATTTGCTGCCGTGTAAACGGCTATGGCTGGAGAGCAAACCAAACGCGCACCAGCGTTTGTAAACGTGCGCCGGAGCGGTATTCTCAAAGCCGCCGATATCGTGGCTCCAGAAGCCAAAACCAGAAAGGCCAATAGACAAACCACCGCGCAGGCTTTCCGCCATTGATTCGTAGTTAGCGTAACAGTCGCCACCCCAATGTACCGGGAATTTCTGCGCACCGACGGAGGCCGAGCGGGCAAACAAGACGGCTTCTTCCTCGCCAACGGTTTCCTTGAGCACGTTCCACACCAGTTCGTTGTAGATGTACGCATAATGGTTATGCATTTTCTGCGGATCGGAACCATCAAACCATTGAACATCGGTTGGAATACGTTCGCCAAAGTCGGTCTTAAAGCAATCAACGCCCATCGCGACCAGACCTTTCAGTTTGTCGGCGTACCATTTGCAGGCATCCGGATTGGTAAAGTCATAAATCGCCAGACCTGGCTGCCATTTATCCCACTGCCACAGCGAACCGTCCGGGCGTTTGAGTAAATAACCTTTCTCTTGTAACTCTTTAAAGACAGGGGATTTTTGCCCGATATAGGGGTTAATCCAGACGCAGATTTTTAGCCCTTTCGCTTTCAGGCGGCGGATCATCCCTTCCGGGTCCGGGAAAGTCAGCGGGTCCCACTCAAAATCGCACCACTGGAAGGCTTTCATCCAGAAACAGTCAAAGTGGAAAACATGCAGCGGCAGATTGCGTTCCGCCATACCATCGATAAAGCTGTTTACCGTCGCTTCGTCGTAGTTGGTGGTAAATGAAGTGGTTAGCCACAGGCCGAAGGACCACGCGGGCGGCAGCGCCGGACGACCAGTAAAACGGGTATAACTATCAAGTACCGCTTTCGGCGTCGGGCCGTCGATAACAAAGTATTCGAGATATTCACTCTCAACGCTGAACTGCACTTTGGAGACTTTCTCCGATCCCACTTCAAAAGAGACGCATTGAGGATGATTGACCAGTACCCCATAACCACGGTTAGTCATATAGAACGGAATATTTTTATACGCCTGTTCAGTACTTGTGCCGCCGTCCCGGTTCCAGGTCTCTACCGTCTGGCCATTGCGCACCAGGGCAGTAAAGCGCTCTCCCAGACCGTAAACTGTTTCGCCAACGCCAAGATCCAGCCGCTCAAACATATAATTTCGTTGATTATTCGTGTCCTGCACGTAGTAATGCCGATCAGTTAAGGATCAGTTGACCGATCCAGTGGCTGTGTAAGAATCCGGAAACGCTCACTTGTTTCCGGATTTTTTTATGCACATTGGACAGGCTCTTGATCTG
>NZ_JBJQKY010000029.1:0-62676 GCF_046486595.1 Escherichia sp. WS3063
GTGATATGGATGACGGATGGCTGGCCGCTGTATGAATCCCGCCTGAAGGGAAAGCTGCACGTAATCAGCAAGCGATATACGCAGCGAATTGAGCGGCATAACCTGAATCTGTGGCAGCACCTGGCACGGCTGGGACGACTGGGACGTAAGCGACTCATCAGAACCGTATTGATATTTACTGAGAGCTCAGATCAACTTTCCAGGGCAACAGATCGCGTACCCGGTTTGCCGGCCAGTCCTGGATATGTTCAATGACGTAACGCAGCCACTTTTCTGGCTCCACATTGTTCAGACGGCATGTGCCGATCAGCGAGTACAACACCGCCGCATGTTCACCACCGCTGTCGGAACCCGCGAACATCCAGTTTTTCCGGCCTACGGCCACTCCCCGTAAGGCGTTCTCTGCGATGTTGTTGTCGATTTCCACCCAGCCATTACTGCAGTACACGTTCAGTGCATCCCACTGTTTCAGCAGGTATGCGAACGCTTTTGCCGTATCTGAGTGACGCGACAGTGTTTTCATCTGTTGCTGTATCCAGTCATACAGTGACTGCATCAGTGGCGCGGCTCTGGCTTTTCTTGCCGCCAGACGCTGTTCTGCTGAACAGCCCCGGACCTCTGCCTCGATGGCATACAGTTCACCGATACGCTGCAGGGCTTCCGTGGTGATGTAGGTGGGCGCTCTTGCATGCACATCGTGGATTTTTCTCCGGGCATGAGCCATACACGCGGCTTCCGTTATTCTGCCGGATTCGTATAACGCCCGGTAACCACCGTAAGCATCGGCCTGAAGCACACCGCTGTAACCGGCCAGGTAATTTTGTGGATGGATACCTTTCCGGTCCGGACTGTACGCGAACCAGACCGCCGGGGGCATCTGTGAACCGGCGTTACGGTCATCACGGACGTAGACCCACAGCCGGGCTGTCCGGGTTTTACCGCTGCCCGGCTCCTGGACCGGGACGGGGATATCATCAGCATGGACTTTACCGGGCATCAGCACATACTGGCGCAGGACGTCATACAGCGGCTCCAGCAGTTCAGCAACAGCACCTGTCCAGCGCCCCAGTGTGGCACGGCTCAGCTCCACTCCCTGACGACGGTATATTTCTGACTGGCGGTATAACGGCAGATGGTCTGCATATTTCCCGGTGACAACATGGGCCAGAAGCCCCGCTCCGGCATAACTGCGTGCAATGGGTTTTGAAGGTACTGGTGCCTGCACGATATGGTCGCACCGGCAACAGGCCTGTTTCGGACGTTGTGTTTCGATAACCTTAAAGGCGCTGCTGATAAGCTCCAGTTGCTCTGACACATCACATCCCAGAGAACTGAGTTCACCACCACAGGCAGGACAGCATTCCTCTTCCGGCCGGATAACCCGGGTTTCACGGGGAAGTGAGGCCGGTAACGGTTTACGGGCTGAAGACTGGCGCAGGGCGGATGGCAGTACCGGGTCATATTGCTCACCCAGCGTTTCCGCCATTTCTTCCTGAAGTGCGCTGATTCGCTCCTGTGCTTCCTGTATCTGCCGTTCGGTTTTTGCACGAAGTTTTTCTGAGCTTTTACCGAACTGCATACGTTGCAGTTTCGCAACCAGCGCCTTCAGCCGGTTGATTTCGGAAGCATAAGCCGCCACCCGCTGTGAGAGCAGGCGGTTGTATTCAGCCATCTGGCGGATGGTGTCCTGTTGCGTCTGCAACAGTGCCCGCAGGCGGGCGTTCTCATGAGCAAGTGAGGTGTCCATATCCTCACTTTACAACGGGTTATATGCGGATTCCAGCGCGTTCCGTTCGTTTCGGGTGCTTCCAGTTGATACCTTCAAGAAGCATGGATAACTGAGCCGGAGTAAGGTGCACCTTGCCGTCACGGGTGACTGGCCAGACGAAGCGGCCCCGCTCCAGGCGTTTGGTGAAGAGGCACAGTCCGTCACTGTCAGCCCACAACACTTTTATCTGGTCACCCCGGCGTCCGCGGAAGATGAACAGGTGTCCGGAGAACGGGTCATCCTTCAGGACGTTCTGAACTTTTGATGCCAGGCCGTTAAAGCCATTTCGCATATCGGTGATACCTGCAACCAGCCAGATACGCGAACCTGCAGGGAGAGATATCATCAGTGGCTGCTCCCTTTTATTTCGCGGATAAGTGTCTGTAATAACGCCGGCGTCAGTTTACCTTTAAGCCTGAGAGTTCCGGCCGGCAGAACCAGCTCACAACACAGACTGTCGGACGGTGTATTTATCTGCTCTGGTTCCTGTGCGGGGGCCGGGATTTTATTATCCGGCTCCGGCGTTAACGTCACGGGAAGCAGTGCCGGCATATTTTTTCCGGAAGGCAGCAGGCCACCTTTCCGGTATTGATGGCGCCAGTTGAAGAGCAGGTTATCGTTGATTCCGTTTTCCCGGGCGATCTGCGCCACACAGGCTCCGGGCTGCAGTGACTGCTCCACTAAGGCGATTTTAAACTCATAAGGGAAGTTGGGCCGCCGGGGACGTTTTTTTACCACGGGGGCTTCGGATATAACGGTGCTTTCAGGACGTACGACTGGTACCGTGGAAAATTGTCCGTAAAGGCAGGCATCAAGTTCCTGCTCCGACATGCCTGCGGGCAAAGGCCACGAAAGGCCAGCTCTCCGAAAGCGCACGAACATACTACAAACTGTTGATTTTGGTACACCCAGGCGACGCCCGGCCACAACCCGGGGTAAATGTTCTTCAAAGTGAAGACGTAAAGCTTCAGTGATCCAGGTCCGGTGTTTCATACGATAGTGTCCATTAAAAATGATGGACATTATTTTTGTAGAGCCGGAGGAAACAGACCAGACGGTTTAAATGAGCCGGTTACACTGGGACGGAAGTCGCTGTCGTTCTCAAAATCGGTGGAGCTGCATGACAAAGTCATCGGGCATTATCTGAACATAAAACACTATCAATAAGTTGGAGTCATTACCCATGAAAAGATAAATAATACCAGTGGAATATATTTCCTCATGTTATTCTCCATATCAGATAAATAGCACCTGTATTTCAGGCATCCTGAATATTGCAGCACACACTGAATAACACCTTATTTTGTGAAATTAATCACAAAATATAAAATCACGACTTAATACGGAAAAAACTCTGTGCTACTCAGAACTGTCCGGTCATACTGCCCGACCGGATATTAAAAAAAGCAAATCTCATGCATTATTCAGCCTTCTGAATCCCTGGAGTAATGAAGGCTGCTTTTTTCGTTACACCCTTCCCCGGCAGCGCCGGTGGCAGTGTTCAGCCCTTTTTCGGGCAAACTGCTGCCAGTCTGTCCGGGGCGCAACACAGGCAGCCCGTCGCCATCCTTCTGCCGCTTCCATCCAGCGTCCACTGACCTCCAGAATAACGGCCCGGCTTCCGGCACGCTGCCAGCACCAGACCTGACCGTTCCGTGAACTGTTTCTGAATCCATTCATCTTTATCACTCCTCTTTAACCCGTCAGTATTATGGTGTTAAATAATCTACTGAATTGGCTTCCTTTCGGGTACGGAAGTTATTTCCTTTTAAGCCTTATTTCCCTGCCTCCTCTCTCTGAGGGAGGCTTTTTTTTATTTCTCATCAAGCACGGCCTGAAGTTCTGCCTTTATCCGGTTCTGGCGGCGGATTTTATCCAGACGCTCTGCCGCATACGTTTCCTCCTCCTGAGAAATATGCTCCGTCACATACCCTTCCGTGTCATACCGGCAGGCACCGGCTTTCATGGCACACAGATAGCTTTCTGAACGGGTGATGGCCTTCAGCGCCCTGCGCAGTTTTTTATGCGAGAGCGGGATATTCCGCTGCGCCACGTCTTCCAGTAACACGTCCCGGATACCGCAGGCCAGAAGCCGGGGCGTGTCACCGTCAAATAATCCCGGCCACCAGGGCTTCAGGGTATTCACGGCCTCATCCAGTGAGGGCAGGTTCAGATAAATGGACAGCGCCTGTCTGGCCTGCGCTTTTTTTGCCGCCAGCTCTGCTTCCCGGGCCGCTTTCTCGGCCAGTTTCTGCTTTTTCACCTTCCATTTTGGTGGCGTGGTGACATTGATGATGGTTTTCCGGCTGCGGACAGGCGCTGTTCCCTCTGTCTTCCGCTTCAGTGTCAGTACCGGTCGCTTCTGCTCTGTCATGCTGTGTTCTGCCTCTGACGAATCATCCTCTTGCGGCCAAAGATACCACACCCGTCACAGCGCCAGAACGCCCAGCACAGCCAGATGACAGGCATAGAACGTCGGGAAAAAGTCTCCGGGCCAGAAACGGGGTAATGATTTTCCTGCACACGACACCAGACCAACGGTCAGCACCGTCATCACAAGACCAGCCACCGCCGCTGCATCACTGGTGGCAAGGTTAAGCGCCGGAATAACAGCCAGCAGGCAGGCGACCAGCGCCAGACGTTCCGCTCTGTCTTCCGCCCGGTACAGCCGGTGGCTGACTGCCAGCATCAGCAGCCCGGCAATGCCGTAACTGGTGCCGGACAAAGGCCCCCACAGGGCCATCAGGAGAATGGCCGCTGCTGTACGCCACCCACTGCGCGTTTCACACCACGTCAGCACCTGTGCCACCACTGCAAAGGCAAACAGGATATTCCCCTCATACCAGGGAAAGCCTGCCAGATAATATGCGAACTGGGCAATAATTCCCCATCCCCACAGCCGGTTAATGGCCGGTTGCCGGATATGCGCATGACGGGACAGATTCAGCCCCCACACCAGGGCAAAAAGCGGAAAGGCCCCACGCCCGACCAGAAACATCCATTCCTGCTTCAGCTGGAATATCAGATTGATGTGGTCCAGTACCATCAGCACCAGTGCCACCGTTTTGATGATATCCCGCTGTCCGGGTGACCAGACCAGAAATGACTGCAACCAGGTATCGGTCCGTGCAGCCAGTGAATCGTTACGTATCGTGTTCGTGTTATCCGTTGTCATCAGTGTTTGTCTTCCTGTATCAGTCTCCGCCCAGGGTTTTCTCTTTCTGCAGGTCACGAACCATATCCCGCTCCATCTGCTGCAGAAGCCTCTGCAGCAGATTTTCCCGGGCAACCTCCCGGACCGCTTCCCGTTCCCGTTGTGATTCACGCAGCACACTCTCCGGCAGTGCGGTTTCCCGTTCAGAAGTGGCAGTCCGGTCACGTTCCTGCCCGGCAATATCCCTGACAGCCAGCTCTGTTTTGCCGTCCGGCAAGTCAGGTTTGTTCTCTGCCATTTTCCTGACAATTTCATCTGCGCGGCGTTCCGTTTCACGGCGGATGGCCTCTTCAGCCTGCCGCTGTGCCAGTACCTCTGCCGTGACCGGTTCACCATTTCCGGCTCCCGGCTGGACGCTGTTATCCGGAATATCCCCCCACACGCGGCCACCGGTGATGGCACCGGGATTCCACGGACGGCCTTCACCGCTGAATCCCCGCAGCCCGTTTCCGTCATCCGTGGTCAGTGGGTTCAGCCAGATACCGGCGGACCTGCCGTTACGGTCAAAAGCCGGCAGTGCCACATACGGTTGCGGATATTTACGTCCCGGAGCAATAAACCGTGCAGGACTGTCTCCCCCGGCCAGCCCCGCCTGACGGAGAACGGCACGGCCTGCCGCCACGTCCCGCAGTTCCCGTGCCGTACTGAACAGCCGCTGCGCATTCATGACCTCCCGGTCCGGTTTCGGCTCCAGCACATCGTGGGCAGTTCCTTTCTGTACGGCATTGTTAATGGCATCCGTCCAGCCCTGACGGTTATCGGTGTACACCTGCACATGCTGCTTCATACGCGACAGGGCCACGTAGGCTGACTCAAAGCCGGCCATCAGTTTCCGGTTACCTTCCGTGCCTTCAAGCGCGATGGCAAAGGTTTCACTCGCCCCCTGCGCACCGTGGGCGGTGATGGCATAAGCCAGGTCAATATGTTGCTCTGCCCGCTCCTGGCCGGGGCGAATCACCCGGGTCTGCTGTCCGTCTGACAGCGTGACACTGTCACCGGAAACCGCTGTCACCGTCCAGACGCTGTTGGCCACATAACCGCGCTCCCGGTCACTCTTCGTGAAGCGCATCCGGTCGCCGGTCCCCACCCGGATTTTGTCCGGGGTGTACAGTGTGACACCTTCAGCCACCGCCTCCCGGGGCGAAATCAGCCGCGTGTTACCTTCCGCATCCTCCAGGGTTATCAGCCCGTCATCCTTGCTGATACCGGCAATCCGGTGATACACACTATCCACCAGGGCAAGGGCATCCGGGTTATTCTCCCAGGTGGAGAGACGACGCAGCTCCCCGTCACGTATATTCGCTGTGTTCAGGACAGGCACCATGACCTGCTCTTTCCCCAGCTCACCGGCCTTTTCCCGTGCATCATGAATCATGCTGTTCAGTACGCGCCGGTCCTCATTCAGGTGCGTGACAATCAGCGTCTGCTCCCGTGCTTCCGGTGTCCTGCCGGTATAGTCGCGGACAATGGCTTCATACAGTGTCATGGGGATATCCGGGAAAGCCTCGCCTTTCAGCATCGCCTTCTGCTGCGCTTCTGCCAGTTTCGCTTCCTGGCTGTGACTGAACTCCGTCACGGAGTGCTCCGGTGCCCATGCGCCCTCCAGACGTGGCACCTGAGACGGTTTCACACTCTCAAGCCCGGACAGTGCCTTTTCCACATCCCGGTTAATCAGGCTGTATACCGCCTCCCGCAGTTCCGGCGTCTGACGCACAATCTCCTTCATGATGGCCACATCGGCAGCACTGCGCGTCTGCTGGAGACGGAAAGGCTGACCGGGCGCGATGGCCTGCAGCTGGTCCGTGTCACCGCTGGCCACAGCACGACCGCCACCGGCCGCAATCAGGGCGTATGCCCGTGCCATGTCGGTATTGCCCACCATTGAGCTCTCATCGAGCAGGAACAGCGTGTTGCTGAAATCCGGCGTTTCTCCGCTGCGCTGCTGCAGCTGCGTGTCATGCAGAAAGGACGCCAGTGTCTGTGCATCCACGCCGGCGCTGCGCATCTCCCCGACCGCACGGTGCGTGGGCCCCAGCCCAACGACACGGGGACGCTCACTCTCCGGCAGCATGTTCACGGCTGACATCACCGCCCGGAACTGTGTGGTCTTACCCACCCCGGCATAACCCTGTACCACCGTGAAACGGTCGGACGTTTCCAGTATCATACGGGTGGCGGCACGCTGTCCCGACGTTAACGTCTCCATGAGTTCGCCGGGTACTCTCTCCATCAGCGGCGTGACCGCCTCCTTACCTTCGAGAATATGGCGAAGAATACTTTTTTCTGCCTCATACGACGCACGGGAAACCAGCAGGCCTGTGCCATAGCCTTTTGCCACATCCACATACAGTAAGTCACCGCGTTTTATCTGCGCATTGATTTCCCCTCCCAGTTCAGTAAAACCGGTTCCTTCTGCAGCAAACGACTTCGCCTCTGTCAGCAGGTCCACCATGCTGAAGGCCAGGTTTTTACTTTCCAGCACAGGAAGGGCCAGATGAATGGCCTGCTGTGCCGGCGTGTGCAGCCCGGTTTTCTGCAGACTGATAGCGGTTTCCAGCGATGTCTCACCGGCCCGCGCCTTTATCTGCTCAGAAACCACCGTAAAGGAGGGATGGCGGGCAAGTTTTTCCGCAGTACGGGTTTCATCCAGTGAGGAATACAGCCGGACATCACGACCGCTGCGGGCCAGACCGTTCAGGGTGGCGTTGTCCATTGCCATCTGTGTGACGGAGGCAAACACCGTCGCACTGTCACTGACGGAATGCCCGGGCGTTTCCACCCAGCCGTTCTCCAGCTTCAGTGCCGTGAACGGTGAATCAGCCACAGGCAGGGTGGCCGGTTCAGCCCGCCCCGGCACAACAACCGTCATCGCATCTTCACTGACGGATGCCACCTGCAGGCGGTCACCGCCGGAGACGCGGAGTCCGGGAATTTTCCCTGTCACCCTCAGTCGCTCGCCGTCTGCCACCGGCATTTTTTCCGGCCGGAACAGCGACCAGCTGCTGTCCAGGGAGGAAATACGCACCACCTGCGTTTCGCCCTGCGCATCCCGCAGGGTCAGGCTGTGACTCTGCGCCGTCACCCGGTCGATAACATAGCGGTCATGACTGCGTGTCTCCGGGTTCCACTGCTCCATCACCATCCCCGGTCGGTACATATCCCGCAGATAACGGCTCCGGCTGTCCAGCCAGACCGGTGACAGGGCGGTCATGGTCACCTCCGGGTGTCCGAGCACGCCCTGTGTTTTCAGCTCACTGCGAATGGCCTGTGTCAGTATGGCCTGTTCCCGTACCCCGCTGACCTGTGCCACGCTCTCTTCTCCGGCTTTCACGCTGGCCGCAAAATCTCCGGCCAGCCGGTCATAGCGGACATTCCGGTCCGGTTCACTGATGATGGTTGCCGGTCGCTGTTCTCCGCCCTGCCAGCGATACGTGTTCACCCCGGCATACTTCATGGCCATCAGCGCACTGCCTGTACCGGTTCGCTGCCCGCTGTCGGTTATCAGGACCTGTACGTTATGACGTGCGGCACCGTCCAGCAGGGTTAACGTCTCTTTCAGGGAGAGTTTTTCGCCCTGGTCGACGATAACGGTACTGCCCGGCGTGAAGGCCATGCCCTCCTGCAGCTGACGACGTCCGGTTATCAGCTCACCGGACAGCCGTTCATCCTGCTTCAGGTTCATCTGCGAGCGACGGTCAGCGGCGATAATCTGCACCTCCCGCCCCTGCTCCCGGGCCATCATTGCCAGTTCAGCCACCCGCTCACGCTGCCCGGCTGCACCGCCCTGCCCGGACACAATGGCCAGCGACGGGCGATCCTGTGCCAGAACACTGACGGCATCGCTGTAACCGGCCGTCCGGGGGACACTTTTCTCCGGATGTACGGTCACCCGGTTCTGTTTCATGATGTCACGACTGAGTGCCCGGACTGACAGCTCATCGAGCACATGAATCCCGGACGTGAACATCCCCTTCTCACGATCGAGGGGGATAAGCTGCTCACGGCTGATGGCCTCATCGATACCGGCGCGTGCCCGCTCAATCACACCGGCTTCCGGCGGCAGTATGCCGACCGTCCTGGCCAGCACGTCCGTGTACGTAAACTGCACTTTGCGTTCACTTAATCCGGCAATCGCCTGTGTCACCGCCTGCTGCACATCCGGCCCGTCCTGTGAAGCTGGTCCGGGTGTCTGCGTGCGGGTATATGCCCGTTGTTCCGCTGCGTCACGATACGCCCGGATATCGAACCCGGTTTCCTTCAGCGTCTGCATCCACTCGGTCATTTTGATTTCAGGATCGACGTGCTGTTTGGATTTACGCGTATCCAGCGCCGCCACATCCCGGGATTTCAGCGAGGCGTCCTCCCCGACGGTCTCCCGGATAGTCTGTGAGCGTCCGGAAAAGGCCTCCACCGGTACGCCCGGCATTTCCCACATACCGTGCTTACCCACCACTTCCGTTTCATAGCCCAGCGCCTCAACCTGCTCTTTCAGTTTTTCCCGGTAGAGCCTGCCAAAGGCAATCTGATTAGCGTACACATTCTCAATGAACCCCGTTTTCCCCACTTTGTCACTGCTCAGTGTCTTCCACTCACCGTTATGCTGCGTGACATTAGCTACCACCGCATGCGTGTGTAACTGTGGTTCCTGATCGCGACTGGTGTCGTGGTTAAACAGTGCCATCACCAGATTACCGGTCAGTACCGTTTCTGACTGTCCGTCCGTCATCACCCGTGTGGAGGCCAGCGCCTCCACCTGACGAACAGCAAAGTCCACGGCCTGGTTATGTGCATCAATCAGGCGCTTATCGCCACCTAACATGGCCATCATGGAGACACTTTTGGGGGCGGAGAAGGTCAGGTCGTAGCCGGGACGATGCTTATTACTGCCATCCTGCATGCGGCTTAGATCCGCTCCGTCCGGCAGCCTTCCCTCCAGAAGACGGGTAAAAACATCCTTATCGACACTGCCCTGCAGTCCCAGCTGTTCAGCCCCCCTGCCGGCCCAGCGTTCTCCCATGCTGCCCAGTACATAGTAATTATCCTTGTCGGTATAATAGTTACCGGCACTTCCGGCCGATCTGACCTGTGCGATACTCATCATCAGAAATCATCTCCCGGCTCAACATCCTCCCCGCGCTCCCGGTGCACATTAATGTTCACCTCTTCACGACGCTGCATCTGCTGCTGGGTGTCCGGATGATTTTCCTGTTGCCATGCCTCATAAGCGGCCATATCCACCACTTCACCGGATTCACTGATCCCGGGTGGCAGTTGCTGTTCCATCTCTTCTTCCGGTTTCATTTTCAGCTCCTGCTCGATCCCCCCTGCCGGAACATTCACACCTGAATCTGACTTCTTATCGTTGATGGCAGGAGACACCGGCTGTTGCGGCTGTTGCGGCTGTTGCGGCTGTTGCGGCTGTTGCGGCTGTTGCGGCTGTTCAGCCTGAGTCACGTCTTCTCCGGAAACAACCTCCGGGACATCCGGTTCGAAGAGGCTGGCTATCTGACGACCTTCTGCTTCCCTTGCGGCAAGTACGGCACTCAGGCGGTTCTCCATTTCCGGGTTGATGTCACGCGGAATAAACTCCGGAGCGACCTTCGGTCGTGTCTGATATTTCAGAGAGAGTTTTACTGCCGGATACGGTCCGGGCAGGGTGACATAACAGGTCAGATCCGGCAGAGACTGAATGTCGGAATAACTGACCAGCGTCTGGCGCTCCATATCCTTACCGGTCGATACCCCGTCACGTACCGGATCAGCACCGTAGGAATACTGCTCGCTGGCTTTCAGGTGCTCTTTCTCACCAATCTCACCGGCAGCGAACTCTGCAATCTTATGGCTGGGAGAACGGAAAAAGGCACGGGTGTTCATGACGTCAAACAACGTGGCAGCCGCTTTCTCACCGTAGATATCTTCCAGCTGGGCATAGGACTGGATACCAAACACATAACAGCCACCGAACTTACGGGCTTCCGGCAGGATCTCCACCAGGTCAGGCAGTTTGTGTAACGTGGGTAACTCGTCACAGAAAAACCACACACGACGTTTACGGTTTTCTCCCATTGCCAGCAGACCACGAATGGCAATGGACAGCCACATGGAGATCACCGGCTTCAGGGAGGCATGGGTGTCGGCGTTCGATGAGATAAACAGCCAGCCGTTTTTCTGATCTTCCCGGACACCACGCATCCAGTCACGGATGGTGAAGGGCTCACCGTTATGCTCAATCCCCTGCAGGTAACGGATGGCTTTCACGTAGTTGGTCAGCACAGCACGGATGGAAATCGCCGTTTTCTCGATTTTCTCTTCCACCAGGTTGGCCGCCGGTGAATTACGCAGGAAGGTACGCAGTTTTTCGATTTTGATGGAAAGCAGAGTGTCCACCAGTTTGCTGTAGCTGCGGTTGGGGTCATTACGCATCAGGTACGCCGCTTCCGCAAAAATGGTACGTCCTGAACCCTGCCAGAACGGGTCCTCTTTTGTGCCCATCGGGATCAGGGTATTTGCCGTATTATCAAAATCCGGCTGTGTCAGACACTCCTTCCATAAATCCCATGCGGCACAGCGGGCATCCAGCGGATTCAGGATTTTATCGATGGAGGGATCATAGTAACTTTTAACAAATTCCCCTGAACGGTCATAAATCACCACCATATCACCGCGCTTACGGGCGTAGTTGGCCAGACGACGGATAACTTCCGACTTACCGGCCCCGACCGTGCCGTGCAGACAGAAGTTCTGGATTTCAGAATCCCGGATAATCGGCAGGTCGCCAATCCGGATATCGGAGTCCTTGTCGTCTTTTTTCAGCATCCGGGCAACGTCTTTCGGATTGTCTGTCAGCTGACGACCACCTGTGACTTCATTTTCGCTCTGTTGTTTACCCTGACGCCCCAGAATCCAGGAGACAACAAAGAAGGTAATCAGGCAAATAACCAGTGCCACAACTGTGGCCAGAACGAATGCGGACCATAGCTGCTCTCCGCACCAAATCATATATTTATCATGCAGTACCTGAGCAGCGTTCATCCGGAAGGTTTTGCCGTAATACTGGATCTCATATACCGGCTGGGACTTGATTAAATCCCGCATGCCTTCCAGCGTGGTACACCACCAGTAAATACAGCCGTTCACAAACGTCTGCCAGCTTATTTTTACCCATAAAACCAGACCAACGAGTATCCAGAAAAAAATAAACAGGCAGTAAAGCATGATATTGGCGATCTGGCTGAACATGCGGATACGCATGGACGCAATCTGACCGCCCTGGGTCATATCCTTTGCGTTAAAACTCATGATGATATTCCGAAGAAAAAAGTCAGTCGGACTGATTATTAATGATGAAAAGATTAATAACCGTTAAATTCCGGCTTCGCCGGCAACACTTCACGGTCGCACAAAGAATTTGCACAACCGCTCAGTGTTTTCATATTTATTTCGGAAACGCCGGGGAGAAATAAAATTTATTTTATTTCTTTCCGGGGTTGGACAACGAGCAAAGCGAGGCGTCAGTCAGGAGGCCGGTCAGACCAGCCTCCGGAAGATAATCAGAGAATATTTGCGATTGATTTGGCCAGCTGGTCTTCGAGAACAGGCTTCGCCTCTTCAAATTTCAGGTTAACCTTGTTCGCATTTGAGACCACACGGGTCTGGTATTTATGCTGGTTACCTGTTTCAGTACTGGTCTGAATTTTCGCACCTGATGTGCCCTGACGCAGGGCGGCAACATTATCCGTTGTCACCGTTGCCTTAGTACGCTCTGCAATCTGCACATCCGTGATCATGGTATAGTTCACATCTTCCACCATCGCATCTGCAGCCATACCCACCAGACCGGCAGCAAGGCCCACACCGAGTGTGGCACCGGCAGAACTGGAATTATATCCGGTGATACCGGCACCTAACGCTGCACCAACTGCTGCGCCTTCATAACCACGGTTCAGCCATCCCTGAGACTCCCGCAGATCCATCTTATCGGCCTTCAGCACATTCGCCTGAATCCAGTAGTAGGCTTTATCCGGAGAAGTCACCACCTGATACCCTTTTGCTTTCACAGCATCAGCAATTTTGCCCTGCAGCCCACTCATGTCTTTATCAGACGTGTTTTTGATCTGCAGAAATACCGTGCGTTCGCTGGCGGGTTCAAGCCAGATGGTCTCACTCATCTGAGTCTTCACCTCAAGGTTACGCTTCTTGATTGCTGTGCTCATCGCACCACACCCTGAAAGGGCCAGAGTGGAACTGACCAGTGCAACCATCATCAATTTTTTTGTTTTCATCCAAAATATCCTTTTAACTAACAGACTCTTTTTTGAACAGTCCTATTACTGAGACTATTGCTGAGAGATTATAACGATTTATATCTATGGTATACACCAAGAAAAATAATATGAATGTAATCATTAGTGCAAAAACATATAAGATAGAATGCATAAACGAAACCATAGAAAAAACAATCAAAAACAACAAAATATATGTCTTACTCTTAGAATACATAAAATTTATTATTTTTGAATCCTTTCTGAAACTATCAGGAATCGCAAGGTATAACATCATTCCATTTGTAATAGCCACAAAAAGCAGGAACCCCATCATTCCACTAGCACATATATCAAAGCCAACATCCCTGACATCACTTTTAACCGATACTAAACGCAGAAAAGTTGGCCATAATAAAACCCATAAAAACACATAAGTTCCCGGCTTTATGACTTGTAATAATGATGGGATATTAACACCCTCTACAGAGAGTACCTCCTTTAGTTTTTGCATCTCCATTTTTATATCATAGTGAGTGATCATAATGGCCCCTTCAATCGTTCTTTCTTATCATCCACCATCTGTTTTAACGCATCTTCAGACGGTGTTGGTATTAATTTCTGTCGTTTATTTTCTTCATTATATCTGTTGTTTTGTTGAATTTCTTCCTGTTTGTGATTATTTTTTAACTCTGAATATTGTCTGTCTACAATATTTTCTTCGCCATGAATACTATTCTGAGTATCTCCGATATTCCCTTTATATTCTGTGACCATATTATCAACCTGATGTTTTACATCATTACGGATATTACTGTCCTGCGTTCTTTGATCAATAATGGCCTGATGCCCCTGATGGTCAGCAATAATATCCTGGCTGCCACCACCCGAAGGTACGCTCTCCATTCCTTTACCAATATCCCCACGGGATTCACGCCAGGCATTATCAACACCAGGCTGCACCTGTTCCTGAACAAAAGACCATGCCATCGCCCGACGGCGTTCTGCAATCTCCGGTGAACTGGTGTTTGTCAGAATAGCTTCGGCATCCTGCGGTGCGTGTTTCATCACATACTGTGCAAACTGTTGCGACAGATCTTCACTCATCTGCCCACTCATGCTTTCAGTACGGGATGCCATTTCAGCATATTCATGGCTGCGGGTCATATTCGTCGTGTACTGATCGTAACTCTGTTTCGCTGAATTCAGGGCTGCAGACAGCTGGTCCACACGGGAATCAGCATTATTGTCAGTATGGCTGCCGGATTCACTGACTTTGCGACTGGTAAAGTAATCGCTGGCCTCTTTAAAGTCTTGTGTAGCTCTGGCATCGATATCATGGCGAGCATCATGGGTAGCCCTGCTGCCACTACTTGCTGAATGTGAGTCATCATCCGTTGCATCCAAGCTCCCCTTAAATCCACCTCTGATGCCTACCCCACCACCAACACCAAGAATTTTAGGTTTAACCCCCCATTCAGCATGAGCATCAGCATACATTCCACCAGATAGCCTGGTACTTGTTGATGCCAGTTCCTGAGTCGCCTGCTCATTACTGATATTATGCGCCTTCGCATAGCTTTCCACTGCACTGCGCATACGGCTGGCCATCATGGAATCCTGTGCGCTCATCGTGCTGTCAGCACCACCTGTGACAGAATCACTGCTCCCCCGGTTAGAACCAAACTGACTGAGCGAGTTCCAGGCACTGGCAATACTGCTGCTGAACCCATGCAGGGCGCTTTCTGCTCTGTTCGATGCCTCCCGGGCCATTTCCTGTTGTGCCGCTGCAATCTGACGCGTTGCATTGATACCAACCGGTAACCGGGACATCGCTCCGCTTGCATCCATCACCATATTACCGTCACGGGTCTGTGTGGTGGTTGCACCACTGCCGGTCTGGTACATCATCTGACCAAACGACGTGGTGCTGTTGGTGCTCCAGCTGAAGCCGTTCACGTTTTCCGTCTGCATGTTGCCGTAGGAGTAATTACCGTCAACCACACTGCCTGCCGCACTGGCGGTCGGGCTGATAGCAGAGGAAGCGAAATGGCTGTACACACTGGAAAATCCGGCCCCGAGTCCCCTGACCATCATCCAGGATAATGGCGGGATCATCATGGAAAGATACCCGGCAGTGGAAGCCAGATCGGAGTATTTCAGCTGTATCTGTGAAATTTCCGAGAGCACCACCGGTGCACCATTCTGCTTCGCATAAAATGTCATGGCGCTGTTCAGAATGGCATACAACATTGGCCATGACTGCAACCACATCAGGGCAAACACATAGCCTTTCAGGACAGACAGCGTCAGTTTGTTGAAGACAGCCGCCAGTACCAGGAGCGGGAAAATACCGATGGCGATCCCCGTCAGGATGGTCTGCGTCATGGGCAGTGTCCGCATCGCCACATGACCGATGGAGACATGTGCCAGACGTTGCTTCTCCATCGATGACGTGGTGGCCAGATTCACCAGGCTGGCTGAGTCACCATTACGTGCTGCATAACTGGTGATCCCCTCCTTCAGCGCATTAATGGTGACATTCTGGCGGATGATCTGGCTGGCTGATTTACTTGAGTCATAGAAGTAACGGTAACTGTCGCCAATCAGCGTACTGAACAACAGGTTCGGATCAGGGCGACCACCAAATAACTGCTGGGCATAATAATGCCAGGTTTTTCCGCCACTCTGTGTGTCCAGATTCAGCTTGTCTTTCAGCGAAACCGACGCGTCCTTACAGGTCACGAAATTATTATTGCTGTCATAAACGCCCCGCAGCGGACTGGGGCGGGAAAAAATCAGCGTGTAGGGATCATTGGAGGCCATCAGCTCCTCCAGCGTGTATTTGTGGTTCAGGTAAATATCCCCCATCACACAGTTCTGCACATAATCCTGAAAAAGATTGGCGATTTCCGGATTGCGGGACAAAAAGTCGGTGCTTTTTGATACCAGTTCTGCGCCAAACAGCATCCCCGTTTTGCTGTAGGTGAAACTGTCCGGTTGCGTGTAGATCATCTCGTAACTGGCCACCATTGCATGCCCGATACGGGTCGTCAGTGAAAGTGGCATCGCCAGTCCGACCGGCACATTATCCACCCGATGGACTTTGACCAGGTCACTGTTATCAATAATCTGCACCGACGTACGGATATTAACCAGCAGGCTGATAAGTACAAACACCGCCGCCCAGCCCAGCAAATCCATCACGTTATGGCGCTGTACCCACATAAAGGCCACCGCAACAACAGACAGGGTGAGAGCAATTTTTTCAATGGAATCCCACGTCCTGGTTCCCATAAAGGCGGCAATGGCGTTCAGGTTATTCCGCAACCATTCACCACCGGCAATCACATAAACTTCATTCACAGCGTGCTCCCTCCGAAGTGATAGTTGTTCTGGTAACGACTGAGCATGCGGGCGGAAAGCTGCTGACGCATGTAGCTCATCTGACGATCGACGACCAGCAGCGCATCCTGCTGCACCTGTACCTGTGACTGAAACGCCGCAATCTGCCGGGTGGCATCATTCATATTGTCGTTAATATGTTCGATAACTGCTTCGTCATAATTTCCCGTGGCCACCATCGCCCGGGCCTGCTGTATCAGCTCCTGAATGTACTGCAGCAGGATGTCGTAACCGATATAGTCCGTCAGCTGGTAAATCATACTGTTGGAAACACCGAGCATCTGCGGGTCAACCAGGTATTTGAAGACGGGGATGGTGGTACTGGAAATAAAGCCTTTTTCCTTGTCATCCAGAGGCGTGTCACTGACAGCCTTGTTCTGAATGCTGGCCAGAAGTTTAGTAATCTGAGACTTCAGTGCATTATCCCGGCTGATGGTCACCGGTGTGTCTGCCACCACTTTCAGGCATTTGTCAGAATCGTTGCAGTGATAAATTTTTGCTGTACCGCCTTCCATCATGGCCCGGATAATTGAGCGGTCAGTGGTTCTGGCCGATAGCGGTGTGATTTCGCCGTTGGGACCAAACACCAGTGAGCCGGTCAGCGTCATCACAAACTCTTTCAGCTCTTTGTTGCCGTCAAACATTCTGTTTTTGGAAAGCGCATTCCACATGATGTTGATGTTTTTGGTCACCCGCTCCTTATCCTTGTCGCTGGCTTTATCCCTGACGCTGTCAGATTTCCCGCCAACGGTACATCCCTGCCGGGAAGCAGCCCAGTCAGCAAAAATATTGCTCTCACCGGCAATGTCCTGACAGACTTTCTGCTGGGACACCTGCGTCCGGGGGAAAAGCCCGCCGATAATCCCCTGTGCCGCCTGGCAGGAACTGAGGTTCATACTGTTAATGTCGCTTGCCATTTTCTGCAGGAAGTCTTTTGCGGTTTTGATTTCCGGCACCGTTGTCTGCAGGGCAAGGTCAAAGAAGTAACCGGCAGCATTGCTCATAATCTGCTTAACAAAACGCTGCAACTGCTCGCTATTAATAAAGCTGAACGAGCCGAGATAGGCGTCGATGCCGCCACATCCGGCATTGATATCCGGCAGCGTCATGGAAATCAGATGAACATTTTTAACCTGAGTACGGGCATACAGGGAGCCACCGTAAGCATAGCCGGCGGCCTGCCCCTGCCAGACGCCCGGCTGGGTGGTATTGGAGGCGAAGCCCAGCTTGTTAAAGAACTGATTCATGTCGCTGTTCACATCCGCTGACGCTGCGGGTGTGACCGTCAGTAAAGCAGCACAAAGAACCAGAAGAGGTTTAATGCGTGGCATCATTCTTGCCCTCCCTTAATGTGTTCTCCCGGCGCATACGGCGTTTCAGCAGGAATATCATGATATTTCCGAATATTAATTCGCACATTGGGGACAGAAAAAATGTAACAAGAAACCTTGCTGCCAGCGCCCATAACGTAAACGGAATGACTTTCATCAGAACATTCCACATATACTGGAAATTAAGTAATTTCGGGTCGGCCATCCACGAATCAATACAGACATCGAAAATAACGTGCATAACAGCCCATAAAACAATTCCGGCAACAAGGAAAACAATAAACAAATAAAAATATCTGTCAGAACCTCTGAAACTATACTCAATATTCCGTCTAATTTTTCTGATTTTGAATTCCTGATTCTTTTTGTTTTTTGTCATTATAAGTTTCCTCTGATATTACTGATGATTCATTCAGACCGGTCATGCGGCTGTAATATATTTCAGACACCGAAATCCATCCCACAATTGCCCCCACAAAAAACACAACAGAAACAGAAAAGGTAAGACACAGCGAAACGACTATTTCTACAGGACTGGCGGGATAAAAAAGCCCCTGACGGATAAAGGGAATATTCAGGCTGACGATTATTCCCGTCGCGATGCCGGATATTCCGGCAATGAGTAACACCACCTGCTTATTTCGCACCTTTTTTCCCTCCGTACATCTGCAGAACGGTATCCATCCGCGCCATAAAACCGGCGGCATCCGTTGCCCCCTGTAAAAGCGGTAATGCCTCAAGCGTGTTGACGTTGACCAGGAAGGTGGTCGGTGTGGCCACCGGGATATTCGGGAAGAAGGTCTGCATCACGTCCGGTGGCACCGGTAATGCTTCCGGAAAGGCCATATCCCCCTGACCATCCAGAGTGTAGGGAAAAACGGAAAAGCCGTACTGCTGTGCCAGCTGCTTCAGTACCGGGTCAAACTGGTGACAGTAAGGGCAATGCCCCTGCATAAACAGCACCACCTTCCAGTCGGCCAGGTTAACCTGCCTGCCGTTGCTGAGGCGGAACCAGCGGGGAGCCGGCTTTTCTGTCTTGTCTGTCCTGGCTGGCGTGTCTGCTGCCGGTTGTGCAGGCTGCGCAGCCATACCCTGCGGATGCCAGAGTCGTTCAATTTCATCCCGGGTGGAGGCCTGCACACCTGTGGCCATCATCAACAGAATAACCGGCAGTAATTTAGTGAGAGACATGTCCGCCCTCCTGCTGCTCTGCCATCATGGCCTGTTGCCTGGCTTCCAGTGCCTCACGCTCTTCCCGGCTGACACGGGCAATCCATGCATCCAGCACCTGGTATGCGCCGAACAGCACAAGGATGGCCGCAATCAGCTCCGCCAGAAAAAAAGCCATCCAGGGTTTGCTGTGAACAAGACGGGCGACGATATGAAACCAGACGCCCAGGGAAAATACCCACATTCCCGTAATATCAAGCCGGGGTAAAGAGAATCTGCGTTTACTTATCATGTTAAACTCCGGTTATTATTTACATGAGAGTATTCATGTCTGTAATATTCGCGTTTGTGTGATATTAGTCAGAGGTACAAATGGAAAAGCGATCTTTTAAAGAAAAACTGGAAATAGTGAGAAACATCATAAGAGAGTCATTATCAGGTAATGCGGCTTTTGCTTTACTGGTGTATTCATTATTGCACACTCTCCCCATTAAAACCTTTGCTGATTTATTTGTGACGATACTGTTATTTATAGCAATTATCGCTGTTGTGATATGGCTATTTCTAATCATCTATGTTTATTTTTGTGATTTATTCAGAAGTCACTGGATAGCAGTCTGGTTTATCCTCTGGTCTGTGGTAATCAACCTCACTATTGGATTTGGCATTTATGACAAATTAGCACCAGTCATTTCACTAATGAAATAATAAAAAACCACATCACTCCAGACCATATGGCTGACAACATAATACAAATAAACATCCTTCTGAAACTGTCAAACTTCGTGATAATCGGCATGGTGCTGACTGCCATTGAAACAACCGGTACGGCACACTGATTCATAACCGCACCACAAAGAAACAAGAAATTATCTGGCAGCATACATACACTTATGACATTTACTACAAAGAAGACAAACGAGCTCAGTAGATAAACTCCTTTATTATTTAGTCCTGTAAAGAAATAACCAACAACCCCCACGATAAACAGGCTGGCACCTGTAAAAAAACACAAATCCCCTGTATGCATATATATCCTTTGGTTAAAAATTCGGTTTAAAATCCTCAGAGACATTCAGGAACTGTTTTGCCAGGTCGTCCTGCGAAATAAAACCGTATGATAACGGACGAACACTACCCTGTTTCGGGTCAACCAGCATCATGGCCGGGAAATATTTCACGCCGAGGCGCTGCGCCTGCCCCTGGTCAGTCCGGGAATCCGGCAACAGCGGATTAATCACGCCATCCACGGAAACGGGAATAACACTCAGACCATAGGTATCCCGGAAGCCATTAATGACCTGCGCCAGCTGCCCGTCGATGGGGTCCTGCCCCCGGTAAAAAAACATGATGCCGTAGTGTTCAGCCAGTTTCGCAATGGCCTGTCGCTGCTGCGCCTGGTCTGCTGCCAGCTGGTTCCGTACCGTGCCGTTGTAATGGCTGTACTGCAGGTTATAGTCCAGTTCAGGATGTGCCAGCATGGCCTTTCTGGCGCTCATGGTGAAAAGCCCGGCCTGCTGAGTCCAGTAATTTTGCAGCCGGAAATATTTCACAAAATTATCCACGCCGGGATACAGAATGGCTTCGTACAGCGCCCGCTTTGTTGCCGTCTGCAGTGCGGCCAGTTTCTGCATAATATCCGGTTCCTGACGGGGGGCTGCAGGTACAGGTTTATTTTCTTTTTCCTTCGGATTTATTTTCTCGTTATACCACTGCCAGCCTGCATCTTTTCCTGACGCCGGAAAAATAAAGCAGCAGAGTAACAGTGGCAGTAATGCTTTATTCATCTTCATTCCTTTCATCACTTTTTCTTTCATCAGGTTTCTGCAGGTCAGTCAGGGCAGAAAAACAAAAATACAGAATAAACAGGAGCACACCGGAGTAAAGGATAACGAAAGCAGCGGCAAGCATCCCGTCTGCCGTGGTTTCTTTTACCGTATCCCACGACCAGATAATTACCAGAGAAATGACAATCGCTGTAATCAAAAGCCGGATAAGAAAATCAATAAAACGGTTCGACGTGAATATGACTTTCATCATTTCCCCCGGTTATTTCCCATACCTTACTGTCCTGCCTGTTTCAGCTGGTCAGCAATCTGCTCTTTCACTTTCTGCGTCAGAACGCCACTGTCCGGGATTTTCTGGTTATTCATCAGGTCTTCGTAGAAGTTAGTGAAATCCAGTCTGTTGAACTGAATTTTCTGCAGCTCATCAACCGTAATCCCCCGACAGTCAGGATGCTTCGCACTACCAAAACTGATACGCAACTGACCGTTGCGCCCCTGCTGCTGGACTATCTGCGCCAGCTTCGAATCAAACTGACAGTAGCTGCGTTTTTTCTCCAGACAGACACCCAGCACTTTCTTCGAACAGAACTCCCCGACGCTGACGGTCAGTTTGTTTGATTTTGCTTTAGCCAGGGCCTTTTCATCACTGCTGCATTTGGCCAGCCCGATATCCTGTCCCCAGCCGCTGTCCTTACAGCAGTTGCTGTATCCGGCTGCAGCCTTCTTACAAAATTTCGCCTGACCGGTGAAAGCACGGACATCCACCCCGTTCAGCGCCGCAACATCCTTACCTGCTGCGGCCAGTGCCGCCAGCTGAGAAACGGCTTCGGCAAAATCATTACTCTGCCCGCTCTGAGCCTTATCGCATTCGCCATCGAGACAGAAGACGTCTCCCCCACAGACCATCACTTTCCCGGATGTTTTTGACTCACAGGAGTACGTGGCATATTCATGCAGACAGGCACCTTCTTCGGAGTAAAAGGCACACTGGTGTGACACCAGGGTACAGGCAGGATTGTCGGTGTAGGTCTGACAGGTTCCCTTGTCTGCTGACTGCGTGACATACGTGTCCCGGTATGCCCAGCAGCTCTGGTACATGCTGTATGACTGACCGTCTTTCACCAGCGTCCTGTTCCCGCCAGCCTCCGTACATTCTGTTTTTGTCAGTTTCCCCAGCTCCTTGCTGAACGGGCAGCTTTCAGACCAGACAACATACGGGGTGTACGAGGCTTTTTTTACCCTGACAACCAGACGCAGCTTCATTGCCGTATGACGTTTGAATTTTGTATTCCCGACCCGGACGGGGTGAGATGACGTAAAAGCAACACCGGCAGTCAGTGTTTTCTGTACTGGTGTAAATGAGGCATCTGCTGAGTATTTGGCATTCCAGCTCAGTGGGGTTCCCAGTACTGTAATTGTCATAGGTACACTCTTCTGCAGGTAAGTACGACTCCAGCTGTAATGCGCATCGACAATTTCACCGGTAACGGGAGAGGTAATGGAGACAACATACTGACCATTCACTTCACGTGCAGGTAGCTGACTCATTTCATACTCCAGCGTCCGGGTTTCCCATGTGGTACTCCCCTGCAGCTCCATACGGGCAGTTCGTGTGCAGTACTGCTCCACCTGTAAATCCCTCTCACAGGTGTAATTCGTGTATTCACTCCGGCTAATCTCCTGCGCACTGCACTGCTGCCCGGTGTTTCCCACAATGCTGTCAGCCCGGTTCACCACATCCCTGCCGGTCTGGATAAACGGTGCATCCGGTGAAAGAATGTCTTTCGGCTTGTTCATGAATGACTCTGTGATGGTTTTTCCGGTTTCACCGGTCGCCCATTCCGTGGTGCCGTCATTTTTCAGGCCGCCATCCCCGCCGGCAGTCACGCCACCGTAATATTTTGTCTCGTCCGGATTCGCGTTATAGCCGGGGATACTCTCCTGTGGCTTAAAGCCCTGAATACTGCTGCTTCCCTGCCCTTTGATCTGGTGAGCAAAATCAGAGCCGGCCCGGTAATCACTGTTGCTGTCAGCCTGTGCCATGCCGGCAACCAGAGCCAGTATCAGAGGTAAAATACGTTTCATTTCCCGGAATCTCCTTTCCCTGCCAGTAAATCATGAGCCACCTGCCGGCAGTCACCCGTGGCGGCCACTTTCTCCAGCGCCTGGCCGACCCGCAGGTTTCCCCGGATGATGTCGTATCCCTGACTGCAGAACACCACCAGTGCCGGTACACTGCGAATGCCGTACTGTGAAAACAGCGTCGGGTCGATCTGAACACCATCAGTCGCGCCGTCTTTCACCAGGGACAGCACGGCTTCAGCGGTGGTCTTCAGGTCATTGTTCACCATGCCCCGCAGTGTGGCGGGTATACCGTAGTGCCGGGTTTCGCCCAGCATTCGTTTCAGCCCCTCTTCGGGAATGGAAAACGACACAAAATACAGGGCACCCTGCCGGGGTTTCCCGTCCTGCGAAGCCTGCTGTTTACGAACCAGCTCATCCAGGAAATGGTTATCTGAACGCTGAAGGGGGGTTTCCAGCACCTGCTTCTCCGCCCAGGCTTTCAGCTGATGGTCAGGTTTTTCACGCAGTTGTCTGCTTAAATTTTCCTGCTGCTTCAGGAACTGGCGGTTTTCAGGAGTGTTCACGTTTTCTGACGCCATAACCGCCCCGTTCAGCATCATCAGCAGTGCTGCCAGAGATTTCATACTCAGCTTCATCATTCACCTCACAGGAAGACACAGTTACGTTTACGCCACATCAGGTAGCCGAAGTTTTTCTTTGTATTGGGCGGATTTTTCCCGGTTTCCCAGCGGGTCACACTGCGCCCGAACGGGTGGCACTGTCCGCTGTCCGGGTACATATTCACCATCTGGTAACGCCAGCGTTCTTTGGGCAGGATTGGGGATGGATATTCATTACAGACGGCGTTATTTTTCCCGATGGTTTCCATAATCATGCCCTGACGGTGCAGCTTGAACGCCATGCGTTCACTGACCAGCAGGGAGGACTGCAACGGACTGGACTCATTACTCACCCAGCCATTGAACGGGTACATACTTCCCTGCGAACCGGCACACCAGAACAGAACATCGAGAGGCATATTAAAGGCGCTGGCAATCGCATCTGCTGCGCAGGCTCCCTGTGCTATCGGATTGGCAAAGATGACAGCTTCCGGATTGAGAATGGTGGTCAGGCTGCTGTCCGTCCAGGTGGGGTCGATTTCAGAAAGATAAGCGATATCCAGGTCACCACCTTCCAGACAGCCCAGCGATGTGATGATGTTCAGCCAGTACGTCAGCGGGTATTTGTACCAGTGAACGTGATAGAACGCCCCATTTACCTGCTTCTCATCCTTTTTCGCCGTTCCCTGTGCCGTTTTACCAAAAGCCGGCAGGCTGAAGCCCAGGTTCACCATGCATCCCGGTGACCGGGTGACGTCCGTCAACGCCATCGGCTCCCAGTAACCAATGGCCAGCCCGATACGCCTGAACAGCGGCGGCAGTGCCGGACAAATCTGAATGGGCATCGACGGGTTCGCCGTGTCGGGGACCTTCCCCTGACTGACTTTGATACTGCCCAGCGAGAGCGGGAAAATACAGCTCCAGCAGATATCTGTGATCGGGTTTACAAAACGCCCCTCACAGGCAGAATCCGCAGACGCCGCAGGGACATGACCGGCGAAAAGGAATAACATCAGCAGCCACAGCCTTCGCTTCATTTTCTGCCCTCCTCTGCCGGAATAAATTCCACCTTCAGGAAGCGATCGCCGGGAACGGCGCTCACCCGTGCCGGGACCTGATCAATGCCGAGGCGCTGGCAGAGCACACCGTTCTGGTCAAAGTAAACACGGCTGTCCAGAGACTTCTGCATCTCCGGGATACTGCCCTGCACGAGGATAATTTTGCTCTCCAGTGTGGGCGGCGTCTGGCGTTTCATCCAGGCCACCTGCGCCGGATCATCGCCATTGATGAAATACAGCGTCTGGTTAAAAGGAACATACTGCAGCGGATTCATCACTTCACCCTGACGGGCAAACACCCGCCCTTCGTTATCCCGGATATCCGCAGCCAGTCTGACGGACGGGTCAAACAACCGGCTGCCGTATTTCTCCGTGCGTCCGATACCGGGCACGGCAGGGGGCCGCAGACTGTTGCGGATCACCCGCTCCTTAAAGGCATCCATTTTCCGGCCCATCTCACCGGACTGCTCCAGTGCCGTCAGGCGCTGCATGATCACCGTCAGCATGTCCGGCTCCTTTACCGGCCACAGATCGCCCCAGGTACCAAGATCGGCGGCGGCCACACTCTGCCCCCATATCAGCAGGGCAATCAGCCCCCGGCATCTCATGGTTCCGCCCTCATTCGCCGGGCAATATCCTGCTGGATTTCCCGGGTGATATCCGGTGCCCCCTGTACCACAGCAGGCGACACCAGAATGACCGCGTGGTGTTTCTGCTGCCACGCCTGCAGGCTGGCTTCCAGTGCCGTGTTAAAACGCGCTGAAAGGGCTTTTGACTGCGCTTCTGACAGTTGTTTCTGACTGGCTCTGTCAAAAAACGCATCCACGGTCTGTTTCATGTTGAAGGCGACAGTCACCGGTGCGTTCAGTCTGACAATGCCGTAACTGACGGCTGCGTTCAGTAACACCATTGCCAGGCATCCCGGCACCGTCCACCACCAGTGGCTGCGTCGTTCTGCCATGACGTCGGCGGGTTTCTGCGTTGAACTCATGCCACACTCCTGTATTTCTCATGTTCTTCCAGCCAGGCTTCCAGCGAAGCCATTTCCGGCCCTGACTTCTTCCACGCCAGCTGCCACACTGCCTCATGAATACTCAGCCCCTCTTTACGCTTCTGCTGCACAAACTCAAAATCCGGGCCGTCAGAGCTGTACATGGCGCGGCTTAACGGGTCCACAAACAGACGGTGCCAGGAGGAATGGTTTTCCACCTGCAGCAGGAAGGAACTGAACCACTGGTCTTTGGCCGCACCAAACTTACCAATCATGTCGCGCTGCAGTGGCAGGAACTGGTCCGGATACAGTTGGTTGTATTTCGCGAACTCCTTCGCACTCTGTTTGAGGATAATTTTGTAGGAGGAGTTACCCCATGCCGCGCGGGCAGCACTGGAGGCCTTATCAGAGTCAAAGTCGACGATGTTCTGTGTGATGGTGATATAGGCACCGGTATGACGGCGGGCCGTACGGTAGCCTTTCTCAATAAATTCACCGACCTTGTGATTTTTGAAGTCCAGCAGACGCCAGCCTTCATCAATAACGTTCAGTTTCTTGAGGTTACGCGGCGTGCGGTACATCCTGTTCTCGATGTAGATAATCAGGGAGAACATCACCGCAACCAGCAGTGACGGACGGTCTTCCAGTCCGCCCAGCTCCAGCACCACCATTTTTGCGTCATCCCGCAGGGACGGCTCATCAGAGTTAAAATACTGGCCGTAAGTGCCGTTGGCAGTGTACTGGTCAAGCAGCACAATCATTTCGTCCAGACGGCTGCGGATAGTCGGTGACTCGGCATACTGCTCGCTGTCACTGGCGTTTTTCAGGAAATCCACCACGTCATCAATACGTGCTCTGTTCTCTTTGGCCAGCCAGGAGGCTCTGACCGCCTGCAACAGCAGACCTTCATGCACTTCATCCAGGTTACCGTTGGGGCTGGCCATCACTGACAACTGGTCACGGACACGCTCCGCTGACTGGTCAATATCGGTGATGTTCGCAAACGGGTTAAAACGCAGGGTTTCACCGTCCAGATACACCCCGCCCATGTTCTCACACAGGGACTTGTATCCATCCCCCATGTCGAACACCACGGCAAAGCCTCCGGAGTCCAGCACGCTGCGGATAAGTGGCTGTATCAGCCCGGTTTTACCGGCCCCGGAGGTGCCACAGACCGCCATGTTGTAGTTGGTGTTATTCATCCCCCGGAAGAAAATATCGATAAACGCCAGCTGGTTACGGTAGGTGGGTGCCAGCAGACCTGCCGGTGTCAGGGGGTTATCCGCCACTAACGGCATCAGGTTGGCAACATTAAAGCTCTCTGCGCGCTGAACCACTCCGGCCTCTTTCAACTGTTTAAACAGCCCTTTCCCGGCCATAAAGGGCAGGCAGGTCAGGAAATTGCGCATGTGGTTAAAGCGCGGTGAAATCAGCTCAAAACCGTTTTTACGAAAGCTGTTCAGGATGTCCTGCTCCACTTCCAGCGCCGTTTCATTATTGTCCTTGCAGAATGCTGTGATGTTGAGGAAGTAGGACACCACGGAGGACTGACCGGAGCCCAGCCGCTGACGCAGTTCCCCCCACTCCTTCGCCTCTTTCTCCACGGACGGAAACCATTTGGCATAGGAGGTCTTCGACTTTTTCTCCAGGTCCATGTACTTCAGGTTGGCTTCGCTGTGGGTTTTCACCTGGTCTTCCACCACCAGAGTCAGCGTCAGGATGAACGGACAGGAGATGGACAGTTCCGGGTTCAGCAGGTTGCTGTAGTTGTCGGCCACGTTCCACAGGAAGGCGATTTCCGGGTTACGGGCCAGATGGAAATTCAGGATGCGGGCCGTGCTGTTCCTGCCGTTCTCACGCAGGCCCAGCGTCAGGTAATCAGCCCGGACTTTCAGATCAAAACTGTCCTCCACACACTGATAATTCAGATCAGAATACGGGTCCAGCTGACGTCTTTTCGGGTACAGGGAGTCCGGGTTATGGTTAATCATCTCCCCGACAATATCGATAAAGGCCTGTGCATCCACCGTCTGTGTGGTGATACTGGCCCCCTGTAACGACGCCCGGATGATTTTCACCAGGTTTTCCATTTCCAGAATGTCGGCCCGGCTTTTTTTCTTCGAAGGAGAACAGTACGAGATAAACACCCGGTAATGGCGCAGGGTCAGGGGCAGATTCATCCCCTCCGGCAGCGGAAACTGTGTCGCTGCCGCTTTCATATAATAGGCCCGGGTAATGGCGTTAAACCGTTCAGCCTGTTCACCTGACCAGGAGAACTCACGCAGCCCGTATTCAATCCTGTCACCAACCAGCTGACTGGACATCAGATGGATACACAACGGAATACCGCGCGGCAGTTTGGTGCGCAGCATGTGATCGAGGGCCTCCACAATGGACTCATTCGCCCCATTGATGGGGATGGCTTCCAGCATAAAGCCCATCGTGGTGTCATTCATGAACAGACCGGATTCCTGGTTGTAATCACGGTACGGCAGCAGACGGCTGAACTGCGGGAAGCTCATTTCGCCCAGAACTTCATTGGCCTTTGCGGATTCGTCAGGCAGTTTCAGTGCTGTGACGAGGGAGTTAACCGCCTGAGTGACGGCCTCAAGTGGGTTATTCACATGAATTCCTTAGTTGAAAAATAAAGCGAGAAATGCGGTAGCCATGAAGGGAATACCTGTAATTAACGCGCCATTTCCCGGCGCATATACAAAGATTTCTGTTTTCTGAATATCCACTCATGTTCATCCGGAATTAAATCACTATGTTCTGCGACTGACTTATGCATAATGTTTTCTCTGTCTTTCCTGATACGCCTGACATTCAACGCACAACGTCACACCGGGAAATATTTTCCGCCGGGCTTCCGGAATAGGATTTCCGCATGCTTCACAGAGATAAACAGGAATACCATGAGCATTTATTTTCTGGCGTATCCGGTTTATTCCTGTCATGGTCAGTTGTTCTGTCACTGAATATGCTTCATCGGCTTCATCACTCACGGAATATTCCTCCCGACATGTTCTGACACGCTACCGCCCATCCCTTTTCACGCACAGGGCACTCGTTTTACAGGCAGATTTTGAATACAGAAAGCCCGCCGGCATTGCCGGCTGATATACAACTTCAGGGCCAGTTAATTAATACGTGGTTTTCCCCACGCAGACGGTTTAATAACAAAAAACACGCTGGATGGCTGATGATAAACATCCTGGTTATCAATATAAGGCGCTATCCATAATGCTGCCGTCTGCTCACCCGTTCTTAGCGGACGAGGAGGTGTTACCGGCGTAACTGAACTGACCGGAACAACCGTTTTCACTTCCCGGGCAGCGGTAAACAGCGGGCGAGGTGCCAGCAGTTTCTGCTCCGGATGTGCTGTCACCGCAGGTCTGCTGCCGGACGGAGTGGTCGCGGTGACGGTCTGCACCGGCATTGTCCGGAAGTTCCCTTCAGCCAGGCGCGGCAGTGATGCCGCAACCGGCTTTGCTTCTGAGGACTGCTCCAGTTTTTTGGCCTTCTCATTGGCCTGCTCCATCGTCATACAGGTATCGGATGTGGTGGCGTTACACTCAAATTCCGTACTGGTTCCGGCACAGCCGGAAAGTAATAAGGTCCCCAGCAGAGGAATAAAGAAAGAAATCTGTTTCATTGTCCCTCACCTTTCTCATCGCAGTTCACAAAATCCTTCTTCAAATCCCTGACCGTACAGGTTTTTACAATGTCAGGATTTTCAAAAACCGTACTCCGTGATGATTTATAAACATATGCCACAATGCGTTTCCCACCCGCATCAGGTTCTGGTGCACTGACTTCACATAACGGAGGTGTTATTCCGGACTCATACAGCACCGGATAATTTATTTTTTTGACGCTGCCATCAGAAACCAGCTTATTCATCGAAGGGTTCCTTATATTTCTGAATTCTTCATCACACCGACAGCAGTCATATTAAAATTGTCCGGCAATGACTCAGAACCGAATTTCTCCGGTGCAGGAAGTACGATTCTTGTGGCGCAGTTACTGAGAACAGCATGCATAAAATCATCTGACACGGTTTTACCCGGCACAGAGAGGGCTGTAATAACATTAATATTACGCATGTTCATTTTTATCTCCGTTGTTTCTGTTTGTTCTGTCATCAGGAAGATAAACAGGGCATTTCCTGATTTTTCCCGGCAGGGAAGCGTCTTCCGTATAAACTTCCTTCAGATGTTCATCTGCGGTTACCACCCGGATACATTTCATTTTTCCTGGTCGCACCGGATATTTCCCGGTGATCGCTGCCAGCGAGACATACATCAGTGCCAGTGTTGCCCATAATGCGGTGACCAGTTGCATCAGTGACCGGTCAGTCTCCCTGACATAATCTGCAGCATCAGCCGCGCGGTAATGGCAGATATCCTGTATTTCTGATCTGCCTGAAGAATCAGAGGAAGAAAACCAGCATTCACTGACCGGGAACTGTCCGGCAGGTGCTGTTTGTCTTACGAAGTTAATCTCCTTAACCAGTAATTTCCCCGGCGTGGTGTTGTCCTTCCATAAAACAAACAGAGCCATCAGGGCCATTGTGGCCAGTGGCAGAATGACGGTGTACTTCAGACACCAGAACAGTCCTCGCAGAACCCGGGCGACAACATACCGGGCGGCATGGCACGCCTGACGGGACGACATATTATTTGCCATCGTTGCCCCCTCCCTGGCTGCCGGACATAAACTGCTGCGGATTCAGGTTGCCCAGCTGCTTCAGCATCTGGTCAGTATTAAAGCCGTTAAGATGACTTTCAGCCGATGGCGGAACAGGAACCGGACTTTCCGGATTGTCTTCTTCCGCTCTGCTCTGCGTGCGTTCCAGCGCCATCTCTTCCACGGTTTTCAGCTGGAAGCCGTCCTGGAACACCACGGTCACTTCGTTGCCCGCACCAATCGGTATCACCGGGTGATACTGTTCGGCACGTTTGATGTAGTAGTCACTGAGCGTCTGTGCGGCTTTCGATGCGCCGCCACCGATACCCATTTTCAGGACATCACCAGCCCCGTAAGCGGCTGTGGCACCCAGCCCGACAGCCGGCTGGGAGGCGCGCTCCATTCCCTGACCGATACCGTCAACAAATCCCGCGCCCCATGCCCAGCCGAGGATTTTGCCGTTACGCATCACCACTTCGCCCTTGATACCGTTTTTACCCCGGAAGCTGACATGCCCCTTAATCGGCATATCAATAGTTTTGCCGTCCTTCAGGCAACTGATATTGCGGGTGCGTACAATGGCACGCTCACTGGACACATCCCCCCAGGCTTCCAGACCCACAAAACATCCCGTTGCGTCATACGTCTTGCTGTTCGGCATTTCCACCAGGCCGGTGATACGCAGCTGCATCGGCACCGTGGATTCATTACCGGTGACAGAGGCATTGGCATCCGCCCCTTCAATCAGCATGGCTTTCGCAAAACTTCCTGACGGAATGTACGGCAGTGATGGTCCCTGTTTTCCCTCATTACGGGTAAACACCTTACGCTGTATCCGGTTAGGCACCGGCACAGACTGGTACGTCACCTGTGGTGGTGGCGTGACACCATTCCCGGGATAAAACGCCGTCGGCGGTGGAACAGCAACGCTGCCCTGCGGCGGGAAGGATACGGGGGTGTTTCCTGGCTGTGGTTCGCCTTCCGGGCCGGGCGGTGAGGCAGGCATCTGCGGTACAGGCTCACCGGTCGCCGTGACGGGATTAGCACCCAGGGCTTTTACCTGCTCTGCCAGGGCGGCATTGTCCTGTCCCAACTTTTCAATACGACGCTGGTCATCACCGCGCTGTTTGTTCAGAACATCCAGCTCACGACGGATTTCCTCATACTGCTTCTGCATCTGCGCTGCCGTCACCTGCATCTCGGTGGTGGCATGCTGACGCACCTTGTCATCAAAGGTCGTATCCACCACACCGGTCATATCCGGCACAGGCTCCTGTTCAGCCACGGTTTCACCGTTACCGGACATGTCCACATCAGACAGATACAGTGCCCCACCAATCGCGGAGGCTGTACCGACAACCACAATCCCCAGCCACAGGTACTGCTTGCGTTTCACAATGGTATTGATACTGGCCATCAGTTGCCCTCCCCGTCACGGATGACATACACATCCATGCGCGCACCTGCCAGTAACTGGCTGGCAGGCTGGCTGAACATCACGGCACGGGTTCCCGGCTGCCAGAAGTCACTTTCCCGGATATTCAGGGCAGACAGCGTTTTATTTTCCACGGCAAAGCGGACCATCTTCAGGTGATTCCCCGTCCATACGGCATCTGCCACTGAAGACAGCCCCGCCGGGGCCTGCAGGGTTTCCTTTGTCACTGGGACCTGATACCAGCCTGCGGGTAATTTTCCGCCACGGACGGCCTGGCTGATGGTCACAAGCAGGGATTCGTAAGGCGTGGACGTTTCCCACGCACCGGCTTCTTCTCCGGTTCCGCGCAGGTCACTGACCAGCTGAATGGTACGCCCCGCGCCTTCACGGGGAACGGCCTGAATGGAAAGATTCAGACCACGTTCTGTTTCCAGAATGAACGTAAAGGGCTTTTTGTTGACGGTGGCAACCACCACACCGCCGGAGGCGGTCTGCTCATTATTGGTCAGGGCACCATCCAGACTGTTCACGGCGATAATCCGGTCACCGGGAACGGTAAACAGATTCGGGCTGGTATTGCTGATGGCAATACTGGCCTGACCACCGTTCACCATTGGCACCACGGTGGGGGCCAGCGTACCGTTTGCGGCCATCACGCTGCAGGAAAAAAACAGGCTGCCGAATATTATTGCCGTATTATTTTTTCTCATCGTCTGTTTCCCCGAAATTATCCAGCCAGGTCACCCCGTTTTCCCGCTTCAGAATAAGGATGTAATGTTTGATATCAGTGAAAGGTTTTGAATCACCAATCCAGGTTTTAAGCACACCTCGAATTTCCACACGGCCATACTGAGGCCAGACACGAACACTGGTCTGGAAAAAGGCTGAGTTCACGTTATCGTTTTTAATACGCTTCGCTTCTTCAGCCAGAATAACTTTCATCTGGTTCTGTGCGCCCGGGCGGATATATTGCAGAAGCGCCTGATGTGAGGCATCGACGGTTTCTGATGAAACATTCAGACGGAGGGCAATAAATGACAGCGCCATCTGCTGTAAATAAGAGGCGTCGGCACTGTTCTGTGACACGGCAAAGGGGGCATTAAATGCCATTGGCGTCACGGCAGTGCGTTGCTCATTCTGAAGACGGTAGTTATTCACCCCCTGAATGACGTTAACAGAGAGGCTGAGAACAATAAGCACTGACATAAATATAAAGGCGATGGCCATTACACGACTGGTACTTAAACGGGCACCGTGTTCCATATAACAATCCTGGTATCAGTTCTATTTAATCCACTGCCGGAAACACGAATCGGGAACATTATGAAAAATACCGCGCAGCAGGGCTGTTGGCATATACCAGTAAATCAGGTCACGTAACCAGGAACTGCCCCGCCCTTTTTTCAGTTTTTTAATCCCGAAATAAACCAGAACCGCTGCACCAATACCGAACAGATATTTCGATGTTGTGATACCCCAGCCAATACAGATTGCTGCGGGGATCAGTTCATCCAGTGGCAGGCCAAACCAGCGGCTCTGGTTGGTCAGTGTTTCCGGGAAACGATATTTCTTAAGTTTATTCTCGTCTCCCGACATCGTTTTATTTCCTGTCAGAGGCCAACGACGGCCATACCCACAGCAATAAATACAGAGATGATGGCAAAACCGGCCAGGAACTTGACGTTTTTGGTCATCATGTACATGACAGCACCGACCAGAACTTCAGCCAGAACAACCCATTTAACAACACTGGAGTCCTTACCGAAGGTCGCCTTAACCGTGGTGTTACCGCTTGCCATCAGGTCCTGACCACTGCTGCCGGCGGCCATCGCCAGCTGCGGGAAGAACATCATCAGAACAGCAGCCGGGATCACTGCGCGAGCCAGGCGAAGCATATTCAGACGAGTGAATTTAGAAAAAAACGACTTCTTTTTGACGGGCGCAGAAGCACCCTGAACACTTAAAACAGCATTCATAAGTTACCTCAATTTCGGATAAATGAATAAAACTAGAGTGTATTAAATGTTATATCTTCCTCTTTATCTGCCTCCCTGAATATCTCCGAGTTATAAAAATCAGGAAACTTGATCAAATGATCAATAACTCTGTCTGCAGCCTCATCTGTTTTACACCATCCACTACGATTTTTGGCTGCAATAAGTAGCTGGTTAGTTTCATCATCCAGACGCATTGTCAGATACTTAACCAGCGACTTACCATAGATATTCCCTGCCCTGTTAAACTTTGGATAGCGGTGAAGATGATCTTTAAGTCTTATTACTGCCTCAAACGATCGACTTCTTCCGCTTCTGTTACTTGCCTCAATTAATAGACTTTCCACATCTACAGGTAATTTTAGTTTTACCATCTTACCTGTTGCAGAACGTGTACCAAATCTTTTCAATAACACCTCCCGCTGTTTATCTTCTGGTTACCACTTATGTTTACAGAATAATCAGAAAAGGTAAATAGACGGAAAGTCTATATTTTATCAACACCTTATTAACGCGTATTTATGATACACATAGCCTTCTCGTATAAATAATAAATAAACTTTTTATTGTAGAGTAAGATAATTAACTCATCTTTATTAGAAACAGAGAAGTAGTCGCATATCAGAGATGCGTGTTTCTTTGATGTGGAGATGGATATATTTAATATTCTTGCTATAGCATTATGACTGATTCCGGTGCTATATAAGTAAAAGACATCATTTACATATGATGATACAGAAGAATCATCACTCATTCTTCTGATTATATTTCTGATATCATCACTGACAATCGTTTTTTGATTATAACTGTCTTTATGACGAACATGAGCAGCATCATAAAATTGCCACAGAATAATATTTCTGTGTCCATTAAGAAATGACTGGACAGATATTGTCCAGAATCTGTTCTGAATAAAAACATCCTCTACAAGATTAAGATGCGTATGCTCATTCCTGTATGCTTCCATCTCTGTGACAGAGATCAATTCACAAAAATCTCTCTGCGACAGAAGCCATTTTTCAGCACTTTGATCTTGTGTAAGAAATGACTCATGAAACAGCGTATTGCAAAAAATAAATTTTCCAGTTTCGTCCCTGATACAGGCTGGATTTGGATAATCCTGAATAACTGCCGTCAGATTTTCCAGCAGATCTATTTGACGAGCATGTTTTTGTTGAATACGATCCATCGGATACATAGGAACCTCCTCACAAAGGATTCTATGGACAGTCGATGCAGGGAGGAGAGAACTCCCTGCATCGGCGATTTTCAAATTCAAATTTTAACGTGGCATTAACCACGTAATTAATATACTAATTATCTTTCGTACTGTCACCTTTTTAAATCATAAAAACTCTGATATTTGAACGAAGTCAAATTTCTTTTATTCATCATCATTTTTTGGAAAAAATCGTTCCATCTCAGATGATACCTTCTCCCTGATATCTTCAACCATATTGGCATATTCAAACTTTGGATTTCCGGAGACATGAGGACTGAGAGACTCAATACCCAAAATTTTCGCTACTGATGATTGTGTTTTTACAACGCATTCAAGAAGCAATTTATTAAACTCAGTCTGATTAAATGCAGACTCTTTACGCTCCATCTGAGCCTCATGTACACGAAGCCCCAGTTCAAGAAGCATTGAAGCTGTTGCTGAAAAACTGACATCTTTTTCCCTTGCCCCTTCCTGTCGACGCTTCTCAATAATCGCATTTATTTTTTCATAGGCATCATTGCTGATATACAGGTTCACCTTAGCCATTAGAGATTACCTTTTTTGAACATAAAATAAAGTTAATTTCGAAACACTAAAATTCATAATGCAAACAGGGACGCACCGCTAGCAGCGCCCCTAGCGGTATCCTATAAAAAAACACACCGCGCCGCTAGCAGCACCCCTAATATAAAATAATGTTTTTTATAAAAATAGTCAGTACCACCCCTACAAAGCGGTGTCGGCGCGTTGTTGTAGCCGCGCCGACACCGCTTTTTTAAATATCATAAAGAGAGTAAGAGAAACTAATTTTTCATAACTCTCTATTTATAAAGAAAAATCAGCAAAAACTTGTTTTTGCGTGGGGTGTGGTGCTTTTGGTGGTGAGAACCACCAACCTGTTGAGCCTTTTTGTGGAGTGGGTTAAATTATTTACGGATAAAGTCACCAGAGGTGGAAAAATGAAAAAATGGATGTTAACCATCTGCCTGATGTTTATAAATGAGATCTGCCAGGCCACTGATTGCTTTGATCTTGCAGGCCGGGATTACAAAATAGATCCTGATTTACTGAGAGCAATATCATGGCAAGAATCCCGTTACCGGGTTAATGCCATCGGTATTAATCCGGTAACGGGATATGGCAGCGGACTGATGCAGGTAGATTCCCAGCATTTTAACGAACTGGCCCGCTACGGAATTAAGCCAGAACATCTGACAACAGATCCCTGCATGAACATTTATACCGGTGCTTATTATCTGGCAATAGCATTTAAAAAATGGGGCGTCACCTGGGAGGCCGTTGGTGCATACAATGCCGGATTCAGGAAAACCGAACGCCAGAACCAGAGACGTCTTGCCTACGCATCAGATGTTTACCGGATTTATACTGGGATAAAAAGCAGTAAAGGTATCCGGCTTCCGGCCACGAAGAAATCACTTCCGGAAATTAACAGCGTGCAGAACAATTAATCTTACAGACATTGTCAGATACCGGTTATGCCGCAAAAGCGGCATGGAAGGCCACACACAAAAATATCATATGAGTGACAATACTGACTGGCCGAAGCCCCGCGAAGCGGGAACCCATCTTATATATACCCGGTAACTGTGCAGCCTCCTGCCAGACCATTTTTCGCGGGCACAATATTTACAGACAACCGGAAAGCCGGTTGATGAAATTGAGGTATATCAGACGACACAGCAATGCCGAAAAATGATAATATAAGTAAAGCCCCGAAAATTTTTTCGGGGCTTTACTTATATTATCATGACTTCCACTTTCTGAACTGTTCGGCAATCACCCATAACGCCTTGTTGATTCTTATATCACCATCAATACCTGTAATGGCTCTTGTCCTGGTATTTTTCCCGGAGGCACTTCGCCCCGATAATCCACCTTTTATCATATTCTCCTGAACCCGCTGCCAGGTTGTCCAGAGATCGTTCTGTTTGTCTTCCCGACGACGGGGAGTAATTATCTGTTCAGGTGTCACTGGCGTTTTATTTTCATCTTCATACCTGACCATCAGTGCAGCTCTGCCAAATAAATGTTGCTCGTCACTGTTAAGATGAATTTCTTTCATCGCCTCCATATTATCAGTGACCTTATCAAAGACACCGAGCACTTCATACGCTCCCTCGATAACCTGCCCGACAATATCACCTTTATGTGGAACGCGGATTTCGCCAAAATTATTTCCGCACACCAGGCCATTTGTGCAGACAAAACGAAAAATTCCGGGGATCATCTGATAACTGGATGAACCATCATGTGAATTAAGCAGGATAATTTCAGGAACTTCCTGTCCGTTAATATGCCCTTCCCTGCGAAGACGTAACATATGTTTACTGTATTCGCGACGTCCCAAATCACGAATCCGACTCTGACAGGCAAAGAATGGCTGGAAACCTTCATCACGTAACTTATTGATGATATTGATTGTTGGAATATACGTATAACGTTCACTCCGGGACTCATGTTTATCACCGGAAAATACCGAAGGCACGAACTGCATTAATTCATCATCCGTTAAAGGACGTTCACGGCGGATGGAATTATACCGACCAAAACGGGAAGCTAATCGCATAACAGCTACTCCTTTATGAAAGAATAAATTTAATAAAAAATTTTTCCGCTTAATATCATCCCCCCGATCTCCATTAACAAGATTGCAACAATCAGGAGGGATATTCATCACATCCGGTCAGCAGATCGCCCGGATATCGAGGCCGGCACGCTTAATCTGACGCAGGAACTGTTTGAAGTGATCGGCTTCCGCAATGTTGATATGGCGGAACTGCTTATCCACACCCTGACTGAGCGCGTAGCTATAACTGAAGGCCATCTTTTCCGGGTGGCTTTTGCGATATTTTTTCAGCTCAGTCAGGCTGCTGAATTCCAGGACGTCCCACTCTTCCCCGGTGTTTTTTTTCTTCCCGGCAACAAGAAGCGTGTACGACGCGGTGTTAACGTGGATATTTCGGGTACTCATCCTGCTTTCTCCTCTCTCTGGTTTTCAGCCCCCATCATCTGTTGAGTTTCGGGAGCCGCGGTTTTGACGTTTTGCGGGGACCTGCCTTTTGTTCCCTCCGGTATTCACCATCACCTGTTTGAGAACCTTCGCCGCATGGGGCATCACTGCCACGGCCGGAAACGACTGTCCGGGGGCAGACCGCAAAAGTTTTTGCCTGCTTCTGGGCAAAAAGTTTTGCGGGATGTGCATTTCACCCCTGGACTGGCGGAGACGGTTGTGGCTGTCTATGCCCCCGGCGACAGGGGCTTAAACTGGTGAATGGCACCGGACACAACAACGGGCAGGGACCCGCCGCAACGACGTGAAGCGCGGTTTGCGAAACGGCGTTGCGCCTTACATCCCGGCGCCTTTTGCCGGGATGCCGGGAGCGCAGGTCACGGCGCGACAGAGGCGGCGCGACCGGAACGGTCGCTGCAAGCCAGGGGTTTTCACGCATCGGACCGTAGCAACAGCCCGAAACCGCGCCAGCGGGTTCGGCGGAGACTGGCAGGTGCGCCAGCAGCTGCCTGTCGGAGTCGGGCCTGACGACCGGATGCCGCCAGGCAGCCGGGAGCCGAAGGTACGCCCGGCAGACAGGACAACACTGCAGTAGTCAGAATCAGAGCAGGAAGAAAAAGAGAATAATCACAGGGAAGGTGATGTGATTTCTGACAGGCCATAACCAGAGAAGGCGGGGGAAAAGAACGGGCGCCGCAGGCGCGCGTTCATCCCCGTTCCTGAAGGGAAACGACCTTCCTGAAGTCAGGTTGTTCATGCCCGTACAACATCAGCAAGGAGAAAGGGGCTACCGGCGAACCAGCAGCCCCTTTATAAAGGCGCTTCAGTAGTCAGACCAGCATCAGTCCTGAAAAGGCGGGCCTGCGCCCGCCTCCAGGTTGCTACTTACCGGATTCGTAAGCCATGAAAGCCGCCACCTCCCTGTGTCCGTCTCTGTAACGAATCTCGCACAGCGATTTTCGTGTCAGATAAGTGAATATCAACAGTGTGAGACACACGATCAACACACACCAGACAAGGGAACTTCGTGGTAGTTTCATGGCCTTCTTCTCCTTGCGCAAAGCGCGGTAAGAGGCTATCCTGATGTGGACTAGACATAGGGATGCCTCGTGGTGTACTGACCCCAAAAAGTTGGACAGTTAAACACGAGGCATATAGGTCTGATTCCGATATTCAATTGGAGTCAGACCTTTTAATTTCAGGCTAATTCTTCTGCTGTTGTAGTATTCAATATATTCCGTAACAGCATCCTTCAGTTCGCTTATATTACTGAACTCATCAAGATAAAAACACTCCGACTTTAAGGTTCCAAAGAAACACTCCACCACAGCATTATCCAGACAATTGCCTTTTCTGGACATGCTTTGTTTAATACCATGTTCTTTAAGGATATTTTGATATCTTCTCATACGATACTGCCATCCCTGGTCAGAGTGCAGAACAGGATGCTCGTGAGGATTAAGCTTTTTGAATGCCTGATCGAGCATATTCTCAACCATGTTCATCACTGGTCTTTCCGAAAGGCTGTAAGAAATAACTTCGTTGTTGAAGAGATCTATTACTGGAGACAAATACAGCTTGCGCCCATTGACTGCAAATTCAGTAACATCGGTAACCCACTTCTCGTTTGGCCGCGTAGCCTTGAAATCTCTTTGGAGAACATTAGGGGCGGTTTGCCCTACCTCTCCTCTGTAAGAGCGGTATCGCTTGACCTTAATCGCTGCTTTAAGTGAGAGGGTTCCCATCAGGCGCTGAACAGCTTTATGGTTAATCTGTTTCCCTTCTCGATGAAGAGACAGCGTTACCCTACGGTATCCGTATCGGCCTCTATTCTCGTGATAAATCTCACTAATACGCTTTTTAACGTCCGCATACTTGTCAGGCTTGCTGAGAGCCTTTAGATGATAATAAAACGTACTGCGCGGTATCTCCGCAGCCCTGAGAAGCTCATCAAGAGGATAAAACTGCCTTAGCTCGTTGAGTACTTTCACTTTTTCGTGGGATGAGCTAAGGCTTTCAGCTTTTTTAGATACATAAGCCGCGTTTCAAGAAATCGAACTTGCCTTTCAAGATCCTCAATGCGTCGGTCTTTTGACAGCTCCAATGCTGATGCCGCTTTTTCTGGATCAACTGATATTGCAATGTTTCTTTTGGTGCCAATCTTGAGCGCGCGTAAACCAGCTTCTCCGCGCTCTTCATAGACCTTCAGCCACCTGGCTACAGAACCACTACCAGCAAGCATAAAGTGAGCAGCAGCCTGATTAAGGGACATGTGCTGCTCGATCACAGCTTTCACGACCTTAATACGCAACTCTGGATCAGCACTAACGCCTTTAGGTTTGGGAATTAAACCTTTTTCTCCATGTTTTTCATAGAGGGCAACCCATGTCCTGACCTGGGTTCGGGGGACACCAAAACGTGCCGAGATGATCCTGTAACCATCATCAGTTGTGAAGTAGTGATTCACGACTTCAAGGCGCTTTTCAAAAGGGTATTTTGGCTTTGACATATTAGGGGCTATTCCATTTCATCGTCCAACAAAATGGGTGCAGTACATGGTGGTTAATGAAAATTAACTTACTACGGGGCTATCTTCTTTCTGCCACACAACACGGCAACAAACCACCTTCACGTCATGAGGCAGAAAGCCTCAAGCGCCGGGCACATCATAGCCCATATACCTGCACGCTGACCACACTCACTTTCCCTGAAAATAATCCGCTCATTCAGACCGTTCACGGGAAATCCGTGTGATTGTTGCCGCATCACGCTGCCTCCCGGAGTTTGTTCGGCACCATCCACCGCTCCATCTCACGAACAGCATGACCGACCACCCTTGCCGCCATACCAGCCTCTGCGATGACCTGCCAGAATGGCATATCCTGCCACTGCCAGCGTTCCATTCCGGCCAGTGACGGAAAACGCTCGCCCCACTGCCAGAACAGGGTTTCCAGGTCATGCTCTGCCACCCGGTCACTCCAGCGTGCATACCAGCTTCCGACTGTTTCCGGCGAATGGAATGCCAGTTCGATTTCAGCCTGAGCGACCAGCGCCTGGTACGCACGGGCTTTCTGCTCTGCCTCCCTCGCCTGCTGGCGGCTGTACTTCTGCATGACCAGCGCGGATTTATGGCGACTGCGTTCCCTGACACGAAACCGCACCGACGGGAACAAGCGTTCTGCTGCATCGCCTGGAAGGGGAAGGAGGCAAACCTCGCCCTGTGTTTCAATCAGCACATCGATGGCATACAGCCACTGAAGACGGTTGCCGTGCAGTTCTTCTGCGGTCAGGGACGGCATGAAAAATCGCAGGTCAGACAGCGATATCCTGCGGCTTCCGTTCAGACAGCGGAAAAACGCCCCCGCATACGGATATTCAGCCAGCGTGTTACCCTGATGGCGGCGTTTTTCGGTCTCCGCCACCGCCCGCCATGCGGCCTGTTGCTCTGTGCTGAGAGGAACCAGTGCCTGTGAACGTGCGCTCATGCCTGACTTCCTTCCGCCATCAGGATATGGATGATGTCACTGACGCTGTACCCCTGCGCGTCCAGTGACGCCGCCAGTGCCAGTGAATGGCTGACAGCTTCCGGTGCAAACCGCCGCTGTACCTGAACCACCGCAAACGGCTCACCACCGGCATTCACCAGAACCAGCACCCAGACCTGAGAGACATCGCCCGGTGAACATAACGCCAGGTGAAAACGTTCGTGGGCAGGCGTGAAACGGACCTGGACGGGGAAAAAGCCGCCAAACTCGCTGCCGTACTCGCCGTTCATCGTCCAGTTATCCGGCGCATCCTGCTCCCGCATCACGGCGTGAGTCAGCTCACGGCGTTCATCACTTCCGGCAGCCCGGATATCTTCATATTCCTGTGTGTTCATGGTCTGTAATACATTCAGGGTCAGTTCAGTTTTCATCACGGTATCTCCCTTGCTGCCGCCCCGTCTCCGGCGGGGCGGTGTGGTTGTTCATCAGGCGGCATCAGCCAGGTTATCGGTGCGTTCAGTGGCATCCGTCTGTGGGCGTGGTGCACACATCCAGCCTGGAACCCAGCGGTTGTCTTTCATATGGTGCTCTGCATGTTCAGCCGCATCACCTTTCTTCATCTTCTCCGCGTCCCGTGCGGCACCGGACAGCCCTGCCTTATTCAGGGCTGCGATAATCTGCGGCGGACGTTCGCGCGTCGGGCACCTCTCTTACTTAAGAATCCCGAAATCCCTGATGACATGGTTCATCCAGTACCCGGCACCGTCCTCAAAATTCCAGGTACGCCAGACCATTGCACCGTTATTACGGACAACCAGGCGAAACTGTTCGCCGTGGTCATCCTCGATAAAGACGTTCCGGTACTGTGCGGCAACAGCTTCGGCATGTTTGCGGGTAAAAGGACCGTCAGGCAGCCCCTGAAGTATTCTGAAATATTCGCTCATCCTCATCTCTCCGGTGATGCCCCGCACAGAACGGGGCGGGGCGGGGCGGTTATCACAGTCAGCCCGATCAGAACGGGATATCGTCTGAAAACCCGTAATCGTCACCCTCCGGCGGTTGCGGCTGAGGCTCCGGCTGCGCGGCCTTACGTCCACGGCCTTTCGTTTTTGCGCCACCTTTTTTCGTACCGGCCTCCGCCTGTGGTTCCGGCTGAGGCTGACCGCTGAACTGTTGCCCCTCTTCCGGCTGAGTCTGAGCACCTGCGGCACGTCCCAGCATCTGCATGGTGCCCGTGGTCTTAACAAGAATTTCGGTGACGTAACGGGTGATACCGTTATCCTCCCAGCTACGGGTGCGAAGCTGACCTTCGATGTAGACCTGCGCGCCCTTGCGCAGATATTCGCCAGCCACTTCCGCGAGCTTGCCGAACAGCACCACGCGATGCCATTCTGTCTGCTCCCGCATCTCCCCTGTCTGTTTGTCACGCCAGGTTTCCGACGTGGCGACCTGCAGGTTTGCCACTGCGCCCCCGTTGGGGATGTAACGGACTTCCGGATCTTTTCCCAGGCGTCCCACGAGAATGACCTTGTTAATGCCACGAACTGCCATGATGTGCCTCCTTCTGTTGATGTTTTCAGCCCCCATCATCTTTTGAGTTTCGGGAGCCGCGGTTTTGACGTTTTGCGGGGACCTGCCTTTTGTTCCCTCCGGTATTCACCATCACCTTTTTGAGAACCTTCGCCGCAAGGGGCATCACTGCCACGGCCGGAAACGACTGTCCGGGGGCAGACCGCAAAAGTTTTTGCCTGCTTCTGGGCAAAAAGTTTTGCGGGATGTACATTTCACCCCTGGACTGGCGGAGACGGTTGTGGCTGTATCAGCCCCCGGCGACAGGGGCTTAAACAGGTGAATGGCACCGGACAGAACAACGGGCAGGGACCCGCCGCAACGACGTGAAGCGCGGTTTGCGAAACGGCGTTGCCCCTTACATCCCGCGGTCTTTTGCCGGGATGCCGGGAGCGCAGGTCACGGCGCGACAGAGGCGGCGCGACCGGAACGGTCGCTGCAAGCCAGGGGTTTTCACGCATCGGACCGTAGCGACAGCCCGAAACCGCGCCAGCGGGTTCGGCGGAGACTGGCAGGTGCGCCAGCAGCTGCCTGTCGGAGTCGGGCCTGACGACCGGATGCCGCCAGGCAGCCGGGAGCCGAAGGTGCGCCCGGCAGACAGGACAACACTGCAGTAGTCAGAATCAGAGCAGCAGGAAAAAGAAGAACAGTAGCAGTAGCAGTAGCAGTAGCAGTAGCAGTAGCAGTAGCAGTAGCAGGAACAACAACATCAGTAACAGACAAATGACAGGCATGAAGAAACAGAAGCCCCCATCAGAACGTCCGCGTAATGAAAGGGGCGGCGCGTGAGCGCGGCCCCTTTCAGCGCCACCGGCGCGCGTTTTTTCCCGGCGCGGGCAGACAGGCATTTATCCTCCCGCCGGCCCTGTGTCATCAGGCACGCAGACGAATAATCATCGTCGGGACATCGGTATAAGCAAACGTGCCGCGCGGCAGCTCCTCGCGGACGTCAGAAAACGGTAACAGCTTCTCCTGCTGGCGTGGTCCGTTGAGACAGACGGCGACCAGCACGCCACCCGGACGCAACAGGGAAAAGGCCCGCAGGATATGCCGGATATCCTGCCCGTGGCTGAACGGCGGATTCATGATAACCCGGCTGTAATACTGCACCGGCTGCCATTCCATGAAGTCGCCACACTGAACCCCCTGACACCGTTAAAATTTTCCCGCAGATACCGAACCAGCCCGCTGTTGATTTCCACCGCATCACACATGGCCCCCGGCGCGGTATCCCGAATCGCCCGCAGTATGGCCCCGGTGCCGGCAGAGGGTTCCAGAATGTAATCACGGTTGCTGATCTCCGCCAGCATCACCAGGCGATCACAGACCGGGGCAGGAGTCACAAAAAGCTGAGATTCAGCCCGGATTTCAGCAACCGGCGCGGCGTTATCCAGCCTTGCGCGCATCAGCCGGATACGTTCTCTTAACTGACTGTGCATATCATTATCTCCGTCATCCCCCGGGGATTTTCCCGGGGGGATATACCTTATTTCTGTGGGATTTCCGTGATTTTCATGTCGGTGATATACACATTCACCAGGCGGAAATTATTGTCCATTGTGCGGCGGTACCGGTATGCCCCGTGGTCTTCTGCTTCTGCCACACTACGCACGGCCTTACAGTCCCGGGGCAGGGCGGCCCACTGTGCCTTTGTCATTTCCCGGAAACCTTCCCCCGGATAGTTGACTACCGGCGGACGCTTCGCGGCCTGACTGGCGACGGCAGCCTCTTCTGCCGATGGTGCTTTGTAGTCCGTGATGCGATCGGGCGTCACTTTCATCGTGCCGCTGTACCCAAGAAAACTGTAATTTGGCGTTGTGACTGAACTCACCGCCCCGTTGCTTTTGTTCACACGGATGATGGTCAGCCACTCGCCCCGGCTGAAAACCTGTCCGCCCGGCTCAAAATCCTGTGTCCGGGTAACCACGCCGCCGCTTTCGTCCAGCATGGCACGCTCATAGATCAGGCGGTTCTGATAGTGGTTAACCCAGCGTTGTTGATGCTGAATCTGCCGCTCATGACAGCGGATCGCAATTTCGCGGGCCTGCTCCGTGGTGATGATGTCATCATCCAGGGCCGACCATAACGATCGACTTCCTTCATACTGGCTTTTTTCTGCCGGGCGCGGATACGTATCCAGCGGGAAACAGGCGCTGATATGGTCATGACTGCTGATGAGTTTTGCCATATTCAGATCCAGCGATTCAGCCCGCCACATCGTCAGATATTTCTGCGACTGCGCGATGGTCTTTTCAGCCTTGCGCAAATCAGCTTCGATTTTTTTGATACGACGCCAGCGAACGTCCGGACGTTCTTTATACTTCGCGTGAAGCAGTGCCGACCGCGCCCGCTCTTCCCAGTATTCCGCACGTTCAAAGAGCATCACGGCTCGTTTCATGCCGTTTTCAATACGCTGCGCATCACGACGGGCGCGGCGTTCGCTGTGATGCCCCACAAGAATGGGCTGACCGGGCGGGATCATCGCGGCCAGTCTTTCCACTTCATCAAGTGCCTGTGCGGATTCACTGGCCCGCTTTCCGCTGTATCCGGTAAACCGCTCCGCCCGTGCTTCCTGACGTTCAGCGAGCGTGCTGTCTTCATCCTCAATCTCTCCGGCAAGTGAGAGGAGCACGTCTTCCCGGCCCGGTGTCCAGGCTGGCGCGACAAACAGCGCCTGTTTTGGTGCCCAGCGGAAACCGGCATCATGCACTTTTTTATACGTCTCCGGGTCAAGACGTGACACGGCATACAGGCGCAGTTTGTTGTCATCCGGTGAGTAGGTCGCGCGGTACATCTGCACAGGGCTGGCGGCTTCCGGGGCGGTCATGGTGATTGCTGCTGATGTCATAAAATGTTCTCCTTCCGTCTGTTGCCGCCCCTCACGGGGCGGCTCACCTCATCAGTTAAAAGCGCGTTTCAGTTCGAGTGTGCGGAGCACCTGCCCGAAGGCCGTGTTTTTCATGGCGGGGATGTGTACACCACGCCCCCGGTGAAAACTCCGGGCAATGTGTCGCCCGAAGGCTTTCAGCACGGGGTCAATTTCCGGCGCGGGGATGTCTTCGCGTCTGAAACGGGGATGACGGCGGGGCTTTACAGCCGCTGCGGAAGGTGAAACAATACTTACTGTCATAAATGCATCCTTATGACTGTTGAATGGAACCGCAGAAACTGCGCGAACAGTTTTTGCGGTGTGGATTAAGCAGGTCCCTGACCTGCTTTTTTCATATCTGCGTCTGACGTTCTCCGGTGTTTTCCTCCTTCTGTTCCTGCGTTCTCATTACCTGCCAGCCGGATGACTGACAGAACAAATAAATGCATATTGCCGGAGCCTGAAATAAATCCTGATTTTTAAAGAACATCACCCGTTGAGTTTCGGGAGCCGCGGTTTTGACGTTTCGCGGGAACCTGCTGCTGTATTCCCTGTGGTATGAACTTCACCCGTTTGAGAACCTTCGCCGCAAGGGGCATCACTGCCACGGCCTGACGCACCTGTCCTGGGCAGAACGCAAAATTTTTTACCGGGTTTTGGGTAAAAAATTTTGTGGGCTGTTCATTTACCCTAGACAGTCAGTGCGGCAGGTTGTGGCTGTATCAGCCCCCGGCGACAGGGACTCATACGGGTGTGTGGCACCCGGCAGGCAATGAGCAGGGACCCGCCGCAACGACGGAGAGCGCGTGCGCGAAACGGCGTTGCGCCTTACATCCCGGCGGCCTTTTGCCGGGATGCCGGGAGCGCAGGCCACGGCGCGACAGAGGCGGCGCGACCGGAACGGTCGCTGCAAGCCTGTGGTTTTCACGCATCGGACCGTAGCGACAGCCCGAAACCGCGCCAGCGGGTTCGGCGGAGACTGGCAGGTGCGCCAGCAGCTGCCTGTCGGAGTCGGGCCTGACGACCGGATGCCGCCAGGCAGCCGGGAGCCGAAGGTGCGCCCGGCAGACAGAACAACACTGCAGTAGTCAGAATCAGAGCAGCAGATAAAGGAACAACAACATCAGGAACAGTTCCATAACATAAGAAAGAAACACTCCTGAGTCAGACACATCACAGACGGGAAGGGTAACGGGCGACGCGCCAGCGTGGCCCGCTTCCCTTCCGGCAGGCGTCAGCCTGCCAGGGGTTTTCGCGCGGGCTGACAGGCGGCCTTCACCGCCTGCCCTGTATCACCTGTTTCTGCTGCCCTGTAAGATGTAGTGACCGCCCAGGAAAACAGCCTGCTGATTCGCCACAAAATCGCAGATTTCATCAACAATCTGCGCGGTGGTGAGCGGTTTCTGCCCCATTTCACGACGTCGCGCATTAATCACGGCTTTGTAATTGCGCAGAATTTCGCGGGTTTCTGTGCTGATATTCATGACATGTGCTCCCCGTCCAGCGCCTGTAACACAACGTCCATTGCTTCGCGTTCCTCCCTGACGAACGCATCACCGTCGCCCCCGTTCTCACTCCCGACGGCATACAGGCGCTTCATTTCACTGCCTGCCAGCGCCATCACTTTTTCCAGCATCACCGCCGGAACTGTCACCTGACGGCTGGCACGCTTTTCTTCCATCAGCTCACGAACAACGTCGTGAACAATGCTGACATCCGCACCATATTCAAAGGCATCGTCCAGCCGCTGCATGACGGTTTCCAGCTCATCGTCTGACAGGTTCCAGTCCTGGGCTATGTGGCGCACATCCCCACGGGTCAGCACCACGGCAAAAACGCATTCACTGTCCGGCACGTCTGTATCCAGTACATCGCGGATGATTTCTTTAACAGTACAGTACATGTTCTCGTCTCCTTTACAGGGGCGGCATTGCCGCCCCGTCCGTTAATCAGTCCAGTGCCGCGTAAATCGCGTTGCATTCGGGGTGAAATTCGATGTGGCTCCACAACTGCGCATCGCGCATCCTGTACAGGTGTGTCAACCCTGCATCCCCGCTGTCGTGGTACAGCCACAACTGGCGGTTAATCACAAGGGAAGTCAGAATGATGCCTGCGGCATCAGCACTCACGGTACGGTCAAACCAGTTTTCACCGTTGACCAGATGAAAACGGTCGCCATCCGGCATCATGTAACCGCCACCGTCCGGCAGGCGGATGAAGTGCCAGAATCCGCCTTCATATTCCGGCATCATTTTTTTCGCCAGCGCGTATACAGACGCTTCGGCATACAGAAAATCCAGGCCAAACAGGTAAGGCAGAAAAGACAGACGGTCGCACTCTTCAACGTTCAGAGTGACAGGTTTCGCATACTGCATGGGATTTCCTCCGTTGTTCACATATTCCGCGACACCGGGCGGTGCCGTGCCTCCATCTTTGCCGGGCCTGCAGGGTTGCAAGGGCGCAAGGGAAGCCGCAGCCTGACGCGCACGGCTGACGGGAGTTGGAGGGTGAGACCGCGAAATCTGAGCGGGTGAACGACCGGAAAATCACGGCAGACGGGAAGGAGGGACCGGGTGACCGCAGCGGTTCACCTTACCTTGCAACCCGCCCGCAGAAGCCCGGCTACGATGGAGGCACGGCACAGCCCGCACACGACGCTGAGGCCACATAACTGAAAACCCACAAGGCCATGCCCCGCATGGCCGGGTAAAGCGGAGCCTGCGGCGACATCCTTTTGCTCTTTCCGGGGACCGGCTGGAAAAGGCGGAGATTTTCCCCGCCAGCGTCATCATTTCCGGATTTTCGCCAGTGCATCCGCCATGCTGCGGATTTCAGTCCGGGCTTCCAGGACCATCTCCCGCAGAATATCCCGGTCAAACCAGCGACGGGACGGTTCATCAGGTATACGCAGCACATCGCAGGCCAGCCCACTGGACAGGATATGCTCCACACACTCACTGACCAGATACATTTCCACCGACGAAAAACGAGCGCCACGGTTCAGAATGGCATCGAGCACCACGGGCAGATTTTCGTCATCTTCATCAAGCCAGCAGGGGTAATCGCTTTCCTTCACAACCAGACGAAAGCGGCGCGTCTGGCGGGTCAGCAACGTCTGACCGGTGGTGGTCAGCGCCGCCCGGATACGCCGGGCATCTTCTGCCACTTGGTAACAGATGCTTCGTACTGCATTGCGCACTGCATCAAGAACTGCCCTGATTTCGTCTTCGGTCAGCCATTCTCCGGCATACGGGAAAAACACCTGTGTTCCGTCTGCCGGAAGTACCGGCAGCGACTGCCACTGACTGCCGGACAGTACCAGTTCCGCCCCGGTTCCGGTCAGTTTCTGAATGGCGGAGGCCAGGAGCGGCGGCAGTACGCCGCCGTGACGGTTGATAAGTAACGTCGCCAGCCGGGGCACATCCAGCCGCACGTAAATGCTGATCCAGCCCGGATACTTCGGATTACGCTGGTCAACATCCGTCTCTTCCGGCCAGCCCTGCGCCAGCAGCAGGTTGCTGGCGTGGCGATAAATCAGTGCATTCAGCGTTTCGTTCATGATTCATGGTCTCCCTGAATCGCCGCCCGCAGGCGGCGATAACATCAGTCGTTTTCGCGTGTGTTGTTTTTCAGCAGGGCGCGGGCCTGATTAACCACCGCCTGTCGGCGGGTGACGCATTCCGGGACGGCGAGGCCGTTATCACGGGCGGCCCACTCACGTTTCCACAGTGCCTGTTCGGCGGTCTGAATCAGGGACGCCAGCAGTTCAGCAGGGACGGTCACCTGGCGGTTTTCTCTCACGTTATTGATAATCTCCATCGCCGCACCGGAAGAAATACCGGATTCAGTCCGCTGGTCTTCCGGGATGTCCTCCAGGCGCGCCAGGACGGTTCTGATTTCATGATCGGACAGAGAAATATCCATTCCGTCAGCGAGGGCCTGAATCTCTTCCGGGGACCAGATAAGCAGCATCAGCGGCGTGTTTCCCGGATACTTTGCTGCCAGCTCCCGGCATAGCGTTTCGCATGTTCCGTACATTCTCGTCTCCTTCTCAATCTTTGAAGCAGGAATCCAGTTCCAGAATTTCGGTATACGCCTCCATGAACAGGCGATTGGCGCGATACAGCGTCTGGCGTGTCAGGCGTTCAACAAGCACATCGGAATCAAAGCGACAGCGATGCTCCATATCGTTCAGCCTGGCCCGAAGGTCACACATGGTGTTGGCCACCTCCGCCACGTCGGCGCGAAGTTTTTCGTGTCCGGCATAGTTCATTTACGCAGCCTCCGGTTCAAACCAGTTATCATTCGCGGCCCCCTGCTGCATGGCCCGTTGCACGGCGGCCAGTCGTTGCTGTCCGGCACGGTGATACTGTTCAAGCAGCTCGATACCGATATACCGGCGTCCGGACTGGAGGGCAACGACGCAGGTTGAGCCGCTGCCTGCAAACGGGTCCAGCACAATTGCGTTCGGGTGTGTGAAGCTCTCAATCAGCGGTTGCAGGCTGGTAACGGGCTTTTCCGTCGGGTGATGACGATTGCCCGAATATTTCCAGCCCAGCACGTCCGGCAGCGGGTTTTGTGGCAGACGTGGACGGCCTTTTGCCAGGATGTAGGCGCATTCGTGGCGATAGCCCACATATGCGGCCTTCGATGTGTAGTTTTTGGTGAAGACCAGGTGACCAACAACGCTGAATCCCGCATTTTTCCAGGCGGCCATAAAGCGATCGACGCGGTTCCAGCCGTAGAAGCTCACCATCAGCGCGTCTTTTTTGAGTACGCGGTACATTTCATTACAGGCCGGTTGCAGCCATTCATCGGTTTTATCGCCGGCGATGGTGCGCCCGAAACGGTCACGAAAACCGACGAGGTACGGCGGGTCAGTCAGTATGAAATCAATGGCGTTATCAGGAATACGGGCCATAACATCGATGCAGTTACCGAGGACAAAACGGGACATAACAACGCTCCTTCTCTTACAGAGGACACCGGGAGGGCACCCCTGTGGTGCCCGTTCCCCGCTGCCTGTGGGCTGTTCACCGCGTCCGGTAACGGGTCAGGCCGACCGTGGAATACCGCAGCCGTCGTCTTTCTGACGGCAAGGCTATGCCGCGAAAGCGGCTTGAAGGGCGTTCATCAGAAAAGGGCGACGGGCTGGCGTACACTGTCACCGGTGCCAGCCGGGAGCGGTAAAAGCGCCCGTCCCGTGCCCACCGGACGCGGGACACTGACCACAGGCAGCGTTCCTGCCGCGCCGCGTCAGCCGGCGCAGTAAAAAGAGGAGCCCGGCGACATCCTTTACCGGAAAAGAAACGGGCGGTTGCCCGCCCGTCTCCGTCATACTTCATCCGCCATAATGCGCCACATTGTCGACTATCCACGCAGGTCCGGTGACTTCCGGCAGCTCATCGTCATCTGTCGGGGAAGACCATTCCAGCTCCCCCCACAGCACATCAACAAGCTCGCCACGCTCATATCGCTGCCAGCCACAGAAATTGCAGCCCTGTTCGGCATACCAGTGCTCCATTGTGCAGCTGAAACGGCGGCTTAATTCTGCAATAACGTCGCTTTCCGGCTGACACCACGGCGTGTCGAAATCCACCTGAATGAAGTTGTCTCCCTGACTGCTGATATTCACCTCATACCCCACAGGCCACTTCACGCCATACTGTTCCGTATACCAGTGATATGCAGAAAGAACACCGTTCAGAACACCACCGTTAAAGCCATTCACTTCAACATCCAGGCGGGTGGGCAGAACCGTCAGCAGGTCAAACGGCATGGTTTTTTCCGGCAGTACGTTGTCACACAGACGGTTCCACCACACCGATACAGCCTCGTTACTCCAGAAGCCACACCAGTCACCTCTTTTTGCGGTGAAAAGTGCGGTGATGGTATCCCTGACATCGTCCGGTAATCCTTCCCAGCGACGCTGTCCAGTACCGCTCTGCAGCCAGAGTTCATGCAGCATCAGGCAGTTTTGCTCATCCAGCAGTACACCGTCCTGCAGGTGTGTCAGCCAGCGGGTGAACGCGATATTCTCCGGCGATACAACGCCACGCCCGGCAGCCGTCAGTCCGGGGCATGGTTCAAACCGCACATCTTCAGTGGTCTGCAGAAGTCCGGCACTTCCGGCCAGAAACAGCTGAATACCTTCATTTGTGGCGCGGCGATAAAGTGGTGTGACTGCACCGCTGGCCAGTCGTTTAATCTCAGCGATCTGTGCCGGTTCACCAGAAAAATACATACGATTCGAGCACCAGTTTGGCATGGGAATTCTCCTCTCACATGCGGCCTCCATCAGGCCGTGCCGCACCTGTAACCGGGCGACCGCATACGAATGCAGGTGCGGCCCCGAAGCCGCAGCGCGTGGAGGAGGAACGACGAAACGTGACCGGGTGAGGAGGCCGGCGACAGCGACACACTTGCATCGGATGCAGCCCGGTTAACGTGCCGGCACGGCCTGGGTAACCAGGTATTTTGTCCACATAACCGTGCGCAAAATGTTGTGGATAAGCAGGACACAGCAGCAATCCACAGCAGGCATACAACCGCACACCGAGGTTACTCCGTTCTACAGGTTACGACGACATGTCAATACTTGCCCTTGACAGGCATTGATGGAATCGTAGTCTCACGCTGATAGTCTGATCGACAATACAAGTGGGACCGTGATCCCAGACCGATAATCAGACCGACAACACGAGTGGGATCGTGGTCCCAGACTAATAATCAGACCGACGATACGAGTGGGACCGTGGTCCCAGACTAATAATCAGACCGACGATACGAGTGGGACCATGGTCCCAGACTAATAATCAGACCGACGATACGAGTGGGACCGTGGTCCCAGACTAATAATCAGACCGACGATACAAGTGGAACAGTGGGCCCAGAGAGAATATTCAGGCCAGTTATGCTTTCTGGCCTGTAACAAAGGACATTAAGTAAAGACAGATAAACGTAGACTAAAACGTGGTCGCATCAGGGTGCTGGCTTTTCAAGTTCCTTAAGAATGGCCTCAATTTTCTCTATACACTCAGTTGGAACACGAGACCTGTCCAGGTTAAGCACCATTTTATCGCCCTTATACAATACTGTCGCTCCAGGAGCAAACTGATGTCGTGAGCTTAAACTAGTTCTTGATGCAGATGACGTTTTAAGCACAGAAGTTAAAAGAGTGATAACTTCTTCAGCTTCAAATATCACCCCAGCTTTTTTCTGCTCATGAAGGTTAGATGCCTGCTGCTTAAGTAATTCCTCTTTATCTGTAAAGGCTTTTTGAAGTGCATCACCTGACCGGGCAGATAGTTCACCGGGGTGAGAAAAAAGAGCAACAACTGATTTAGGCAATTTGGCTGTGTTGATACAGCGGGTAATAATCTTACGTGAAATATTTTCCGCATCAGCCAGCGCAGAAATATTTCCAGCAAATTCATTCTGCAATCGGCTTGCATAACGCTGACCACGTTCATAAGCACTTGTTGGGCGATAATCGTTACCCAATCTGGATAATGCAGCCATCTGCTCATCATCCAGCTCGCCAACCAGAACACGATAATCACTTTCGGTAAGTGCAGCAGCTTTACGACGGCGACTCCCATCGGCAATTTCTATGACACCAGATACTCTTCGACCGAACGCCGGTGTCTGTTGACCAGTCAGTAGAAAAGAAGGGATGAGATCATCCAGTGCGTCCTCAGTAAGCAGCTCCTGGTCACGTTCATTACCTGACCATACCCGAGAGGTCTTCTCAACACTATCACCCCGGAGCACTTCAAGAGTAAACTTCACATCCCGACCACATACAGGCAAAGTAATGGCATTACCGCGAGCCATTACTCCTACGCGCGCAATTAACGAATCCACCATCGGGGCAGCTGGTGTCGATAACGAAGTATCTTCAACCGGTTGAGTATTGAGCGTATGTTTTGGAATAACAGGCGCACGCTTCATTATCTAATCTCCCAGCGTGGTTTAATCAGACGATCGAAAATTTCATTGCAGACAGGTTCCCAAATAGAAAGAGCATTTCTCCAGGCACCAGTTGAAGAGCGTTGATCAATGGCCTGTTCAAAAACAGTTCTCATCCGGATCTGACCTTTACCAACTTCATCCGTTTCACGTACAACATTTTTTAGAACCATGCTTCCCCAGGCATCCCGAATTTGCTCCTCCATCCACGGGGACTGAGAGCCATTACTATTGCTGTATTTGGTAAGCAAAATACGTACATCAGGCTCGAACCCTTTAAGATCAACGTTCTTGAGCAGATCACGAAGCATATCGAAAAACTGCAGTGCGGAGGTGTAGTCAAACAACTCAGCAGGCGTGGGAACAATCAGCACATCAGCAGCACATACGACATTAATCGTGCCGATACCCAGGTTAGGCGCGCTGTCAATAACTATGACATCATAGTCATGAGCAACAGTTTCAATGGCCAGTCGGAGCATCAGGTGTGGATCGGTGGGCAGTTTACCTTCATCAAATTTGCCCATTAACTCAGTTTCAATACGGTGCAGAGCCAGACAGGAAGGAATAATGTCAAGCCCCGGCCAGCAAGTGGGCTTTATTGCATAAGTGACATCGTCCTTTTCCCCAAGATAGAAAGGCAGGAGAGTGTCTTCTGCATGAATATGAAGATCTGGTACCCATCCGTGATACATTGAGGCTGTTCCCTGGGGGTCGTTACCTTCCACGAGCAAAACACGTAGCCCCTTCAGAGCCAGATCCTGAGCAAGATGAACAGAAACTGAGGTTTTGTAAACGCCACCTTTATGGGCAGCAACCCCGATCACCGGTGGAAATACGTCTTCAGCACGTCGCAATCGCGTACCAAACACATCACGCATATGATTAATTTGTTCAATTGTATAACCAACACGTTGCTCAACCCGTCCTCGAATTTCCATATCCGGGTGCGGTAGTCGCCCTGCTTTCTCGGCATCTCTGATAGCCTGAGAAGAAACCCCAACTAAATCCGCTGCTTCACCTATTCTCCAGCGCCGGGTTATTTTCCTCGCTTCCGGGCTGTCATCATTAAACTGTGCAATGGCGATAGCCTTCGTCATTTCATGACCAGCGTTTATGCACTGGTTAAGTGTTTCCATGAGTTTCATTCTGAACATCCTTTAATCATTGCTTTGCGTTTTTTTATTAAATCTTGCAATTTACTGCAAAGCAACAACAAAATCGCAAAGTCATCAAAAAACCGCAAAGTTGTTTAAAATAAGAGCAACACTACAAAAGGAGATAAGAAGAGCACATACCTCAGTCACTTATTATCACTAGCGCTCGCCGCAGCCGTGTAACCGAGCATAGCGAGCGAACTGGCGAGGAAGCAAAGAAGAACTGTTCTGTCAGATAGCTCTTACGCTCAGCGCAAGAAGAAATATCCACCGTGGGAAAAACTCCAGGTAGAGGTACACACGCGGATAGCCAATTCAGAGTAATAAACTGTGATAATCAACCCTCATCAATGATGACGAACTAACCCCCGATATCAGGTCACATGACGAAGGGAAAGAGAAGGAAATCAACTGTGACAAACTGCCCTCAAATTTGGCTTCCTTAAAAATTACAGTTCAAAAAGTATGAGAAAATCCATGCAGGCTGAAGGAAACAGCAAAACTGTGACAAATTACCCTCAGTAGGTCAGAATAAATGTGACGAACCACCCTCAAATCTGTGACAGATAACCCTCAGACTATCCTGTCGTCATGGAAGTGATATCGCGGAAGGAAAATACGATATGAGTCGTCTGGCGGCCTTTCTTTTTCTCAATGTATGAGAGGCGCATTGGAGTTCTGCTGTTGATCTCATTAACACAGACCTGCAGGAAGCGGCGGCGGAAGTCAGGCATACGCTGGTAACTTTGAGGCAGCTGGTAACGCTCTATGATCCAGTCGATTTTCAGAGAGACGATGCCTGAGCCATCCGGCTTACGATACTGACACAGGGATTCGTATAAACGCATGGCATACGGATTGGTGATTTCTTTTGTTTCACTAAGCCGAAACTGCGTAAACCGGTTCTGTAACCCGATAAAGAAGGGAATGAGATATGGGTTGATATGTACACTGTAAAGCCCTCTGGATGGACTGTGCGCACGTTTGATAAACCAGGGAAAAGATTCATAGCCTTTTTCATCGCCGGCATCCTCTTCAGGGCGATAAAAAACCACTTCCTTCCCCGCGAAACTCTTCAATGCCTGCCGTATATCCTTACTGGCTTCCGCAGAGGTCAATCCGAATATTTCAGCATATTTAGCAACATGGATCTCGCAGATACCGTCATGTTCCTGTAGGGTGCCATCAGATTTTCTGATCTGGTCAACGAACAGATACAGCATACGTTTTTGATCCCGGGAGAGACTATATGCCGCCTCAGTGAGGTCGTTTGACTGGACGATTCGCGGGCTATTTTTACGTTTCTTGTGATTGATAACCGCTGTTTCCGCCATGACAGATCCATGTGAAGTGTGACAAGTTTTTAGATTGTCACACTAAATAAAAAAGAGTCAATAAGCAGGGATAACTTTGCGAAAAAACAGCTTCTTCTGAGGGCAATTTGTCACAGGGTTAAGGGCAATTTGTCACAACACCTTCTCTAGAACCAGCATGGATAAAGGCCTACAAGGCGCTCTAAAAAAGAAGATCTAAAAACTATAAAAAAAATAATTATAAAAATATCCCCGTGGATAAGTGGATAACCCCAAGGGAAGTTTTTTCAGGCATCGTGTGTAAGCAGAATATATAAGTGCTGTTCCCTGGTGCTTCCTCGCTCACTCGAGGGCTTCGCCCTGTCGCTCGACTGCGGCGAGTACTACTGGCTGTAAAAGGACAGACCAAACATCATGGTTCTGTGTTCATTAGGTTGTTCTGTCCATTGCTGACATAATCCGCTCCACTTCAACGTAACACCGCACGAAGATTTCTATTGTTCCTGAAGGCATATTCAAATCGTTTTCGTTACCGCTTGCAGGCATCATGACAGAACACTACTTCCTATAAACGCTACACAGGCTCCTGAGATTAATAATGCGGATCTCTACGATAATGGGAGATTTTCCCGACTGTCTCGTTCGCTTCTCAGTGGATAACAGCCAGCTTCTCTGTTTAACAGACAAAAACAGCATATCCACTCAGTTCCACATTTCCATATAAAGGCCAAGGCATTTATTCTCAGGATAATTGTTTCAGCATCGCAACCGCATCAGACTCCGGCATCGCAAACTGCACCCGGTGCCGGGCAGCCACATCCAGCGCAAAAACCTTCGTGTAGACTTCCGTTGAACTGATGGACTTATGTCCCATCAGGCTTTGCAGAACTTTCAGCGGTATACCGGCATACAGCATGTGCATCGCATAGGAATGGCGGAACGTATGTGGTGTGACCGGAACAGAGAACGTCACACCGTCAGCAGCAGCGGCGGCAACCGCCTCCCCAATCCAGGTCCTGACCGTTCTGTCCGTCACTTCCCAGATCCGCGCTTTCTCTGTCCTTCCTGTGCGACGGTTACGCCGCTCCATGGGTATTTTCAGTGTTGCCACCATCGTCTGCAGCTGGCTGACGTACCAGGAGTCAGAGAGCGGAACCAGCCGGTGAGTCTGCTGACCGGCGGGCATTCTCCCCGCCGTCCTGGCAGCTTTTTCGGTCCGTTGTTTCAGGGTCGCAAGCTGCACAAACGGATACGGAGGCGTGAGCGAAAAATCCCCCCGCGTCAGCGCTAGTGCTTCATTAATACGCGCGCCGGTGTTCCACAGAGTGGCCAGCAGCATCTTGCGGCGCAGATCCGGGACATAATGAAGCAGGGCACTCACCTCGGGAGCCAGCAGATATTTCGGCAGTTCATCATGAACCATCGACATCTGGCGGAGTGCCAGAGCTGCCGGATAATCAATGGCAACAGGAAGTTGTGCAGACTGTCCGGCAGAATACACTGCCGGTACCATGGCTGCAGACTGGCTGTGTATAACGGAGCCTGACATTTATATTCCCCAGAACATCAGGTTAATGGCATTTTTGATGTCATTTTCTCGGTGGCTGAGATCAGCCACTTCCTCCCCGATAACGGAGACCGGCACACTGGCCATATCGGTGGTCATCATGCGCCAGCTTTCATCCCCGACATGCACCACCGGGTAAAGCTCACGGGAGACCTTATCTGACAACAGACGTGCACTGGCCAGGGGGATCACCATCCGTCGCCCAGGCGTGTCAATAATGTCACTCTGGACATCCACAAACAGACGATAACGGCTCTCTCTTTTATAGGTGTAAACCTTAAACTGCATTTCACCAGTCCCTGTTCTCGTCGGCAAAAGAGCCGTTCATTTCAATAAACCGGGCGACCTCAGCCATCCCTTCCTGATTTTCTGCCTGCCAGCGTTCGGCACGCAGACGACGGGCTTCATTCTGCAGGGTGGTGCTTACCAGCCCGGAGATATTGACATCATATGCCTTGAGCAACTGATAGCTGTCACTGTCGACGGTGACTGTAATGCGCTGCTTCATAATGCACCTCATCTTACATACTCTCTGTACACCATTAAGTATACACCAGTATTACGCTATAACATGCCTCCGGCAACGGAATATTGTTATCCAGCTATTATTAACACCACCATCAATAACTGACCTGAAAAGTAATCATGACAATAATAACCTGCAATGTAGTAACCATGATAAATTACAGGATGACTGTTTTTCTATGATCCGATTTTTATCGGATTCAGGATTTTCCGGAAGTGAATCAGGATCAGTGAATAAGCGAAGCGATCTTTTCTGCCGCTGATGACTGGCTCGGGAACACGGGAAGAAACACAACATACAGTGTCATGTCAGCGGAGCGGGACACCACATCCTGTGAAAGCGGACCAGCGGGCGGCAGCGAAGGATCCGCGGATCCGGAACCACCAGAAACCGGATCTGCACGGGGAAAGAGAGAAAATAACATAGGCTGAACATATCCATATGCCTGACATCTGCCTATACTAAACATATGCACACACCCGGTGCAATGAACATCATTCCGGATATGCATCACATATCCACACTTACCCGGGAGAGAATCATGAGAACCGTATCCATTTTTAAAAATGGCAACAACCGTGCTATCCGCCTTCCACGCGATCTGGATTTTGAGGGGGTGAGCGAGCTGGAGATCGTCCGGGAAGGGGACAGCATCATTCTGCGCCCCGTCCGGCCGACCTGGGGCTCATTCCTGGAGCTAGAAAAGGCCGATCCGGACTTTATGACGGAGCGCGAGGACGTTGTCAGCGACGAAGGACGAGTTAACCTGTGAACAAGATCTATATGCTCGACACGAACATCTGCTCGTTCATCATGCGCGAGCAACCTGAAGCATTGCTTAAGCACCTGGAGCAGTCGGTGCTGCGCGGTCACCGTATCGTGGTCTCGGCCATCACCTACTCCGAGATGCGCTTCGGTGCCACCGGTCCGAAGGCCTCGCCACGCCACGTGCAACTGGTTGACGCGTTCTGTGAGAGGCTCGATGCCGTCCTGCCGTGGGACCGCGCCGCGGTGGATGCGACCACGGAGATTAAGGTGGCACTGCGTCTCGCCGGCACGCCGATCGGTCCGAACGACACGGCGATAGCCGGACACGCCATCGCTGCCTGTGCCATTCTGGTGACGAATAATGTGAGAGAGTTTGAGCGGGTACCGGGTCTTGTGCTGGAAGACTGGGTAAGATAACGCTGTAAAACAAAACAGGCGGTCAGGCGCGGCCGGCCGCTCTTTCAGGCAGCGGTATATAAAGGAATAAAAAAATGCCACTGATCACGCGGCTTATGCTGCAAAACTTCAAAAAGTTTCCGGAACTGGACCTGCGCTTCAGCAACGATCGTAACATTCTGGTTGGGGACAATGAGTCCGGGAAAAGCACTATTCTGCTGGCTCTTGACCTTGTGCTGAGTGACAGCAGGCATCGGGTTGAGGCGCTGGGGGTGGAATCGCTCCTGTCACAGTCAGCAGTCAGGCATTTTCAGGAAGGTGAGCGCCGTGCCGATCAGTTACCCGTGCTGACCGCTGACGTTTTCCTGAGTAATGGGGGAGAGCCTGACCTGAACGGCAGGCAAAATCTGGCGGGTATCGATGCGGATGGTCTCAGAATGCGCATTGCTCCCATGATGGAGGAATACGGTCAGGATATACACCATGTTTTGCAGCAGGATCCTGATAATTTTCCCTATGAATACTATTCCGTGCAGTTCAGCACATTCTCCGGTGGTCATTTCGCAGGCTTCAGACGCTATCTGCGCCATCTGTTCTTAGACAGTGCACGCATTGATAACGAGCATGCCGCACAGGAGTATACGCGCACAGTTTACAGCGTCAATGTGCCGGTGGCCGATCGGTACCGGCTTGAAAACAGTTACCGGCAACAGAAAATGCACTTCTGCGCCCGGCATCTGTCCGCCATAAACGACACGCTGAAAACGTATCAGTTTGGCGTGCGTTCCGGCGCTAAATCAGGTCTTGAGGCGAACCTGGACATTACTGAGGACGGTATTTCCATTCGTCACCGCGGAAAAGGAAGACAGTGTTTCATCAAAACGGAGTTTGCGCTGCAGCGGCATCAGCAGCAGGGGGGAGAGATCCACGCGCTGTTGCTTGAGGAGCCGGAGAATCATCTCAGCCATGTCAGTATGAAGAGGCTGGTTAATCAGCTTGCCACGGAACGGCAGACGCAGGTGTTTATTGCCACACACAGTAGCCATATCTCCTCCCGCCTCGACCTACGTAAGGCTATTCTCCTCGGAGCTACCCGGCCGGTACTGATGAATGAACTTTCCGCTGAGACTGCCGCCTTCTTCATGAAAGCACCGGATAATAACGTGCTGGAATTTGCGCTGGCCAGACGCGTGCTGCTCGTGGAGGGGGATGCTGAGTTTATTCTGATCGAGGCCTTTTATCACCGCCTGTATGGCAGGGCACCGGAGGATGACGGGGTTCACATCATCGCTATCGGCGGAACGAGTTTCCGTCGTTATCTTGAACTGGCCCGTCTTCTGGAAAATCGTGTCGCGGCCCTTCGCGACAATGACGGCAACTATCAGCAAAATTGCGATGAACGCTATGCTGACGTGCTTTGTTCCCGCTCCCGGGTATTTGCTGACCACGACAACAGCCGCTCCACATTTGAAATCTGCCTGTATCAGGATAATGCCGACCTGTGTGATGCGCTTTTCCGCGGAACCCGCCGGACACTCACGGTTCAGGATTACATGCTGGCCAATAAGGCAGAAGCAGCATTCCAGCTGTTACAGTTGCACGCCGAAAAGCTGACCGTTCCTGATTATATCCAGGAGGCACTGGCATGGATAAGAGAGTGATATTTGCGGTTGCCGGCTCGGGTAAAACCACGCTGCTGATACGTCGGTTAAGAGAGGACCGGCGGACGCTGATCCTGACCTTCACCGTAAATAATGAAGCACATCTGCGGGCGCAGATTATCAGACGCTTTGGCTACATACCGTACGGGATCCGTGTGATGACCTGGTTTGAGTTTCTGCACGGTTTCTGTTTTCGCCCTTTCCTGCAGGAGCAACTGTCATCGCGTGGTCTGAGCTTCAACCAGCCCCCTTCCAGAATACCGCGCACGAATATCCGGCATTATCAGGATCCCGCCGGACGGCTGTATCACCGGCGGCTCGCACACCTGCTGACAGCCCGGGGGTTGCTGCCAGATATCCGTACCCGACTTGCCCGTTACTACGATGAGTTGTTCGTTGATGAAGTCCAGGACTTTGCCGGCCATGACTTTAATTTTCTGCTGGAGCTATGCCGCGCGGAAATCTCAGTGCTGTGCTGCGGGGATTTTTATCAGCATACCTTTGACACAAGCCGCGACGGTAACGTCAATGCTACGCTGCATGAAGACATAACCCGATACGAGGCTCGCTTCAGGGCTGCGGGTATCATGGTGGATTGTGAGACGCTCAGCCGGACATGGCGCTGTTCAGCTACAGTGTGTGAGTTCATTACCGGACAACTGAACATTCGCATTTCGGCTCATGGAACACATACCACCCAGATTGAAATCGTCACGGATGAAGCGCGTTCAGCGGCCCTGCACGCGGACAACACGATGATCAAGCTCTTCTATCGCGAACATCACCGTTACGGATGCCACTCAATGAACTGGGGGGGCAGTAAAGGACTCGACCACTTTCAGGACGTCTGCATCGTGATGGGGGCCAACCACTGGATGCGCCTCATCCAACAGAAGCTGGCAGCACTTCCACCATCATCCCGTAACAGGCTATACGTGGCCTGCTCACGGGCACGGGGCAACATCTATTTTATTCCGGAAAGCCATCTTCGGAGATTCAGAAACTAAGTCAGCGGCTTCTCAACTGGGCACAAGCCGGTAAAAAGTAGTCAACGACAAAACTTCAGGCCGAAAAATGAGGCTCCGGTTTCGCCGGAAACCGGACCTGCGTGGAGGGAAACCCGCAGATGATATGATATTTATCATTAATCGCATAATAAATCCTGGCCTGATATTTACAGGCAGAGAAATAAATCATTCGATATATGATTTTATCGTCATCAGCCATTAACCCCCCAGGAAGCGCGGTAATGACTCCAACTTATTGATAGTGTTTTATGTTCAGATAATGCCCGATGACTTTGTCATGCAGCTCCACCGATTTTGAGAACGACAGCGACTTCCGTCCCAGCCGT
>NZ_JBJQKY010000030.1:0-61319 GCF_046486595.1 Escherichia sp. WS3063
TATCAATATCAGCAGTAAAATAAATTTCCCGATGCATCCGTAGCTCAGCTGGATAGAGTACTCGGCTACGAACCGAGCGGTCGGAGGTTCGAATCCTCCCGGATGCACCATATTCTCCGTAACCTTCAGCAATGAAGGTATCGAAGAGGTAGCGATATTAACCGCACGCCAGCAGCGGCCCGAAGGGCGAACGCCAGTGAGTCATCCTCCCGGATGCACCATATTATCCAAAAAATTTCCTTCAAAAATATCTCATTTCTAAATAACTACTTTATCCATTTCCTGAATTTTCTTCTCCTTCGCCATCAGCGACAAAATCAAGCAATTACGCTAAAGTAGCGTCATATTTTTCGACTTGCGAGAAGACCATGTACGAGCGTTATGCAGGTTTAATTTTTGATATGGATGGCACCATCCTGGATACCGAGCCTACGCACCGTAAAGCGTGGCGCGAAGTATTAGGGCACTACGGTCTTCAGTACGATGTTCAGGCGATGATTGCGCTTAATGGCTCGCCCACCTGGCGTATTGCTCAGGCAATTATTGAGCTGAATCAGGCCGATCTCGACCCGCATGCGTTAGCGCGTGAAAAAACAGAAGCAGTAAGAAGTATGCTGCTGGATAGTGTCGAGCCGCTTCCTCTTGTTGAAGTGGTGAAAAGTTGGCATGGTCGTCGCCCAATGGCTGTAGGAACGGGGAGTGAAAGCGCCATCGCTGAGGCATTGCTGGCGCACCTGGGATTACGCCGTTATTTTGACGCCGTCGTCGCTGCCGATCACGTCAAACACCATAAACCCGCGCCAGACACATTTTTGTTGTGCGCGCAGCGTATGGGCGTGCAACCGACACAGTGTGTGGTCTTTGAAGATGCCGATTTCGGTATTCAGGCGGCCCGTGCAGCAGGCATGGACGCTGTGGATGTTCGCTTGCTGTGAGTGAAGCGTTATCGCTTTTCTCGTTGTTTGCCAGTAGTTTTCTCAGCGCTACACTATTACCCGGCAACTCCGAAGTCGTGCTGGTGGCAATGTTGCTTTCCGGGATCAGTCATCCCTGGGTTTTAGTTTTAACAGCAACAATGGGTAATAGCCTTGGAGGGTTAACTAACGTTATCCTTGGGCGTTTCTTTCCATTGCGTAAAACATCGCGCTGGCAAGAGAAAGCTACCGGCTGGCTGAAACGCTATGGTGCAGTCACGCTATTATTAAGCTGGATGCCCGTGGTTGGCGATTTACTGTGTCTGTTAGCGGGATGGATGCGCATCTCGTGGGGACCGGTAATCTTTTTTTTGTGCCTTGGTAAAGCGTTACGCTATGTTGCAGTTGCAGCAGCTACCGTTCAGGGCATGATGTGGTGGCACTAATTGTAGGCCTGCACATATGGTCACCATTACAGTTATGCTAATTAAAACGATTTTGACAGGCGGGAGGTCAATTTGATCCCGGACGTATCACAGGCGCTGGCCTGGCTGGAAAAACATCCTCAGGCGTTAAAGGGGATACAGCGTGGGCTGGAGCGCGAAACTTTGCGTGTTAATGCTGATGGCACATTGGCAACAACAGGTCATCCTGAAGCATTAGGTTCCGCACTGACGCACAAATGGATTACTACCGATTTTGCGGAAGCATTGCTGGAATTCATTACACCAGTGGATGGTGATATCGAACATATGCTGACCTTTATGCGTGATCTGCATCGTTATACGGCGCGCAATATGGGCGATGAGCGGATGTGGCCGTTAAGTATGCCATGCTACATCGCAGAAGGTCAGGACATCGAACTGGCACAGTACGGCACTTCTAACACCGGACGCTTTAAAACGCTGTACCGTGAAGGGCTGAAAAATCGCTACGGCGCGCTGATGCAAACCATTTCCGGCGTGCACTACAATTTCTCTTTGCCAATGGCATTCTGGCAAGCGAAGTGCGGTGATATCGCGGGCGCTGATGCCAAAGAGAAAATTTCTGCGGGCTATTTCCGCGTTATCCGCAATTACTATCGTTTCGGTTGGGTCATTCCTTATCTGTTTGGTGCGTCTCCAGCGATTTGTTCTTCTTTCCTGCAAGGAAAACCAACGTCGCTGCCGTTTGAGAAAACCGAGTGCGGTATGTATTACCTGCCGTATGCGACCTCTCTTCGTTTGAGCGATCTTGGCTATACCAATAAATCGCAAAGCAATCTTGGTATCACCTTCAATGATCTCTACGAGTACGTGGCGGGCCTTAAACAGGCAATCAAAACGCCATCGGAAGAGTACGCGAAGATTGGTATTGAGAAAGACGGTAAGCGGCTGCAAATCAACAGCAACGTGCTGCAGATTGAAAACGAACTGTACGCGCCGATTCGTCCAAAACGCGTTACCCGCAGCGGCGAGTCGCCTTCTGATGCGCTGTTACGTGGCGGTATTGAATATATTGAAGTGCGTTCGCTGGACATCAACCCGTTCTCGCCGATTGGTGTAGATGAACAACAGGTGCGATTCCTCGACCTGTTTATGGTCTGGTGTGCGCTGGCTGATGCACCGGAAATGAGCAGTAGCGAACTTGCCTGTACACGCGTTAACTGGAACCGGGTGATCCTCGAAGGTCGCAAACCGGGCCTGACGCTGGGTATCGGCTGCGAAACCGCGCAGTTCCCGTTACCGCAGGTGGGTAAAGATCTGTTCCGCGATCTGAAACGCGTCGCGCAAACGCTGGATAGCATTAACGGCGGCGAAGCGTATCAGAAAGTGTGTGATGAACTGGTCGCCTGCTTCGATAATCCCGATCTGACTTTCTCTGCCCGTATCTTAAGGTCTATGATTGATACTGGTATTGGCGGAACAGGCAAAGCGTTTGCTGAAGCGTACCGTAATCTGCTGCGTGAAGAGCCGTTGGAAATTCTGCGCGAAGAGGATTTTGTCGCCGAGCGCGAGGCGTCTGAACGCCGTCAGCAGGAAATGGAAGCCGCTGATACCGAACCGTTTGCGGTGTGGCTGGAAAAACACGCCTGACAGAAAAGAAAAAGGCCACTCGTGAGTGGCCAAAATTTCATCTCTGAATTCAGGGATGATGATAACAAATGCGCGTCTTTCATATACTCAGACTCGCCTGGGAAGAAAGAGTTCAGAAAATTTTTAAAAAAATTACCGGAGGTGGCTAAATGCCGTTGTTAGATAGCTTCACAGTCGATCATACCCGGATGGAAGCGCCTGCAGTTCGGGTGGCGAAAACAATGAACACCCCGCATGGCGACGCAATCACCGTGTTCGATCTGCGCTTCTGCGTGCCGAACAAAGAAGTGATGCCAGAAAGAGGGATCCATACCCTGGAGCACCTGTTTGCTGGTTTTATGCGTAACCATCTTAACGGTAATGGCGTAGAGATTATCGATATCTCGCCAATGGGCTGCCGCACCGGTTTTTATATGAGTCTGATTGGTACGCCAGATGAGCAGCGTGTCGCTGATGCCTGGAAAGCGGCAATGGAAGACGTGCTGAAAGTGCAGGATCAGAATCAGATCCCGGAACTGAACGTCTACCAGTGTGGCACTTACCAGATGCACTCGTTGCAGGAAGCGCAGGATATTGCGCGTAACATTCTGGAACGTGACGTGCGCATCAACAGCAACGAAGAACTGGCGCTGCCGAAAGAGAAGTTGCAGGAACTGCACATCTAGTCAGTAAACTATCTTCACAATTAATTGAAAAAAGCCAGTTCAAATGAACTGGCTTAGTTGTACTTAGTGCGCACCGCCTCCGCCGCCACCTGCGCCAAATGGCGGTTTAGCAAACCACACCAGCCCCAGCAGGACGAGGAATATCCCGGCTGACATCCAGAAGATCTCATTGGCGGAAATAATCAGCCCCTGATTGGTGATCTGCTGGGCAATCCAGCCTGATGCCTGCTGTTGCGTCATCCCAAGCCCTTCCAGTTGACTATACATCGCCTGGGCATTCGGGTTGAACGGGTTTACCGACTCAGTCAACTGCGCATGGTGCATCGACTCGCGGTTGGTCCACATAGTCGTGGTTATCGATGTGCCGATAGACCCCGCCAGCGTTCGCGTAAAGTTGGAGAGGCTCGATGCTGCCGCCAGTCGTTCCGGTGGCAAACCGGACAGCGTAATGGTGGTCAGCGGCATAAAGAAGCAGGCCACCGCAAAACCCTGGATAAACTGTGGCCAGGCCGACGCGCCAAAATCCATACCCGGTTCAAAGGTATAGGCACGCCAGTAGAAGCAGACGGCATACATAATAAAGCTGAAGGTTACCAGTCGGCGCATATCCAGTTTATGCGCGAAGCGGCCGATAATCGGCGACAGGATCACCGGAATAATTCCTACCGGCGCAGAGGCCAGCCCTGCCCACGTCGCCGTGTAACCGTAGACCTCCTGCAACAACTGCGGCAGCAGAACAATCGCGCCGAAGTAGAGCATATACGCGAGGCTGATACACAAGCAGCCGATGGTGAAGTTGCGCGACTTAAACAACGACAGATCGACTATCGGGTTATCGTCGGTCAGCTCCCAGACAATCAGGAAGCAGATAGCCACCACCGCCACCACGGTGAGGATGATAATTTCCTGTGATGAGAACCAGTCCAGCTCTTTACCGCGGTCGAGCATAATCTGCAGGCTGCCGATACCAATAACCAGCAGTGCCAGCCCCACGGCATCAATCCGCCGCCGTTCGGTGCGGGTTTCACGTCCGCGCAGAGTTTGCAGTGTCATCAACACCACCGCCACGCCAATCGGCACGTTGATGAAGAATATCCAGCCCCAGTGGTAATTATCACTGATATAACCGCCGAGGATCGGGCCGCAAATTGGCGCAACAATCACCGTCATCGACCACAACGCCAGCGCGATCGAGCGTTTGGCTGGCGGGTAGTTATTCAGCAATAGACTTTGCGAAAGCGGGATCAGCGGCCCGGCGACAATCCCCTGAATCACGCGGAAGAAGATCAGCATATTCAGGCTGCTGGAGACACCACATGCCCACGACGCAATAGCGAAGGCGATGGTGGACCAGAGGAACAGTTTCACTTCCCCGACGCGCTTTGCCAGCCAGCCGGTAAGCGGGATCGAGATGGCATTCGCCACCCCGAAAGAAGTGATTACCCACGTTCCCTGGCTGAGCGATGAGCCCAGATTCCCGGCGATAGTGGGGATCGCCACGTTAGCAATGGTGGAGTCCAGCACCTGCATGAATGTCGCCAGTGACAGCGCAATCGTCATAATGACCAGTTGCGCGCCTTCCAGCGGTTTTTGCTGTTGCATCACACGCACCTCTGGATTAGCCAGCGTTAGCTTTTACGATATCGTCGATCAGTTTATTGACAGGTGCCAGGCTGATTTCACGCGCGGTGCTTACCGCTACCGGTGTGGAACGTACTTTATTTGCCAGTACCTGACCGTCACGGTTAGTGGTATTGACGCTCACCAGCGTGGATAAACCGATACGCAGCGGGTATTGCTCCAGCTGTTTCTGGTCCAGTTCAATACGCACAGGCAGACGCTGAACGACTTTGATCCAGTTACCGGTGGCGTTTTGCGCCGGAAGCAGTGAGAACGCGCTACCTGTGCCCATATCCAGACCAACCACTTTACCGGTGTATTTCACATCATCGCCGTAAATATCGGTGGTGATGGTGACCGGTTGACCGATACGCATATTGGCAATCTGCGTCTCTTTAAAGTTGGCATCCACCCACATATTGGTGGCTGGAACGACCGCCATCAGCGGCGTCGTTGGGCTAATTTGCGCCCCAGGCTGTACCGCGCGGCGGGAGACATAACCGGTCATCGGACTGACAATACGGGTACGCTCCAGCGCCAGCCAGGCGTTACGTACTTCGGTGGCAGCCTGTTGCACGGCAGGCTGATCTTCCAGTTTAGTCCCCAGAATCATCGCCTGATTGGCATTGTATTGTTGAATAGCGACGTCCAGTTGTGCCTGGGCACTGGTAACGGCGTCGCGGGCGTGTTGCAGCTCTTCGCGACCAATCAGGTTGGCATTGCCCAGCGGCACACGGCGGTTGTAGTCGCTTTGTGCTTTCGCGAGGGCGATTTTTTGCACCTCAATATTCGCCTGCAACTGTTTGCTGTTAATCATCAGCTGGTGGGTTTGGCGAACGCTGGAAGCCAGTGCAGTTTTGGCTTTTTCAAACGCCTGGCGAGCATCTGTCGGGTCGAGAGTGACCAGCACGTCGCCTTCTTTTACAAAATCGGTGTTATCGGCCCAGACTTTCGTCACGCTGCCAGACACCTGAGACATAATTTGAATCTGATTCCCTGCCACGTATGCGTCATCGGTTTCTTCGAAATGACGCAGTACCAAAAACCAATAAATCCCTATCGCTACGGCAATAATTATAAAGAGCAAGGTGAGAAGGAGGAGCAGACGCTTACGTTTGCCGCTCTTCTTTACCGGTTGCTGCGGGGTTTGAGTCTCCGCATTTGCGCTCATATTGTTCTCCACGATCTTCTTAACTCATCGGCTGAGCCGACCTGCTTGCCAAAAAGGCCAGCATGTTGCGATGCTGGCCGGTTATTTTTTCTTTTATAAATCTGGATTTTTGAGCGAGATGACGCGTTAGCTCATCGCTTCGAGAACCACACCGTCTTGTTCCATCTGGTCGAGACGGGAGAGCAATTTGCGGGTGATTTGCTCGAGCTGGTCTTTTTCTGTTGTGCTGAGCGCGGACCAGAGTTGATGCAGGCAGTTATGCTGCGGCGGTAAAACCTCGCGCAAAAACTCGTGACCTTTTTCCGTTAATTGCAGATGCAGGCAGCGGCGATCGTTATCGCTTTCACGACGTTCGATCCAACCGCGTTTTTCCAGTTCATCGGCAATACGCGTCGCGTTGGTACGGGATGATCCAAGAGCACAACTCAATTCAGAAGGCTGAATACTGTGGTTTTCCTGAGACTCCAGCGTAATCAACGCCATAAACAACGTCTCGTTAATCCCCTGAGCCTTCAGCATTTTATTGCGGTTCTCCAGCAGCTTGCTTTGCATGTGCATGCAAAGACGAGTCAGAAGGATCTCCTGATAAGGAAAATCTTCGTGGCGGCTGGCGCGAAATTTTAGCATTTGTTCAATGGGCGTAAACGAACTATCCATTTGGGTATGACCTCATTAATTTCAGCCGATATAGTAACGACAGTGACAAATAAAGTAAATGTATTGTTTTAGAAAAATGATTCTTGTGGGTTATATAATCGCCATCACTTTCCAGGCGAGCCCATAGGCCAGCGCACTAAGCAGTGTTGGGATGATAATGCTGCGTGTTTTATAGAAACTGGCACCCAGTACCGCGAAGCCGACCAGCGTGGGCACGAAACGGCGTGTATCGTGCATCACTTCTGGTGCGGTAGAGACAACCAGCAGAGCGCATATCGAGGCGATGCCAATGGTGTCGAGCAATATGCCTATCGCGCCACGTTTGGTTGGGCGGGCATTACCCACACGCAGGCGCAGCGGCAAATAGCGGAAGCAATAATTCGCCGCGCCAACCAGTAACCCAAGCAGCAAAACCTCATAGCTCATCGGGCGCTCCTTGCCAGAATGCCTGGATTAACGCAGTGAGGCAGCCACAGACAATGCCTGCCAGAATGGCGACGGGAATAGAAAATAGCGTTACGCCTGCAAGGGCACCAACTAACGCTGCGGTAACGCAAAGAGATTGTTTGCGCTGGAAAGAGGCGAGCAGGAAACTCATAAAGAGTGCCGGAAGCATAAAACCTAATGCTGCTTCAACGGCGGGATAACCTTGCAGCAAGCCGCTGCCGGAGAATGCCCCTATTACCGTACCAAATACCCACGATGACCATGAACTGAAGGCAATGCCGATCATCCAGTTCTCGCTCCAGCGGCGATTATTGCGTACCAGTTTTGCGGTTGCGGCGGCAAAAACCTCATCCGTCAGGCCAAATGCCCACAGGGCGGTTTTCGATTTTTGCAGACGCTGAATAATACGGCTACGCAGTGACGGGCCATACAAAACATGGCGAACATCCATTGCCATGACGGTCAGTGCAGCAACCCACAAACTACTCCCGGCTGCCAGCATCGCGGTAATGACGAACTGGCTCGCGCCTGCATAAATGATGCAGGAGAAAAAAATGCTTTCGAGAGGAGAGAATCCCAGACGGGTCGCATTCAGACCGAACGCAAAGGCCACCGGAATATAACTAATAACAATCGGTAAACTGTCTTTGCATCCTTCCATGAAGGTCGCCGAACCAGGAGCAGGCTGTGGAGTAGGGCTTTCCATAGAGTGTACGCTTAACGATTGTTAATATTATAAATAGACTGAATGAATATCTTAACCTTATCAGACTGATGGGCTTCTTAACACCCTTATAAGTGTAAAGCCACGAAAACGGTTGCTGATTGCTTAATTTGCGGCTTCCTGACGATGAAAACCTCGCCACCAGACTAGTAAGTTAACCAGGGCAATCGTCGCGCCAGCCAGACAAACGCCTGCCCAACCGCCATGTTGCCAGGCTGAGGCTGAAATTAGCGAACCGGCAGCACCGCCAATAAAGTAGCTGGTCATGTAACCTGCAGTCAGGCGATTACGCGCATCGGGGTAAATTCGATAAATTACCGTCTGGTTAGTGATGTGCACCCCCTGTACGGTGAGATCCAGCACCAGGATGCCGATAACCAGCGCCAGTACAGAAGTGTGTCCAAACCAGATAGCCAGCCATGAAAGTAACAGCAGCAGCAGGCCGAAAGTTGTGGTGAGGTGTGATTTGCCCTTATCGGCAAAACCGCCCGCCGGACGAGCGCCTAACGCCCCGGCAGCTCCTGCAAGTCCGAACAGACCAATTACGCCATCGCTGTAGTTAAAAGGTGGAGCGGCAAGCAAAAAGGCCATTGAGGTCCAGAGAATGCTGAAGTTGGCAAAGGTCAGGCAGCCCAGCAACGCGCGGGTGCGCAGGATTTTATCGCTGATAAACATGCTGAAAACAGAACCTAGCAACTGTGGGTAGTTGAGGTGGGTTTCTGATTTCATTTGTGGCAGACCACGCCATAATGCCAGCGCCATCAGTGCCATTAATACCGAAGCGACCCAAAAGACAGTTCGCCAGCCACCGAGACTCGCCAGCAATCCGGCAACGGTCCGTGCCAGCAAGATCCCCAACAGCAGCCCGCTCATAATGGTGCCGACCACTTTGCCGCGTTTGTCCGGTGAAGCCAGCGTCGCTGCCAGCGGAACCAGAATTTGTGCCACGACTGAGAATAAACCGGTTAATGCCGTACCGAGGATCATCATCGCCAGCGACTGACTGCTGGCAGTGATTAACATGCCGCCTGCCGCCAGTAAGGTCATCGAGACAATCAGGCGGCGGCGTTCAAACATATCACCGAGGGGAACAAGAAACAGCAGACCTGCGGCATAGCCCAACTGCGCGGCGGTAACAATAAAGCCTGCCGAACTGGCGGAAAGGGAAAAGTTACGCGCGATGGTGTCGAGCAATGGCTGGGCGTAATAGTTACTGGCTACCGCCAGACCGGTGGCGATAGACATCAGCACGATCAGCGCCGGGCTAAGCTCATGATTAGGTTTAGTCATTATTTTTGTTCATCAGGTGATGATTAAGCTGGAAATCAATAATAGCGGATGTTGATGAATATGGGATGAAAGATAGATTGTTGAAATGTGCGGTGTGGTTTGTAGGTATGATAAGACGCGCCAGCGTCGCATCAGGCATTGTGTACAGAGCGGCGGATGAGGCAAAAACGCCTTATCCGCCCGAATAAAAATTACTTCTGCGCTGCCAGCGCTTCATTCACCCAGCCATCGAACTGCTGCTGGTGGGCTTTGATCCAGCCATCAACGTGGCCCTGAATATCGCCTTCTGAGGCTTTGCCGTCATGCATAATGGCGTTCTGGGCGTTAATATCTGCCACTGGCAACTGCATAATGGCAAACAGTTTCGCTGCCGCCGGATTTTTCTCGGCCCAGGCTTTGTTGGCAACGATATGCATGGTACTGACCGGGAAGCCGTAATTCGCGCCATTCGGCAGTTTGGTATCGGCATTTTTATCGCCCGGCAGTGCGGAGAACGGCACCTGCAACCAGACCACATCTTTCCCCGGTTTCAGTTCGTTACTCACCCAGTACGGCGTCCAGGTGTAGTAAAACACCGGCTTACCCTCTTTGTAACGACTGATGGTGTCAGCCATCATCGCTGCGTAGTTCCCCTGATTATGCGTCACGGTATTGGTCAGTCCATACGCGGCAAGCTGGTGGTTGATCGCACCTTCGCAGCCCCAGCCTGGGTTACAGCCGGTTAAATCCGCTTTACCGTCGCCGTTGGTATCGAACAGTTTGGCGATCTTCGGATCTTTAAGTTGCGCGATGTTGGTGATTTTGTACTGGTCGGCGGTTTTCTTATCGATCAGATAACCCTGTGCCGCGCCGTTAACAAATACTCCTTCACGATAAAATTTCTTATCGCCACCGGCAGCTTCATACATGTTGTCATGCAGCGGCGTCCAGTTCACGGCGGTGAAGGTTGCATCGCCGGAAGCAAGTGAGGTGTAGCCAACGTTGTAATCCACTTCGCTGGGTTTATTGACGGTATAACCTAATTTCTCCAGTGCACGACTGACCAGCAGCGTCTGGAAGGTTTCTTCAGTGATGGTACTCTGAACTGGATTAACAGTAATGCCTTTGCCCGGCAGATCGGCAGCAAAAGTTTGTGTAGAGATAAGCGTGGCAAACGCTGTCGCAAAAAGTACGCTATGTCGCATTGTTATTCCTTTTTTTGGCAGGGTGATAATGCCCGGCGTCACCGGGCAAGTGCAGAGTTACTTAATGAATGGGCGGGTCAGCAGACCGACAGGGCCAGTGGTGTACCAGCGACGGTTGCCGCGACTGCGTGAGTCGCGCCCAACGGCCTGCGTCAGGCGGTCGAGGATAATGGCGAGGATCACAATCCCGACGCCGCCAACGGTGGCAAGCCCCATATCCAGACGACCGATACCGCGAAGTACCATCTGACCCAGCCCGCCGACGGCAATCATCGAGGCGATGACCACCATAGAAAGGGCCAGCATCAGCGTCTGGTTAACGCCCGCCATAATGGTTGGCATCGCCAGCGGTAACTGAACTTTGAACAGCATCTGGCGCGGGCTGGCACCGAATGAGCGCGAGGCTTCAATCAGATCCGCCGGAACCTGGTTAATTCCCAGAATCGTCAGACGGATAATCGGCGGCAGCGCAAAGATGATCGTCACCACCACGCCCGGCACGTTGCCGATACCAAACAGCATGACGATTGGCACCAGATAAACAAACGCGGGCGTGGTCTGCATGGCATCAAGCAGTGGACGAATAATTTTCGCCGCTCGCGGACTTCTCGCCAGCCAGATCCCCAACGGCAAACCGATGACGATACAGAACAGCAGGGCGGTTAACACCAGCGCCAGGGTAACCATGGCCTGCGACCAGGCACCGATTGCGCCGATGGCAATCAGCGAAACCAGCGTCGCCACACCCATTCCGACCCCGGAAATCTGCCAGGCGATGAGAGCGAAAACGATAATCGCCACCGGCGCGGGCATACCCAGCAGCAATTGCTGGAAACCGTTGAGGATGTAATCAACCGGAACGCGCACGCCCTGAAAGACGGGACGAAAATGGGTAACGACCCAGTCGATCCCTTCAGTGACCCAACTGTCGAGCGGGATTAGCGTTTTATGGAACGGATCGAGAATATTAAAATGCTCGACGTTTGGCGCAGGCGTACTGGTCAGCCAGTCAGCACCACCGCCGTCAGTCGGTGCAGCAGCCGGTGTACCCCAGGCGTCTGCGGATTGTGCGGCACTGTCCGCCGCTGGCGTGGTATCCCACGGATTATTTTGATCAGCCATTATTTACCCCCTCACGATCTAAAGCGCGCAGCAGCATTCCTTTCGAAATGATGCCGACATACTGTTGGTCCTCGTCGACCACGGGCACCGCACAGGGTGCCTGTCCGACATGAGAGAGCAACTCGCTAAGAGGCGTTTGTGCATCGACCGCTAACGGCGCATCAATCAGCGCCGCATCAAGACCTTGCTGCTGCGTTAACGCGGCTTTAAGCGAATCGATAGATACAGCGCCGACAAACTTATTACCGCGTTCGATGACGTAGCCATATTCGCGATCTTCATCCTGCAATAATTTCAGTGCCGAACGCGGGCCGAAGCCGGGGGTTTTACGAATTAAGCCGTTCGGTGTACGACGGGCAATATCTTTCGCACTGAATACCTGGCTAATATCGACGCCACGGAAGAAGGTACGAACATAATCATTCGCCGGATTATTAAGAATTTCATCCGGTGTACCAACCTGCACCACTTCACCATTTTGCATAATGGCAATTCGGTCACCAATACGCATAGCTTCATCGAGATCGTGGGAAATAAAGACAATGGTGCGCTGATGTTTTGCCTGTAATTTTACCAGCTCATCCTGCATCTCGGTGCGAATTAATGGATCGAGTGCTGAGAAGGCTTCGTCCATTAATAATATATCCGGATTAATCGCTAACGCGCGGGCTAATCCCACACGTTGACGCATCCCGCCAGAGAGTTCATCCGGGTAGCTGTGGGCATAATTTTCCAGCCCGACCTGATGCAGTGCATCAAGGGCTTTTTCCCTGCGTTCTTCGGCATTAATTCCGGCCAGTTCCATACCGAACGCAGTATTGTCCAGCACGGTCATATGCGGCATTAAGGCAAAGGACTGGAATACCATCGCAATCTTTTTTCTGCGCACCTCACGGAGTTCGGCGTCGGATATTTTGGCAATATCCACACCATCAATCAGCACTTGCCCGCGGGTGGGTTCAATCAGGCGATTGAGAAGGCGTACCATTGTGGATTTACCCGAACCGGATAATCCCATGATGACAAATATCTCGCCTTCTTCAATGGCCAGACTGGCGTCTTTTACGCCAAGCGATAGCCCAGTTTTTTCCAGAATTTGTTCTTTTGAAAGTCCTTGTTCGATATATTTGAAAGCTCGCTGTGGATGCTCACCAAATATTTTATAAAGATTTTTAATTTCTAATTTAATTGCCATGCAATAGAAAGATTCCTGTTATTTGTTTATGTCGATACATTACCCAATGGAAATAGTCACTTTTTTCTACCCTAACATACTGAGAATCTGAGGCAACCCCTGATGGCAAATGTGGCATGAATATTGATGTGAGCAAATCGCCGGAATTTCCCATGATATAAGGGCTGAGAGCAAATCGAGAAAAGTTGATATTTTTTGTCAAAGATAGCGAAAAAACGCCTGAATATTGTGGTTTCAGGCGAATAATGCAACAGAGTGTCAGTGTAGATCACCACAAAATATTTGCGTGATAAAAAGCTATTTGGTGGGAATTATTTCCCTGTCGCGGGTAGTGATATTTTTGAAAATAACCCCCTCAGAAATTCCAGTCTTCATCTTCTGTTTCGACCGCTTTTCCCATCACATAAGAGGAGCCTGAACCGGAAAAGAAATCGTGATTTTCATCGGCATTCGGCGAAAGCGCGGCGAGGATTGCCGGATTCACTTCCGCCATTTCTGCGGGAAATAACGGTTCGTAGCCCAGATTCATCAACGCCTTATTGGCGTTGTAACAGAGAAACGCTTTCACATCGTCAGCCCACGGGGTTTCGGCGTACAGCTCATCGGTGTATTGCAACTCGTTGTCGTAGAGTTCCAGCAATAAATCGAAGGCGAAACTCTTCAACTCTTCACGTTGTGCCTGGGAGATCTTTTCCATGTTTTTCTGATATTTATAGCCGATGTAATAACCGTGGACTGCTTCATCGCGGATAATCAGACGGATCAGGTCTGCGGTATTGGTTAGCTTTCCGCGGCTGGAAAAATACATCGGCAGCCAGAAACCGGAATAGAACAAAAAAGATTCAAGAAACACACTGGCGATTTTCTTTTTCAGCGGATCATCCCCGCGATAATGTTGCTGAATAATCTGAGCTTTTCGCTGCAACGGTGCGTTTTCTTCACTCCAGGCGTAGGCGGCATCGACATCTTTGGTCTGGCACAGCGTCGAGAAAATCGAACTGTAAGAGCGGGCATGAACCGCTTCCATAAAGCTGATATTCGTTAATACCGCCTCTTCATGGGGCGTGAGCGCATCGGGCATCAGCGAAGGCGCGCCGATAACATTTTGCAGCGTGTCGAGCAGCGTCAGGCCAGTAAAAACGCGCATCGTCAGTTGTTGTTCTACGACACTTAATGTCTGCCATGCAGGAATATCGTTCGACAGCGGCACCTTTTCCGGGAGCCAGAAATTGCTGGTCAGGCGGTTCCACACCTCCAGATCTTTATCGTCAGATATCTTGTTCCAGTTGATGGCGCTGATACGTGAGAGTTTCATAGATATTCCTTAAAGTGCACAGGAGACGCAGCCTTCAATTTCAGTGCCTTCCAGCGCCATCTGACGCAGGCGGATGTAGTAGAGCGTTTTGATACCTTTGCGCCAGGCGTAAATCTGCGCTTTGTTGATATCGCGAGTGGTGGCGGTATCGGGGAAAAACAGCGTCAGCGACAGCCCCTGATCGACATGGCGAGTCGCTTCCGCGTAGGTGTCGATGATCTTTTCTGCGCCGATTTCGTAAGCGTCCTGATACAGCGCCAGATTTTCGTTAGTCATAAACGGGGCAGGGTAGTAAACGCGTCCTGTTTTGCCCTCTTTGCGTATCTCGACTTTCGCCACAATCGGATGAATACTCGACGTGGCATGGTTGATATAAGAGATAGAACCAGTTGGCGGCACCGCCTGGAGATTCTGGTTGTATATGCCATAGCGCATCACGTCGTCGCGCAGCTGCGCCCACATCTCACGGGTAGGTAACGTAATACCACTACGGGCAAACAGTTCGCCAACTTTCGCTGTTTTCGGCTGCCAGTTACCTTGCAGATATTGGCTGAAATATTCACCACTGGCATAGCGTGACTGTTTGAACCCGGCGAAGGTTTCACCGCGTTCGCGCGCCAGCAACATCGAGGTACGCAGTGCGTGCCAGGTGATGGTATAGAAATAGAGATTGGTGAAATCCAGTGCTTCCGGCGACCCATAAGCGATGCCTTCTCGCGCCAGATAACCGTGTAAATTCATCTGCCCCAGACCGATGGCGTGTGAGGCGGCATTTCCGGCTTCGATGGACGGCACGCTGCGGATATGACTCATATCTGACACCGCCGTTAAACCGCGTACGGCAGTCTCTACCGTGCGGGCAAAGTCGGGGGAATCCATGGTGTGGGCAATATTCAACGACCCTAGATTGCAGGAAATATCATGGCCTGTACGGGCATAGTCGAGATTCTCGTCATACTCTGAGGCGCTGTTAACCTGCAAAATTTCTGAGCAGAGATTGCTCATATTTATGCGCCCGGCGATAGGGTTAGCACGGTTAACCGTGTCTTCATACATGATGTACGGATAGCCAGACTCAAACTGGATCTCTGCCAGTCGCTGGAAGAAATCACGGGCGTTGAGGTATTTTTTGCGAATGCGTTCATCGGCAACCAGTTCGTCATAGTGTTCACTGATGGCGACATCGGCAAATGGCTTGCCATAAACTCGCTCTACGTCATAAGGCGAAAACAGCGCCATCTGCGCATTCTCTTTTGCCAGATGGAAAGTGATATCTGGGATCACCACGCCCAGCGACAGTGTTTTAATGCGGATTTTTTCGTCGGCATTTTCCCGTTTTGTATCGAGAAAACGCAGAATATCGGGATGATGAGCATGTAAATAGACTGCCCCAGCCCCCTGACGCGCGCCGAGTTGGTTGGCATAGGAAAATGCGTCTTCCAGCATTTTCATCACCGGAATCACGCCAGAAGATTGATTTTCAATACGTTTAATTGGCGCGCCCGCTTCCCGCAGATTCGACAGCAAAAATGCTACGCCGCCGCCGCGTTTCGACAGTTGTAGTGCGGAATTTACTGCCCGGCCAATCGACTCCATATTGTCTTCAATACGCAGCAGAAAACAGGAAACCAGTTCGCCGCGCTGCTGCTTACCGCAGTTGAGGAATGTTGGCGTGGCTGGCTGAAAGCGTCCTGACAGCATCTCATCAGTGAGCTGCGTCGCCAGTGTTTCATCGCCTTGTGCCAGCGTCAGCGCCACCATCGTGACGCGATCGGCAAAATCTTCCAGATAACGCTTACCGTCGAATGTCTTCAACGTATAGCTGGTGTAAAACTTCCATGCTCCGAGGAATGTCTGGAAACGAAAACCGCTGGCGTGCGCGTGGGCAAACAGCGTAATGACAAAATCGCGAGAGTAGCGATTAAGGACGCTTTCATCATAGTAACCTTCGTTAACCAGCCAGTTCAGGCGCTGCTGCTGGCTACTGAAGGCCACACTGTTCGGACGCACATGCGTTGTCATAAAGGCGTCTACTGCCTGGCGATCTTTATCGAACTGAATGCGACCTGCGCTATCGTAAAGGTTAAGCATCGCATTCAGAGCGTGATAATCCATCGTTTCCTGCGTCAGGCGTTCTGCGGTTGTCGTTGCCAAAATTCGGTTACTCCTTTACGAACGTTTTCGATATCGCTTTGCGTACCCATGAGTTCAAAGCGGTACAGCCACGGCACGCCGCATTTCCGGGCAATCACATCTCCGGCGCGGCCATATGCCTCACCAAAGTTGCGATTACCCGAAGCAATAACGCCGCGCAGCAACGCCCGGTTATGCTCGTCGTTTAAAAAGCGAATGACCTGTCGTGGCACCGCGCCAGCCGTACCGCCACCGCCGTAAGAGGGCACGATCAGGATGTAAGGCTCGTCTACCTGAATCCGTTCCCGCTCATTGAGCGGGATGCGCACCGCGGGCAGCCCTAAACGTTCGATAAAACGCTGCGTATTTTCGGAGCTGCTGGAAAAGTAGACGAGCTGGCTCATGCACTGGCCGCGTGTGGCGCTGGATGCAGACGATTGATCATGTCCGGGCGGAAACCAGACCAGCTAAGATCGCCTGCAATCACAACCGGCAACTGACGAAAGCCCTGAGCACGCAGCGTTTCTGCCGCTTCAGGAACGCGATCGACATTAATCATTTCAAAATCAAAGCCCCGGTTTTCCATCGCCCGTTTGGTGGCGTGGCACTGAACGCAATCGTTACGAGTGTAAATAGTAATGCGCATGATTCGTATTTCCGTTTAAAATGAAGATACGGCGCGATGATACGCGTCGGGTTGTCTCTCTGTTGATACAGAGATACTAGATGTAGTTGAAAAAAGATTCAACCATACAAGATATGGGAATTTTAGATTGATTACGCCACCGATGAATGGCTCAACGGGGTAGGGGATTTTGTGTTTTTTTGCCGGGCGAATACCCGGCATCAAGAAGTTACATCCGCATGGAAACGGCCAGACGGTTAAAACAATTCATCAGCCCGATGGCAAACGTTAAGTCGCTGATCTCTGCTGCGCTGAAATGCTCAAGCAAAGGCTGATAAACCTCGTCTTCCGCATGGGTTCTGGCAATTTCGGTTACCGATTCCGCCCATGCCAGCGCCGCCCGCTCGCGTTCATCAAAATGATGGCTTACGAGCCAACCTGCCAGGGCGTCCAGTTTGTGCTGTGGCACGCCGGATTTGCGCAATGCTTTGCTGTGCATCTCCAGACAAAATGCGCAGCCGTTGATTTGCGAGACGCGCAAATAAACTAACTCCATCAACGTGGTATCCAGCGTGCTATTTTCCAGTGCCGTTTTGGCCTGCACTAGTGCGTTATACACTGCCGGGCTAAGTTCGTAGTAAGGCTGACGTAATGTAGTCATACAGTTTCTCCTCTTATTAACGCCCGCAATGTAGCACTATAATGGACTGCTAAAGAGAGCCATAAATTACCTAAAAAAGCAGACCATATGCCGCGCTATCAGGATATCGCCCGTCAGTTAAAAACGGCTATTGAGCAAGGGGAACTGAAACCCGGCGCAAGGCTGCCTTCAAGTCGTACCTGGTCGCAGGAGCTGGGGGTGTCTCGATCCACTGTCGAAAATGCGTATGCTGAGCTGGTGGCGCAAGGATGGCTGATCAGGCGGGGACAGGCTGGCACATTTGTCAGTGAGCGGATATATCCGCAACAATCTACTGTACAAGTTGTAGCTTTTGCCGGTGAAAGTCAGCAACCGTTGCCATTTCAAATGGGATTACCCGCACTCGATCTCTTTCCGCGAGAGCTGTGGGCGCGGGTGATGGGGCGTCGCCTTCGTACCCAGACGCGCTTTGATTTGGCGTTAGGCGATGTTTGCGGTGAGGTGGCGTTGCGCGAGGCAATAGTTGATTACTTACGCGTTTCACGTGGGATTGATTGTCAGCCAGAGCAGGTCTTTATCACTCACGGTTATGCGGCCTCAATAGCTTTAATTCTGCACGCGCTGGCGAAACCGGGAAACGGGATGTGGATAGAAGATCCCGGCTTTCCACTGATTCGCCCGATTGTCACTCGCCATGATGTGGAAATTTTGCCTGTGCCGGTTGATGACAATGGACTGGATATCACAAGCGGAATACAAAATTATCCTGATGCGCGTTTTGCCCTGATAACACCAGCACACCAAAGTCCGCTGGGTGTGGCGCTCTCTTTAGCGCGCAGGCATCAGATACTGGAATGGGCAGATCGTAGTCAGGCATGGATTATTGAAGATGATTATGACAGTGAGTTTCGCTATCACGGTAAGCCGTTACCGGCGTTGAAAAGTCTCGACGCACCGCAGCGGGTAATTTATGCCGGAACATTCAGCAAAGCGCTATTTCCTGCATTGCGCTGTGCGTGGCTGGTGGTGCCGGTGAAGCAAATTGCACAATTCCGCCACCAGGCGTCACTGGCTCCATGTGCGGTACCTGTTCTATGGCAGAACACACTGGCAGACTTTCTTCGCGAGGGGCATTTCTGGCGGCATCTGAAGAAAATGCGTCAGCATTATGCTCAACGTCGGCAATGGATTGAGCAAGCGTTGACGCAGCAAGGATTTCAGGTTGTGCCGCAGAAAGGTGGTATCCAGATGGTGATCAGAATGATAGGCGATGATATTGCCCATGCGCGTAAAGCCAATGCTGCAGGCCTTGCGGTGCAGGCACTTAGCGACTGGCGTATCCGTTCAAGTGGGGAAGGTGGATTACTGCTTTCGTTTACTAATATCGTTAACGAAGGTATGGCGCGACAGGTAGCACAACAATTACGTAAAGCCTTAAGCTAAAAAACCCCGAAGCCAGGCTTCGGGGTCAAAGACGCGTATTTATTATCATTTTTGCACTACGATTTGCGCATGCTTAACAGTGCGCCGATAAAAATACCCACCGCTGCCGCTGTACCCACACTACACCAGGGTCTTTCACGAACAAAAGAATCCGCGCAGCCAACGGCATCGCGCGCGGCTTGCTGGACGCGAGTACGACCATGCATCCGCGCCCTGGTTTCTTTCAGTAGAGCCTGCGCTTTACTACGAGCGGCTTCGGCTTCCCCTTTGGCGTCGCTGCCCCAGGACTTCAATACAGATTCGAGACTGTCAGCTAATTGATTGACATCATTCTGGATATCCTGCACGCCATCATCAACGTCGTTGCGGTTCGGTCGGTTAAACATATGATCCCCCATTAGAATTCGATGTAATTTTCAGTGTAGACCATAATTTTCTTAACTGAGGTTCATCGCGGCTTTATGGACTTTTCTGAAAGCGTTGTGAATGCGCAATCAGGTAAGGTAGGCCCGCGGTTGATAATAACGAGGATCAAATATGTATTTACGACCAGACGAGGTGGCGCGCGTACTTGAAAAAGTCGGTTTTACTGTCGATGTGGTAACCCAGAAAGCGTATGGTTACCGCCGTGGGGAAAATTATGTCTATGTTAATCGCGAAGCGCGAATGGGACGTACCGCCCTGGTGATTCATCCAACATTAAAAGAACGTAGTTCAACACTGGCTGAACCCGCTTCCGATATTAAAACTTGCGATCATTACCAGCAATTTCCGCTCTATTTAGCGGGTGAACGTCATGAGCATTACGGTATCCCACATGGCTTTAGTTCGCGTGTTGCGCTTGAACGTTATTTGAATGGTTTATTTGGCGAAGCCAGTTAAAGACGCGACTGGCGATGCCAGTCGCGAAAAGAAGGGTCAGGCTTTTACCTGCTGGTAACGGCTGACTTTAAACAGTCGGCGGCAATAATCGAGGAAGTAGCCATAAACCGCCCCCATCAACATCGAAACAACGATGTTTGAACTGACTGCCGCCATAATCTGATGCCAGTCTGCGCCCACCACTAACAAGATCGCCACATACACCGGTGACTGGAACGTCACATAAGCCATGATATCCGCCAGATTTTTTATCCAGCCCGACGGGCTAACTTTGCGTGCTGCGCGCATAAACAGATCGCGGTACATACCGTATGGCCATGCAATTAAGATGTTCACCGGAATCGCTACCAATCTGGAATAAAAAGACTGTTCGAAGCTCATTCCGGAGAGGAAAACTTCAATACACATGTTCACGACAGAACAGTAAACAACCATCGCGAACGTATCTGCAACTGCATGACGCAAGCGTGACTGCGGTGAGAACATGCTAATGCTCCTTAATAAAAGCGTAATGGGATGTTAATGGAGGTGAAAGCAGTGGATCTCATTGCCATCTGCATTTTCGCATAGCGTATATCGCTGGCTATGACTAATCAATTAGTGAAAAATTTTTATTTAATCTGTTTTTGTAGATAAAATATTCCGTAACGGCGCGTTTTTTGTACATTGTGGATTTTTACATGCCGATATGATTTATTTTTAATTAAATCAATTGGATATGTGTTTACCTTTATTTTCACTCATGAAGGTTTGGGGGGAGGTAACGCTATAAGCGTAGAGAATTCGGTGTATGTCGTGACCGGGTCATTTTCAGCATTTTTTATGCCAGATAACGTACATTGACAGCAGAAAGCACCAGTGAGTGATGTTTTCTTTTATTCTGTTGAGTTGCATTTTTATTCACTTTGGTTTTGTCAGGCTTGCGGAATTAGCGAGCAGAGAGCGCCGCTCTGTTCACCAATAACCGAAATTACTCATCAAAATGGCTAATATATAATCTTGAAATTATTCTGAGAGTTTCAGAAAATAACAGCTGAAATAATCTCGTGCAGGACTGTAAATAGATTAAATTTTGTGGAAATATAATAAGTGATCGCTTACACTACGCGACGAAATACTTTTTTGTTTTGGCGTTAAAAGGTTTTCTTTATTATGTCCGTAATGTTACAAAGTTTAAATAACATTCGCACTCTCCGTGCGATGGCTCGCGAATTCTCCATTGACGTTCTTGAAGAAATGCTCGAAAAATTCAGGGTTGTCACTAAAGAAAGACGTGAAGAAGAAGAACAGCAGCAGCGTGAGCTGGCAGAGCGCCAGGAAAAAATTAGCACCTGGCTGGAGCTGATGAAAGCTGACGGAATTAACCCGGAAGAGTTATTGGGTAATAACTCTGCGGCTGCCCCACGCGCTGGTAAAAAACGCCAGCCGCGTCCGGCGAAATATAAATTCACCGATGTTAACGGTGAAACTAAAACCTGGACCGGTCAGGGCCGTACACCGAAGCCAATCGCTCAGGCGCTGGCAGAAGGTAAATCTCTCGACGATTTCCTGATCTAATTACTGAGGCCGGATGCCGCCGCTATGGCGCGTCCGGCGTCTCTTCTCAAGCTCGTTGGTTCCACGGCATCTTATCTAACAACCTTGCCATCCCACAAAAACCGCTAATTCCTGCAAACAGTAACCCGGCACCAACAAAGCCGCTTAATAAGAAGAAACCGCTATTTACGGTATAACCCAGTATAACGCCGATTAATATTAAACCACCCGCAGCGATCTGCACCTGGCGCATTAACGGCAAGGGTTGATATTTATTTACCGCTACTGGTAATCCTGCTTTTTTCCAGCCATCAATCCCATCTTCGAGTAAAAAGATTTCTGCGGGGGCGGCAATCGCTGCTAATTTATCGGCGTTATTACTGGTGCGTTTACCTGCCTGGCAGTGGAATATAATTTGCTCGCGACGTAATTTAGCCGGAAGACCTGACTGTTCCAGCACGGATAATGGAGCCAGATCTGCTTCAGGAATATGTTCACGAAGATATTCATCAGCGTCACGAATATCGATTAACTTTGCGCCGCGTGCGATTAATTCTTGTGCATCATGCGGCGAAATGGTTGTCAAAGCCATAGTGACTCCTTACGGACAATAGACATTTTTCAGGGTGGCGATAATGGCATTTACCGCCTCATTTTTAATGGAATATAGAATGCGTTGGGCATCCCGTTGGCTGTCGATAAGCCCTTCGTCCCGCATACGAGCGAGATGCTGTGATGTCGCAGAGGCACTCAGTCCGGTAATGCGAGTCAGCTCTCCCGCGCTGGTGCCGGGGGAACCGCTAAGCATGCACAGAATCAGCAACCGTTTAGGGTGGCTCATTACTTTCAATAAGGCCGCTGCCTGTTCGGCACTGGCCTGTAATTGCGCGAGTTCAGTCATAGTTATTTAAGTGTTTTCTAAATTAAGCAAACTCTAAACTAAAAATGCAACATATACCAGCCTCAGCAGCGTAAATGAGAGTAAAAGCGTAGGCTGAAACTGGCAGGCTCCGCTAAAATTACTACGCTTAAGAGATAAAATCTCTTTTTAAACAATGAGTAATTTTCTTATAGGGAGTACATATGGGTTTCTGGAGAATCGTCATCACCATCATTCTGCCGCCGCTCGGCGTGCTGCTCGGTAAAGGGTTCGGTTGGGCGTTCATTATTAATATTCTGCTGACACTGCTTGGGTATATCCCCGGTTTGATTCACGCGTTTTGGGTGCAAACCCGCGATTAAACCTGTGTTCACCCCCGCGGCGTTAACGCGCCGCGTTCCTCTGCTACACTTTCTGAGTGTTTCCGTTAACGAATGAGGTAGCTATGGGTCTGTTCAATTTTGTGAAAGATGCCGGAGAAAAACTCTGGGACGCGGTTACAGGTCAGCACGATAAAGACGATCAGGCGAAGAAGGTGCAGGAGCATCTGAACAAAACCGGTATACCTGATGCCGATAAAGTGAATATTCAAATTGCCGACGGCAAAGCGACGGTCACGGGTGACGGCCTGAGTCAGGAGGCGAAGGAGAAAATCCTTGTTGCGGTGGGGAATATTTCCGGTATTGCCAGTGTCGATGATCAGGTGAAAACGACGACACCAGCCACTGCCAGCCAGTTTTATACCGTTAAGTCTGGCGACACTCTGAGTGCCATTTCCAAACAGGTCTACGGTAACGCCAATCTGTACAATAAAATCTTCGAAGCGAATAAACCGATGCTAAAAAGCCCGGATAAAATTTACCCGGGGCAAGTGTTGCGTATTCCTGAAGAGTAGTTAATTGCCAGCCATCGCCTGCTGGATAATGGGAATTGGCGTCAGTAAATGCTGGCGCATTAACTCACTGGCGCGCGCGGTATCTCGCGCCAGTACCGCCGCAGTCAGGGTCTGGTGCTGATCGTGTTTATCCTCCAGCATTTCCACCGAAAGCACTGTTCGCCGCAGCCAGATAAATCGATAGCGCGCCGCCAGATCAAACAACCGTTCACGCATTTGCAGCAAATAGTGAGAACCACAGCCCGCCACAATTGCAGTATGAAACGCCTGATGACGAAGATCCCACTCATCAAGCATTTTCTCACTGGCGTCACAGGCCTCCAGCTTACTGAGCAGATGCGCTTTTGCGAGAACGTCTGCCTCCCATTCATCGCCACCGCGGGCAATCGCCAGACTGACCAGCATCGCTTCCATATTGGCGCGGGCGTCGAAAATATCGAGCAGCTCCTGCTCTGACATAGACGCCACCCGATACCCTTTTTGATTCACCACCGTGACCAGTCGTTCTGCTACCAGTTGCGAAAGCGCTTCCCGCAACGGCCCAACGCCAAGTGCATAACGCGATGTCAGCAAACTCATCCGTAATTTTTCATCCGGTTGAAAGTTTCCGCGAATAATATCGTTCTTCAGCCAGCGATAGCCATCCAGAGACGTAATGGTCATGGTGTGACTCCTGATCATTATTAGCGCGTATTATGAACGGGTGTTTTTTGCCACAATACCAGCTTTTTCCAGCGAGCCATAATTGGCACGGTACAGATAATCCCTATAGCTAATAAGCCGGTGGAGATCACTTCTAACTGTTGCGCCGGTCGGAATAGCATCACTACTAACACAAAGGTAATAAAGCCGATGACCAGCCAGGTGAGCCACGGATAAAGCCACATGCGCAAGCGAATTTCGCTTCCTTCTGCTCGCAGAATTTTGCGCATCCGCAATTGTGAAACGGCGATGACTAAATAAACCAGCAGGGCGATAGCACCGGAGCTGTCGATCAGAAATTTAAACACTTTCGCAGGCGCGTAATAATTCACCACCACCGTTAAAAATGCCGCGCCGGTGGAGAGTAATACCGCCACATACGGGGTTTTACTGCGGTTGATTTTACCCATTACCGCGGGAGCATCACCGCGACGGCTTAAGGAGTAGAGCATTCTGGAAGCGGTATACAGCGCCGAGTTCAGGCAACTGGTTACGGAAAGTAATATCACGCAGTCCATGATTAATTTCGCATGGGGAATATTGAGCAACTCCAGAACCGAGCGATAAGATCCAACGGCTTTCAGCCCCGGCATATTCCACGGTATTAATGCCACGACGACAAAAATAGAGCACAAATAGAAGATAGAAATACGCCAGATAACCGAGTTGGTGGCGCGGACAATATGTTTTTCCGGCGTGTCAGATTCCGCGGCGGCAATAGTGACAATTTCTGCGCCCATAAACGAGAACATGGTGATCAACATCGCGCTTAATACCGCACCGAAGCCGTTGGGCATAAAGCCGCCGCTATCCCACAATCTTGAGATCCCGCTCACTTCGGCATAAGGGTAAAAACCGCTAATTGCGACTGCACCAAGGAAAATAAAGGCCAGGATAGCGATGACTTTGCACAGCGCCAGCCAGAACTCAAATTCGCCGTAGTTTTTAACGCTTAATAAATTACTGCCAGTCAAGGCGAGGGTAATGACCAGGGAAAATAACCAGATGGGAATGCCTGGAACCCACGAGTGCAGGATCATGGCGGCGATGTTGGCTTCCAGTGGGATAACCAGTACCCAAAACCACCAGTACAACCAGCCGATGGTATAGCCCGCCCAACGGCCAATGGCTTTATCGGCATAGGTGGAAAACGAACCGGTATCGGGCGTGGCAACCGCCATTTCCGCCAACATCCGCATAATCATAACCACCAGTAATCCGGCGAACAGATAGGCCAGTAATACCGCCGGGCCCGCTTCGGCGATGGCGACGCTGGAACCGACAAACAGACTTGCGCCGATAACACCGGCAATAGACAACATGGTGACGTGGCGTGACTTCAGCCCGCCGCCTAACTCATGTGGTTGCGATGATTGCCCCATCCTGAATCCTCTCGAAAGTGTGTCACTTGGGAGAGCGCCCCGACATTTCCCGCGTCGGGTCACGCGTTTAATTGTTATTGGTTCTTTTTGCCGGAGAGCGGCTCCGCCTTATCCGGCCGACATAGATTTATTCCTGTTCACGTACAGATTGTCGGATGCGGCGTAAACGCCTTATCCGACCTGGATTCTCGTAGGCCGGACAAGCCGCAAAGCGTCGCCTCCGGCATGGTGCGGTGCTACAGCTTCGCCTCAGCAAAACACTGGCTGATGATCTCCAGACCCTGACGGATCTGAGCGTCTTCAATGGTGAGCGGTACAAGGATGCGCAGCACGTTGTAATACGGGCCGCAGGAGAGAAGAATCAGACCCTTATCGCGAGCACGCGCCACGATCTCGGCGGTGAGTTTTGCGTCTGGTTTGCTGTGATCGCCATCTTCAAACAGCTCGATGGCAATCATCGCTCCCAGCCCGCGTACGTCGCCGATCTCAGTATGTTTTTCGGCTATCGCCAGCAATCCGTCTTTCAGTTTCTGCCCCAGATCGTTGGCTTTTTGCAGCAGATTTTCCTGCTCAAACACTTTTAACACTTCCAGCGCCGCTACGCAGGCAATCGGGTTACCGGCATAGGTGCCACCCAGTCCGCCCGGTGCGACGGCGTCCATCACTTCCGCGCGCCCGGTGACGCCCGCCAGCGGGAAACCGCCTGCGATCGATTTCGCAAAGGTGGTGAGATCTGGTGCCACGCCCATTTGCTCCATCGCAAACAGCGTGCCGGTACGCCCTGCGCCGCTCTGCACTTCATCGGCAATCAGCATGATCCCGTGCTCGTCACACAGCGCGCGTAAACGCTGCATAAAGGCTGGCGTCGCGGCGTAGAAACCGCCTTCGCCCTGAACGGGCTCAATTACGATGGCGGCGATATCTTCCGGCGCGGCATCATTTTTGAAGATCCGGTGGATGCTGGCGATAGCGTCATCCTCGCTTATGCCGTGCAGCGGGCAAGGATAAAGCGCGCGATAAACATGACCCGGCATCAGCCCCATGCCCGCAGAGTACGGATTCACCTTGCCGGTCAGCGCCAGCGTGTAATGCGTGCGCCCGTGATACGCACCGCTAAAGGCGATGGTCCCGCTGCGTTTGGTGGCGGCGCGGGCGATTTTCACCGCGTTCTCCACCGCTTCAGAACCGGTCGTTACCAGCAGCGTTTTTTTGGCGAAATCTCCCGGCACCTTCTGATTCATAATCTCGCACAGCTCCAGATACGGTTCGTAAGCCAGCACCTGGAAGCAGGTGTGCGACAGCTTTTTCAACTGCGCTTCCACCGCCGCAACCACTTTCGGATGCAGGTGCCCGGTATTGAGCACCGCAATGCCGCCCGCGAAATCAAGATACTCACGGCCTTCAACGTCCCACACCCGGCAGTTTTCCGCGCGGTCAGCGAAAATGGGGTGAATTTGCCCAACGCCACGAGGAACTGCCTGACTACGGCGCTGCATTAACTCTTTATTGCTGCTCATTCGCGTTCTCCAGTTAAAGACCGATGCACATATATTTGATTTCTAAGTAATCTTCGATGCCATACTTCGAACCTTCACGACCCAGACCCGAGGCTTTAATGCCGCCGAACGGGGCCACTTCATTGGAAATAATGCCAGTATTAATGCCGACGATGCCGTACTCCAGCGCCTCGCCCACGCGGAAGACGCGGCTTAAATCACGGGCGTAGAAATAGGCGGCAAGGCCAAACTCGGTGTCATTGGCCTGCGCAATCACATCGGCTTCATCTTTAAAGCGGAATAGCGGGGCAAGGGGGCCGAACGTCTCTTCTTTCGACACTTTGGCGTTGGCCGGAACGTCCACCAGAATGGTCGGCTGGAAGAAGTTGCCGCCGCGTTCATCCGCTTTACCGCCGCAAACCACACGCGCACCTTTCTCCAGCGCATCGGCAATATGCTCTTCCACTTTTGCTACCGCTTTTTCATCAATCAGCGGCCCGATGGTGACGCCATTCTCCAGCCCGTCGCCGATGTGCAGTTTGCTCACCGCCTGCTGTAATTTTTCGGCAAAGCGGTCATACACGCCGTCCTGCACGTATAAACGGTTGGCGCAGACGCAGGTTTGCCCGGCGTTGCGGAATTTCGAGGCCAGTGCGCCTTCCACGGCTTTGTCGAGGTCGGCATCGTCAAAGACGATAAACGGCGCGTTGCCGCCCAGCTCCAGCGACACTTTCTTGATGTCTTTCGCGCACTGTTCCATTAACTGGCGGCCAATTTCGGTCGAGCCGGTAAACGACAGCTTGCGCACCAGCGGATTGCTGGTCAGTTCGTTACCGACCGCGCCCGCCGAACCGGTGACCACGTTAAATACGCCAGCCGGAACGCCTGCGCGAATCGCCAGTTCCGCCAGCGCCAGCGCAGAGAACGGCGTCTGACTGGCAGGTTTCAGCACCATCGTGCAGCCTGCCGCCAGCGCCGGACCGGCTTTACGGGTAATCATCGCCGCTGGGAAGTTCCACGGCGTGATGGCGGCGGTAACGCCAATCGGCTGTTTGATAACAATCAGGCGTTTGTCGGCCTGATGACCGGGAATGGTATCGCCATAAATACGTTTGCCTTCTTCGGCAAACCACTCAATAAAAGAGGCTGCGTAGCTGATTTCGCCTTTCGCTTCCGCCAGCGGTTTTCCCTGTTCGAGGGTCATCAGGCGCGCTAAATCGTCCTGATGCTCCATCATCAAATTGAACCAGTTGCGCAGAATGTTGGCGCGTTCTTTGGCGGTGAGCGCACGCCAGGCGGGCAGAGCGCGGTTGGCGGCGTCGATAGCGGCGCGGGTTTCATCAGCGCCCATTTTGGGTACGCTACCCAGCTTGTCGCCGTTCGCCGGATTGGTGACGTCGATGACCTCGCCATTGTTGGCGTCCAGCCATTCCCCGTTAATCAACGCCTGCTGGCGGAATAAGTTACTGTCGTTAAGTTTCATTGTTACGTCCTGTTTTCAAAGGTTATTGATTAAATGCGGCGTGTAAGGCATCCACACTACGTACCGCTCGCAGCGTGCGTCCGGGGTTACTCTGGCTTGCCAACAGCGTTTGTACCTTGCTGACAATATGCGCACCAATAGGAATTGCTGATGTCGCTGCCGGGGAGGGCGCATTGCAGGTGTGGATCGTGCGCGGGGTGGTGACAAACAGAAAATCGTCAATCAGCTTGCCGTCCGGCGATACCGCCTGCGCCCGCACACCTGCGGGCCAGGGCTGGAGATCGCTTAAAGAAAGCCGGGGACAATACTTTTGCACCAGCCGCAGATAGCCGCTTTTGCACAGCGAGTTTTTCATCTCGCCCAATCCTGAGCGTAGATGGTTTTGCAGCACCCGGCGAATCCCCGACGAGCCTAAAATCTCCAGCGTGTCACTAAACGAGAAATCGCGCTTGCGATAGCCTTCGCGTTTAAAAGCCAGCACCGCGTTTGGCCCGACGGTCACGCTGCCATCGATCATGCGGGTGAGATGCACGCCCAAAAATGGCATCGCGGGGTCGGGAATGGGGTAAATCAGGTGGTTAACAATCTGGTTATGCTCCGGGGCAAGGCGGAAATACTCGCCACGGAACGGGCAGATAATAAAGCCCGGTTCGAGGCCGAGCATTTTCACCAGCCGGTCAGCCATCAGCCCGGAACAGCTAATCAGCGTCGATGCTTCATATTCACCGCCCTGACGGGTACGTATCACCACGCCGTTTTTATGCTCACTGAGGGCGCTGACTTCGGCGTTATAAATAATCTCGCCGCCTCTGGCCTGGAAGATTTTTGCCATCGCCGCCGTCACTTCGCGATAGCTGACAATGCCGCTGGACGGCACAAAAATGCCGCCAAGCCCGGTGATATTCGGTTCGCGCTCGCGCAGTTCCTCGGCGTTTAACCACTCGCGCTCGATACCGTTCGCCGCCGTGCGTTCCCACAACGCGCGCATCCGTTCCATTTCGAGTTCAGAGGTGGCGACCAGCATCTTGCCGCAGTTGTCATAGCGAATGCCGTTTTGATCGCAAAAGGCTTTGGTGGCGCGGTTTCCCGCCAGGCAAAACTGTGCCTTCAGGCTACCGGGCGTGTAATAGACCCCGGCATGGATCACGCCGCTGTTGTGGCCCGTCTGATGAAAGGCCGGGCCGGACTCTTTTTCCAGCAACGCAATGCGGGCATCCGGATAAACATCAATCAGTTGCATGGCGGTCGACATGCCGATGATGCCGCCGCCAATAATCACAAAATCATACATCCGCTCAATTCCTTTGCGCTTACTGATGCGTCTGGTAGTGGTTAGTGGCGTAAGCGAAATAGCCACGCTGACGCATCAGTTCACGGCGCAGATCCGGGTGCGGAGTAAAGCGGTCGCGACCGTGCAGCCAGAATAGATTGTTAATCAACAGGAATTTGCCAACGGGAACGGGCACAGAAAGAATGCCTTTGCTGGTTTCAATGGCATCGGAAAGCTCGCTCAGCCACACGCCTTCTTCGAAGTCTTTTGGCTGGACGAACTGGTCGATATAACGCATCACCGGGCGACCCTGTTGATCAACGTCGAACACCGGATGGAAAACATCTTTGCTGACGTTTTTGCTCGGCGGCGCGGCAAAGCGCATCGGGCGACGCGCCAGCGGGTGGCGGAAATAGTGGTCCAGATGTTCCCAGTCATCGAGATGCAGCAGCAACGAATTTCCACCCTGCATGTTCTGCTCGTCGATTTTCATCATCAGCACATAGTCAGTGATCTCTTCGACGTAGGTGCCGTCGTTATGCAGCTCCATTACGCGGTGCGGCTGACGCAGATAGCTGTCTGAGTTATCGACATTTTTCACTACAAAACGCGCGTAATACTGACCGCTCATCGCATCGAAATTGGAACGGCCAATCAGATGCGCTACCGCCGTTGCCAGCTTCACCATCTCATCCGCTTGCTTCACATCATCGACACCCACCGCATTGATCAACAGCGCACCTTCAGCACGGTTTAGCAGGGTCTTCAACAGCAATGGTTGCAGCTGGTTCGCACACAGATCGTCAAGAATTTTGCCTATCCGAAAACGCAGAAAAGATTTGTACTCCAGCGCCTGCACGGGCCATTCGGCAACCTGTTCGAGAAACTGTTTGGTCGTCTGTTCGGTGAAGGTGAGTTCCAGCAGACGCGGGGATTGCGCCGACGGGATGAGAGTGAATCCGCTATAGTCCTGGCCTGAATCGACAGCGTTATTTTGTACGGCGGTCAGTGCATTCATCAGAAGCGATCCTCTTATGAGATGTAGGGTGACATGGCGATGCTCATTTCGTAGCCATAATCTAAAAATATCTACATTTCTGAAAAATGCGCACAAATGCGCCATATTGTTTTCTTATTGTGATCAAAAGCAACAAATTGGTAACATTTAACGTAGGGTATTAAGGCAAAGTGAGACAGGAAATGAATAACTAAAGCAACAGGTTAGGGGTGGATTACCATCAGAGAACAGATTTTCTGGTCGATAAAAAACGGTAAATGGCTTCACTGCAAAATGACCGTTAGTAAACTAAACACATTATCTGCCCCGTTTTAGCGGGGCAGATATAACATTAAATTACAAATAGAGATAGTTCGGCGGTTCTCCAGTTTTCCCTAAAAGAAGAGCGCTACGCCCAGGAATATTGATATTTAGAGTTCCGCCTCTAAGCATAAATGCTTTACCAGGGGGGATAATTTTTCGGGTATTATTAATAATAATGTTAACGCTATTACTCCCCATGTTTTTATATACTCCAGGTTGCAATTTGTTAGGCCAGGTACCTTCAACTTCTTCGTTTCCTTTATTTATTATAACTAGTCCATCATGAGGAGAGTGATTAATGTTCACAGAATCCCCACGACTAAAGGCCAGAACGTTTTTAGTTGCAAATACACCCTCAAATGCGCTCCATATTCCTGCTTTATCTATATATAATGCGTGGAATTCATTGTAGAGCTGCTGATAGGTAGAGCAACCTTTATTAAGCCACGCCTCACCGCCGACACGCGTCGACCCATCATAATTTTTAATTTCAGTCGTTGATTTTAATACTTGGCCATCCCAGTAAACTAAAGGCCTGCTGAACGGGAGAGCGGCCATATATGCCATTGCTAATTGTTCATCTTGTTGATGGTTAAATAGAAAGTCATTGAAAAGATTGCCATTGTTAGGAAAATCGTGGTTAATGTTAATCAATATCCGTCTTTTTGACGGGATGCTTGAGATTGTTGAACCCGGTTTTGATGCAAGGGTTTGGAGATCGCCACCAAATGAAAAGGCTTTTATCGTCTTCATGAGCAATGAAAAATCAATGGCGCTTAAATCATCTCTTTCATAAAGCAGCGATGACATTTGTTCTTCATCCAACTGACAAGTTACCAGGTATTCCATGTAATTCATAACGGCTTTTTCATGATATATTGGGTTAAATAAGTTAGTATTGTGTAATCGCTCATTATAAATTGTAAGCGGTGGGGTTATTGATCTTTCTATTTGTTCATGTTTTGAGTGTTTTGCTGCATCGTAACGTAAACCTCGTACGCCATATTTTCGCATTTCACGAACGTATTGATTTTGCAACATAATAACCTGGTCACTTTTGGGGGTTGTTTTAGGCATTCCATTTAAACGCTTTTCTTTTAATGCATGGAGGTTTTCCCATTCATCCTTAGAGATGTTATCTTTACTTGTTTCAAAGTCTTTTGCAGTGAGATGTATATCTTCTGGATGGATTTGGTCACGTTCTTTTGTTACTGGATCTATAGTAAATGGAATCAAAACCTGACCTTGCCAATAGCCAGGGATACCACTTTCTATATCTTTACTAATCTTCGCTCGTATATCGGCAGAGGGATAATCCAGATCATTTTTACCACTACCCCCGATTCCCATAAAGTTAAATGTATAATCAGGAATGATATCGATACCAAATTTTTTAGCATCTTTAACCAATGCGATAAAATCCTGCAAATCTCCCATTGGATTATGGATGGTACAAAGATCTTCGGGTTGATAAGCGTGAAACCAGTAACCTTTTTCTTCTTCGGGAGTTTCTGGTCCGTCGGCGCGGAAAGTGGTTACGGGAGGGATTTGTATATACCCATAATGACAACGTGCAAACTCAGATATATTTTTCCTGATTTGCTGATAGGTGGCATTAAAAGCATGAAGAATCGCTTCGCCAGGTTTTTTGGGGGTGATGATTTCACATTGTGATTTCTGAACAGCAGTAAGAGATTTACGCTCAAGTGTTTGCCGTAGATGTTCTGGATTGATTAGTATTTTAAATGTTTCTTGCTGTCCGGAAGGTGACGTCACGTTAATATTATATACATCGGCTGCTAGCTCATAGTCAGGAATGTTAATAGCATATGCAACATACTTATCTTTTGGGGATGGTTTGTCAGATATAATGTGAGTGAAATGTTCAGCTGGACCATACTGATGAACGCCGCTGTTATCACCTCTTTCAACCATTGTATCTCGTTGATAAACCCATGTTTTCCCTTCTCCTATCCTGTCTGGCGCTGTAATGCTACGCTGTGCAGCTTTATTCAGCTCTCGGTAAGTTGTATCTGGAGAAAGGGAAATTTTATAATCGTTTTTTAACAGATCATTAATGACTTTTTCTGCGTGAAAAGTTGATATAATTTCTCTGTCTTTTAAATCCTGAGGATAAACTCCACAAGCATTAATAATATTTGTTATACAGTTTAGATATTCTAATGTATTTAATTTGGAATTTAGATCCCCGTCAGTAATGTTCCATGATAACAATGTGGGGTTGTCGATAGGTAAATTTCCTGGTCCTGGTTTTATAGAAAACATAATAAAGTTCCTCTAATGGTAGAGTAATAAGGTGTATACGGAAACATAAAAATGTTTAATTGTTGTGAAAGTAATTGCAAACAGATGTCCTACTTTTATCCAATATTCATATGGAAAAGGATAATGCTTAAATCTGTTTTTTTAATTATCGATGTGGTCTGGAGAGGCAACTGTCAAAAATCGCTCATACGAAACTAATGATTAGCAGAATAAGTTCTATAAAAGAATATATTGCTATATGAAGTTTATTTTTATGGAGTGAAAAGTAACAGATATCATCATGATGCGAAAACTCTTCAGCTAATGTAATAAAGTTATATTATTAGATACAAAATCATTACAAACTATCATTGAATCGATGATAACTATAGATAGTGCTTATTATTAACATGCTTGTTGACTGCGAGTATCGACTTTGCGAATGGAAGCGGTGTCGGGATTTATGTCGCGTGTAATTACGACCCAGGATGGATGAGAACGCATAAAATCTCTTATTTACATCATATAATCATCATGTTTATTGCTTGGTTTATAAGTATTGTTATTGCATACTCAAGGCCCTTTAGCTCAGTGGTTAGAGCAGGCGACTCATAATCGCCTGGTCGCTGGTTCAAGTCCAGCAGGGGCCACCAAATCATCATTCATGTATCAGGAAGAGTTAAGGTTACAAGGGGGACTCGATGGCGGTCAATATTTCACGACTAACGCCATTTTAAAGAAGCAGTGCGGTAGGTGGTTTCGAATGAGGGCTGGTGTTTTGGTACGTGGCACGCCACTGCAATGTATTTATCCATCAGTACTCATTCAAAAGTACCTGGAAAAAATGCCCGCTATGCCAAGCGGGCAAATTGCTTACATGTGGAATTAAGTAATTAACGATAAAGCCAGAGTATTATCATTTATCATGCCTTTTCATTTAATCAGGTTAATTACTCAAATCACTGAACTATTCTCTGTTCGCTCACTGATGATAAGTGAAGTGTCACAACCACGATTTGTATGTGGACCAATGCCGTAGAGTAAGGATGAAATGTCTCTGCCACGCCTTAAACATCTACTACTGACCAGACCACCCGTCGCAGGCAGATGAGTCTTATGAGCGTTACAGGAGTCTGGCTTTGCTCATTAATTAACGCTATTTAGATATAAATTTCTAACACTCGAAAAACGAATTCCACTAATAAATCATAACGGTTGGTTTTTATCATACAGCGAAATAACTTTTTGTTTATTAAATTTAACATTCTTGTGCTAATTTAATTAAAAAGTCCATGCGTAGCAAGTGAAACAGTTAATGTCAGCAATTGTCTCAAATGAGCGGTTTTTTATAGTGACAAACAGTAATAACGTTAAACATAGCCATGTAGACATTAACTGAGGAATAGACAATGTTAGTTAGTAAAAGTAATGGTCATAACGTTAATACAGTTTTGGGTAGTGGAAGTTGTAATGAAAACAATTCTTCCAACCCCATGGAGCTACTAGCTTATAGTATTATAAATTTAATTTGTAAGGAAGCTGCCTCAGGGATGTATCGCGGTGCTCTTGAAACTTTACAAAAAATAATGTCTGAATGTATATATCAAGAAGGCAACGCCTTTGTCATTATGGGAGCTGGAGAACAATTAAAACGTATTAAATATGATGTTGATGAAAATAACTTAAAAGTATTCAACGTACACTTTGATAATAATGAAGAGTTAGTTACTGATGGTGAGCCTGACGTAGTATGTTTAAGCAAGTAGGAGTGGGAAGATCTTCTCATTAAATTAAAACCGGAGATTAAAGAAAATGTGTTTTCTGAAAATAACAAATTATCGAGAGAAAATAATATTGATCAGTATGTTCAATCCGCTAAAAGAAATGAACAGGCCCTTTTCGATAATATAATAAAAAGTGATTTTCATGTTGCTTCACTTCAGCCAGGTAGAACACGTAGTGTTATTTCAGAAACGCCGCCAAATGACTGTATGGAATCACATAATTTATATGACAACCAAATAGATAAGATTTCACCTGTAGCTAAAAACTCGCAGCAAGTTAAAGGTCACTATGGAGATAAATTTAAAGAAATGCACATGTTCATTAACCAGATGAGCAATGCACTTCAACAGGCTCCATCTTTGTCAGAGTCAAAGGAACACACCGTAGATATTCAAGAAAAAACGAATAAGTTTGTGCAGCATTTTCAGCGGGTATTATTTGATAAAAATGGAAGGTCATCAGAGTTTCTACTTAATTTTTATGAGTGTTGCTATAAGTTTTTACCAAGAGCGCAGCCTCAAGATAAAATCGATAGCTATAATTCAGCACTGCAAGCTTTTTCCATCTTTTGTTCATCTACGTTGACACATAATAATGTAGGGTTTAATTTCAAATTATTTCCAGAAGTCAAGCTGTCTGGAGGAGATCTTGAAACGGTATTCAAATACAAAAATGGCAATTTTGTCTGGGAGATAGCCAGAATTAAAATTACTCTCCCAAAAGAAGAGGGTGGTTTATACAATTTAGGTGGATTGGACTTTAAGGGGTGCTTCTTTTCTGGACAGAACTTCAGTAACTATGATATTAAATATGTGAACTGGGGGACGTCATTGTTTGATGTTGATACTCCGTGTATTTTTAATACGCCTGCTAACAATGAGAGTTATGAAAAATCATTAGAACGCGTCAGCGAAAACGGTTTAAGTGGAGTCTTGTCTGATCGTAATAAAAAAATAAAACTCATCACGGGCGTGGCACCATTCGATGATATTTTATTTATGGATGATGACTTTGATGATCCTTCCACTAAGGATGATCCCGTGGAGAATAGTCCCCTTGTATAAAGTTCTAAAAGCAGTTTTCAATGATAAATAAATGGCTATTTTTAAAAGAGATAATAACGTAGATTGAAATAATATATATTGTTGGCTGATTAAACGGAATTATCCTTTACACTACAACCCTTTTGCTGCCACTACCAAAGTAAAAGGGGCTGCGCTTTCACGTAACCCCTTGATTTATTTGATGAGTTGGCGGTGTCTGAACTGGTGCTGTAATTGGTTGAAATATTTCATCTAATGTCTGGTTCAACTTTCCTTAGCTGCTTGAAAGTTTTTTGATCTTACCCAGCAATACCAGCGTTACGGTGCACCACGCCTGACTGAATAACTGCGTGCTTAGAGTTACCACTGCAGCGCATAACCGTGGCAGCAGGCCCGGACAGAACAAACGGCTCAGGACATTATCGGTAGGGGACGCACTGCTAGTCTGTAAACTGAACCGACTGGGGCGCAGTATGTGGCATCTTGTCGTGCTGTTGGAGGAGCTGTGCAAACGTGGTATTAACTTTCGTGCTCTGGCCCAATCTATATTTGCCCAACAATGGGGGGACGGAAGCTGTAAAAGTAAAACAATCTGCGATCTCAGAGTTATTGTGTGATTTTTATGTGAGCAGAAGATATTCATCAGAAACGATTATGTAAATCATTTTATTTTGCCGACTGCCTGATTGTCGAAAGAAAAGAATACGCCCGTGTTTCCTGAATAGATTCACTTTTTTATCCAACCACACTTCAGCGCACTGCGTTTAAAAAATGCCTCATTCTTATGCGGAATATCATCATTTCATCATGATGTCTTTGATGAGCGGTGAACACAATACACTTGCGCTGTCTCTTCAGGATGAATCCCCTGGTCTGGTGCCTGTGGGCTGATGTTGCAGCAAAGCTAAGGTCGCTTAAACGCTACTCAGTATTCACTTTTCAGAGGATGAAATTTATGAACAGGACCAGTCTCCATTATTGTCGCCGCTCAGTACTTTCCTTATTGATATCTGCCTTGATATATGCCCCGCCCGGGATGGCGGCCTTCACTCCTGATGTTATTGGTGTGGTAAACGATGAGACTGTAGATGGCAGCCAAAAAGTAGATGAACGAGGTACAACAAATAACACTCATATTATCAACCATGGCCAGCAGAATGTTTATGGTGGGATATCTAATGAAAGTCTTATTGAATCTGGTGGATATCAAGATATAGGACGTCATAACAATTATGTGGGGCAGGCTAATAATACAACCATTAACGGGGGCAGACAGACAATTCATGACGGGGGTATTTCCACAGGTACAATAATCGAGAGTGGCAATCAGGACGTTTATACAGGTGGTATCAGCAATGGAACGACAATTAAGGGGGGTAATTCACACATAAGTGGGGGGACTGCGAATGGAACAATCATTGATGGTGGCAGCCAACGAGTAACAACTCAGGGGCATGTCGACAGTACAACGATAAATAAGTCTGGCTCTCAGGACGTAGTACAAGGAAGTCTGGCAACGAACACAACCATAAATGGTGGTCGACAGTATGTTGAACAGAGCACAGTAGAAACAACCACCATCAAAAATGGCGGTGAGCAAAGAGTATATGAGAGCCGTGCGCTGGACACTACGATTGAAGGCGGAACTCAGTCTCTGAATAGTAATTCAACGGCAAAAAATACGCAGATCTATTCTGGTGGTACGCAAATTGTTGATTACACCAGCACCTCGGATGTTATTGAAATTTATTCCGGTGGCGTGCTTGATGTTAGAGGTGGTATGGCAACAAATGTTACTCAGCACGATGGAGCCGCTTTAAAAGTAACGACTTACGATTTGACGGTGAGCGGTACGAATAGTGAAGGGGCATTCTCCATCCACAATAACGTGGCAGACAATGTGTTGCTGGAAAACGGTGGTCATTTAGACGTATATGGTTCGGCAACCAGGACGATAATTAAAGATAAAGGAACAATGTCAGTTTTAACGAATGCTAAAGCTGATGCGACCCGAATAGATAATGGCGGGGTTATGGATGTCGCCGGAAACGCGACCAATACCATAATCAATGGTGGTACACAGAATATTAATAATCATGGTATTGCCACTGGCACCAATATCAACAGTGGAACGCAAAATATCAAGAGCGGCGGGAAAGCTGACACGACAAATATCTCCTCCGGGAGCCGGCAGGTTGTTGAGAAAGATGGTACGGCAATTGGCAGCAATATTAGCGCCGGAGGCTCGCTGATTGTCTATACCGGTGGTATTGCACATGGGGTTAACCAGGAGACGGGTAGTGCTTTAGTTGCCAACACGGGCGCAGGGACTGATATTGAAGGATACAACAAGCTCTCTCGCTTCACTATTATCGGAGGGGAGGCTAATTATGTTGTGCTGGAAAATACCGGCGAACTGACGGTAGTGGCTAAAACCTCGGCGAAAAATACTACCATTGATGCTGGCGGTAAGCTGATTGTCCAGAAGGAGGCTAAAACAGATAGCACCAGACTTAATAATGGTGGCGTTCTGGAGGTTCAGGACGGTGGTGAGGCTAAGCATGTTGAGCAACAATCCGGCGGCGCATTAATTGCTTCCACGACCTCCGGAACACTTATCGAAGGAACCAACAGTTATGGTGATGTTTTCTACATCAGGAATTCAGAAGCTAAAAATGTAGTGCTGGAAAACGCTGGCTCATTAACAGTCGTTACTGGTTCCCGGGCAGTTGATACGATTATTAACGCCAACGGCAAAATGGATGTTTATGGAAAAGATGTTGGCACTGTACTCAATAGTGCGGGCACCCAAACAATATATGCCAGTGCCACTTCTGATAAAGCAAATATCAAAGGTGGCAAGCAAACGGTATATGGTTTAGCCACTGAGGCAAATATCGAAAGTGGTGAACAAATTGTTGATGGTGGGTCAACAGACAAAACGCACATCAATGGCGGCACGCAAACCGTTCAGAATTATGGTAAGGCAATCAATACCGATATCGTCTCTGGCCTACAACAAATTATGGCAAACGGGACAGCGGAAGGTTCCATTATTAATGGCGGTTCACAGGTAGTTAATGAGGGGGGGCTGGCTGAAAACTCGGTGCTTAATGACGGCGGCACACTCGATGTGCGGGAGAAAGGCAGCGCAACGGGGATACAGCAAAGTAGCCAGGGCGCGTTGGTTGCAACCACCAGGGCGACGCGGGTCACAGGGACACGCGCTGATGGCGTCGCGTTCAGCATCGAGCAGGGTGCGGCGAACAATATCCTGCTGACAAATGGCGGCGTGTTAACCGTGGAGTCAGACACCTCTTCCGCCAAAACACAGGTCAATGCGGGCGGGCGGGAGATCGTCAAAACAAAAGCCACTGCGATTGGCACGATGCTTACCGGCGGTGAACAAATCGTCGAGGGTGTGGCGAATGAGACAACGATTAACGACGGCGGAATACAAACAGTTTCGGCTAACGGAGAGGCAATAAAAACAACGATCAATGAAGGCGGTACGCTGACAGTCAACGATAATGGCAAAGCGACAGATATCGTCCAGAACAGCGGTGCCGCTCTCCATACGAGCACGGCTAACGGTATTGAAATCAGCGGTACTCACCAGTACGGTACCTTTTCCATTGCCGGCAATTTAGCGACCAATATGTTGCTGGAAAATGGCGGTAATTTATTGGTATTAGCAGGTACCGAAGCCCGTGACTCCAAGGTTGGCAAGGGTGGTGCAATGCAAAACCTGGGTCAGGACTCCGCCACAAAGGTTAACTCTGGCGGGCAATATACCCTTGGGCGGTCAAAAGATGAGTTTCAGGCTCTGGCCCGGGCAGAAGATCTCCAGGTCGCTGGCGGGACGGCAATCGTCTATGCAGGTACGCTGGCGGATGCATCGGTCAGTGGCGCGACAGGAAGCCTGTCGTTAATGACGCCACGGGATAATGTTACGCCAGTTAAACTCGAAGGGGCGATCCGGATTACCGATAGCGCGACATTAACTATCGGAAATGGCGTCGATACGACGCTTACCGACCTGACGGCTGCCAGCCGGGGCAGTGTCTGGCTTAACAGCAATAATTCCTGTGCAGGTACCAGCAACTGCGAATATAGAGTAAACAGTTTGCTCCTCAACGACGGTGATGTTTATTTATCAGCACAAACAGCAGCGCCTGCCACAACTAACGGTATCTACAATACGCTGACAACCAGTGAACTTTCCGGCAGCGGTAATTTCTACCTGCATACCAACGTTGCAGGCTCCCGGGGCGATCAACTGGTCGTCAACAACAACGCCACTGGTAATTTTAAAATCTTTGTTCAGGATACCGGCGTCAGCCCTCAGTCTGACGACGCGATGACGCTGGTGAAAACAGGGGGAGGGGATGCTTCGTTTACGCTGGGTAATACCGGCGGTTTCGTTGATCTTGGGACCTATGAGTATGTCCTGAAAAGCGACGGCAACAGCAACTGGAACCTGACCAATGATGTCAAACCCAACCCGGACCCCAACCCAAATCCGAAGCCGGATCCAAAACCAGACCCAAAACCGGATCCGAAACCAGACCCGACTCCCGATCCAACGCCGACACCCGTCCCGGAGAAACGCATCACGCCTTCTACGGCAGCCGTACTCAATATGGCAGCAACATTACCGTTGGTCTTTGATGCTGAGCTAAACAGTATTCGCGAGCGGTTGAACATGATGAAAGCGAGTCCACACAACAATAATGTCTGGGGGACGACGTATAACACCCGTAATAATGTTACCACCGATGCGGGTGCCGGGTTTGAGCAGACGCTGACCGGAATGACGGTGGGGATCGATAGCCGTAATGATATTCCTGAGGGGATTGCGACGCTGGGCGCTTTTATGGGTTATTCCCATTCACATATCGGTTTTGATCGTGGAGGACATGGCAGTGTGGGCAGTTATTCTCTGGGGGGCTATGCCAGCTGGGAACATGAAAGTGGTTTCTATCTGGACGGTATCGTGAAGCTGAACCGCTTTGAAAGTAACGTAGCCGGTAAAATGAGCAGCGGTGGAGCCGCCAACGGCAGTTATCGCAGCAACGGGCTGGGCGGTCACATTGAAACCGGGATGCGATTTACCGATGGTAACTGGAACCTGACGCCGTATGCATCGTTAACGGGGGTCACCGCTGATAACCCCGAATATCATTTATCCAATGGTATGGAATCGAAACCAGTCGATACCCGCAGTATATATCGTGAACTGGGCGCAACGCTGAGTTACAACATGCGTCTGGGGAACGGCATGGAAGTTGAGCCGTGGCTGAAGGCGGCTGTGCGCAAAGAATTTGTCGATGATAACCGGGTGAAAGTGAATAATGACGGTAATTTTGTCAATGATTTGTCGGGCAGACGTGGAATATACCAGGCAGGTATTAAAGCCTCATTCAGCAGTTCGTTAAGCGGGCATCTCGGGGTGGGGTATAGCCATGGTGCCGGTGTGGAATCCCCGTGGAACGCAGTGGCTGGTGTGAACTGGTCGTTCTGACCATCAACGAAAAAGCCCACATCTGTGGGCTTTCATATCACCAGGAGCTGCGGCTCCTTTGCGTATCCTTTTATGTCTCCTCACCGTCTGGTCGGTGTCCTGCTGAGACTGCTAACTTCCTGTTTTTATTGGTGTTGTCCTTACACCGTCCAATCATGATTGGTGGAGCTGGCGGGAGTTGAACCCGCGTCCGAAATTCCTACATCCTCGGTACTACATGCTTAGTCAGTCTTTACATTCGCTTGCCAGCTGCGGACGGACACGCCACTAACAAACTAGCCTGATTAAGTTTTAACGCTTCAACCCCAGGCAGGGCTTCCACGCGATCTCTTTTGGGTTTGACCTCTCTTGATCCCCGTCCTAAGAGCTGAGGCTAGGGAGAGAGGGCTCTAAGCAGGTTATTAAGCTGCTAAAGCGTAGTTTTCGTCGTTTGCGACTATTTTTTGCGGCTTTTTACGAGGCCAACCGCCCCTCGGCATGCACCTTGGGTTTCGCAAATCCCGTCGAATCCAGAATCAGCCCCAATGTGTAACGGTAAGTATACCAGATTCATGAGTGCCATGACCAGCCTCAATGGCGTTATCATTAAAGATTTAGCACCCATGTAGCCTGATTTTCATTCGATTAAGCAATGGGATGGCAACATTTGTGTCGGAAGTGATAGCCAATAAGATGTTCATTCGCGCCGCCGGAGAGGGAGGCGCGGTGAGGAACTGGTCAATAATTGCAGTGCAGGTTTAACGGTGGGCGTTTTTCATGATACGCGCTTTATCCACCTGCCATTCGCGTTCTTTGATATCTGAACGTTTATCATGCTGTTTCTTACCTTTGGCGACGCCGATTTTCACTTTGCACCAGGCATTTTTCCAGTACAGGGAGAGCGCCACTACGGTATAGCCTTCTCGATTGACGCGACCGTACAATGAGTCCAGTTCGCGCTGGTTGAGAAGTAACTTGCGGGTACGGGTAGGATCGCACACCACATGCGTGGAGGCCACAGCCATTGGCGTGATGTTAGCGCCAAACAGAAATGCCTCTCCGTCACGCAGAAGGACGTAGCTGTCGCTGATATTGGCTTTTCCTGCGCGCAGGGATTTAACCTCCCAGCCTTGCAGGGCAAGTCCCGCCTCGAACTCTTCTTCGATAAAGTATTCGTGACGGGCGCGCTTGTTAAGCGCGATGGTCGCTGAACCAGGTTTATGTGCTTTTTTCTTCGTCATAAGCGTCGTGAATCATCGGTAATCTGAAATCGAAAACACCCCATATCAATCCTGCGGGGGACAAGGCTCTATCTTAGCATGAACCCGATGTTACCCAGCGCCGGGATAGCGTTTTTTTTACAGCAGGATAAATGATATTATTTGTTGGATTTTTGTTGATGGAAATTGTTATGCCTCAGATTAGCCGGACCGCACTGGTACCCTACAGCGCGGAGCAAATGTATCAGTTAGTGAATGACGTTCAGTCTTATCCTCAGTTTTTGCCGGGTTGTACCGGAAGTCGGATTCTGGAGTCCACTCCTGGGCAGATGACTGCGGCGGTAGATGTCTCTAAGGCTGGGATCAGCAAAACGTTTACTACCCGCAACCAGTTGACCAGTAACCAAAGTATTCTTATGAATCTGGTGGATGGGCCGTTCAAGAAATTGATCGGTGGATGGAAGTTTACGCCGCTGAGCCAGGAGGCGTGTCGTATCGAGTTTCATCTCGACTTTGAGTTTACCAATAAGTTGATTGAACTCGCCTTTGGTCGCGTGTTTAAAGAGCTGGCGGCTAATATGGTCCAGGCTTTTACGGTTCGTGCGAAAGAGGTTTACAGTGCCAGGTAAAATTGCCGTTGAGGTGGCTTATGCGCTACCTGAGAAGCAGTACCTGCAGCGTGTGACGCTGCAGGAGGGTGCGACGGTTGAAGAAGCTATTCGCGCCAGTGGCTTGCTGGAATTGCGTACCGATATCGATTTAACTAAAAACAAAGTCGGCATTTACAGCCGTCCGGCCAAACTGAGCGATACGGTGCATGATGGCGATCGGGTGGAGATTTATCGTCCTCTCATTGCCGATCCGAAAGAGCTTCGCAGGCAACGAGCAGAAAAATCAGCGAATAAATAACAGACAGAAAAAAGGTGCTCATTGAGCACCTTTTTTAACCTCTTTGAGAGCAACTTTATTATTAGTTACCACTCAGCGCAGGTTTGTTATCAATGTTGGTCAACACACCGCTACTGTTAAAGGTCAGCGTCAGCGTTTGCTGCGTTACACCTTCATGACCAGGTTGCTGGCGGAAGACATAGAACCAGGTATTCGTACCAAATGGATCGGACATCAGCGGTGTACCCAATGCGTACGCAACTTGTTGTTGCGTCATGCCAACACGTATTTTGGATACGTCGTTAGCGGTCAGATAATTCCCCTGGTTGATGTCAGGACGGTAAACCACTCGCTCCAGAGTGGAACAGCCTGCGGTCAACATCAATAGTACTGCTGCTGCAGCAGTCAGCGTTTTACAGCGCATAGTGATTTGATTCCTTTTCGGGCCCGAGCAGTACGTGGCTCATCTGTAATATGCCGATGATAATAGACCTTTCATCACTTTAAAACCTTTTGCTTTCCGGTCCTACGGCGTTTTGCTGTTTACTCTGACCGTGAAGCAGGAAAAAAGTTTACGCCGCAAGCAGTTCTTTCGCATTCGCCAGTGTGTTACGTGTGACTTCACTGCCACCAAGCAGGCGCGCCAGCTCTTGTAACCGCGCTTTTTTGTCCAGCGACTCCATATGCGTTTCTGTCATCGCACCATCGGTTTCTTTGCTGACAAAATAGTGTTGATGACCACATCCCGCGACTTGTGGCAGGTGGGTAACACACATCACCTGAGTTGATTCGCCGAGTTGACGCAGCAGTTTGCCAACAACTGCCGCTGTTGGGCCGCTAATCCCTACATCCACTTCATCAAAAATCAGTGCCGGGGTTTCCATTTTACGCGCCGTGATGACCTGAATTGCCAATGCGATGCGTGACAATTCACCACCGGATGCGACTTTGGCAATAGGCTGCATTGGCTGACCTGGGTTGGTGGTTACCCGAAATTCAATACGATCGGCGCCGTCAGCGCCCAGGTGATGCTCGTCAAATTTAACATCAATCGTAAACTGCCCATGCGGCATAGAGAGTGCATGCATACTGTCGGTGATCAGCTGTGCAAGTTCTTCTGCATAGTGCTGGCGTTGCTGGTGTAATGCGTTCGCGGTTTCTAGTGCCTGCTGATGATGTTTCGTTACCGCCAGCGCGAGCGTTTCTTGTGAGTCGGCCTGATCGTCCAGTTGCTGCTGTTCTTCCAGTAGCGACTGGTAATACTGTGGCAATGCCTCAGGGCTGACGTGATGTTTACGTGCCAGCGAAATCTGTTTTGAGATGCGCTGTTCAAGTTCAAACAGTCGGTTAGGATCGAGGTCCAGACGATCGCAGTAGTGGCGCAGTTCATCGCTGGCTTCAGCAATCTGGATGGTAGCTTCTTCCAGCATATCAAGTACGCCGGACAGTTTGCTGTCCATGCCAATCAATTCGCTTACCAGTTGTTTAGCCGTGTAAAGCTGACTTTGCAGGTTTGCGTCTTCACCATCGGCCATTAATGCCAATGCATTCTGGCTGGTGGTCAGCAATTGACCGCTGTTCGCCAGACGTTTGTACTCTTCGTCGATTTGCTCAAACTCTCCGGGCTGCGGATTAAATTCGTTAAGTTCTTTTAATTGGTATTGCAGCAGCTCCGCACGGGCAGCACGTTCCTGACTTAACTGTTGATGATGCGCGAGGTCACGGCAGCTTTGATGCCACAACTGATAACGTGCGGTCATTTCCTGAAGTAGAGAGGTTTCATTGGCATAGCCATCAAGCAGGAATTTTTGGTGCTCAGGTTTGGTGAGTAATTGATGAGCGTGCTGACCATGGATCTGAATCAGCAACTGACCCAGTTCGCGCAGTTGTGACAGAGGAACCGCTGTACCGTTGATGAAACCACGGGAGCGACCATCGCTGCTGATTACGCGACGAAGCAAACATTCATGCCCGTCTTCAAGCTGGTTTTCTTCCAGCCAGCGCAGGGCCGCTGGCGTATCTTTCAGAGAAAAACGGGCGCACAGGTCGGCACGAGCAGCGCCGGTACGCACCATGTCGGCTTCAGCGCGACCACCGAGACAAAGGCCGAGGGCATCTATTGCAATAGATTTACCCGCGCCGGTCTCGCCAGTTATTACGGTCATGCCGCTATGAAAATCAATCTCAAGCTCACGAACGATAGCAAAGTTGCTGATGGTCAGTTGTGCCAACATAGTTGTTTTCCTGTATGAAAAACCATTACTGTTATTGTGTACAGTATAAACTGGTTTTATATACAGTAAAGAGGCTGGCGTAAAATTAGAATAATTTTTTTGACCAGCTGAGCTTGGTGCTTAATGTATTGAAATAACTGTAATCTTTCGGATGAATCAGATTCAGATGGTAATCACAGCGACGAATCAGGACATCTTCACCTTCCTGAATCGGCAGTGCTATCTGGCTGTCGCAACTGATTTCCAGGTCGTTACGGCGATGCGAAAAACGCAGACGGATCGTGCTGCTGCTGTTTATGACCAGTGGTCGTGCTGACAACGTATGCGGGAACATGGGCACCAGGGTAATCGCATCCAGAGAGGGTGTGAGAATAGGACCGCCCGCAGAGAGGGAATAGGCGGTGGAGCCTGTTGGCGTCGAAATAATCAGTCCATCGGAACGCTGAGAAAACGCAAAGATCTCGTCGATATACACTTCGAACTCAATCATATGCGCCACTTTGCCAGGATGAAGTACCACTTCGTTAATCGCGGTGCTGATGCGTTTCTGGCAATCTTGCTGACAAACTTGCGCTTCCAGCAAAAAACGTTTCTCGCTGATGTAGTGGCCTTCCAGCACATCGGCTAATTGTTGCTGGGCGTTATCGGGGTCAAGGTCAGTCAGGAAACCCAGGTTGCCACGGTTGATTCCAATAACTTTAATATCGTAACGGGCGAGTGTGCGCGCCGCGCCCAGCATATTACCGTCGCCACCAACGACTACCGCGAGATCTGCCAGTTGCCCAATCTCCGCGAGCGTGCCAGTTTTCACATTCTTCAGTTGCAGTTCGTGAGCGATTTGTTGCTCAACGATGACCTCGTAACCTTTTGTGCACAGCCAGCGGTAGAGCATTTCATGTGTTGTCAGTGCAGTGGGGTGCCGTGGGTGTCCCACAATGCCAATACACTTGAAATGATTATTCATTTTTCCGAGGTCCTTGTTGCGAAGATTGATGACAATGTGAGTGCTTCCCTTGAAACCCTGAAACTGATCCCCATAATAAGCGAAGTTAGCGAGATGAATGCGAAAAAAACGCGGAGAAATTCATGAGTAGTAAAGAACAGAAAACGCCTGAGGGGCAAGCCCCGGAAGAAATTATCATGGATCAGCACGAAGAGATTGAGGCAGTTGAGCCAGAAGCTTCTGCTGAGCAGGTGGATCCGCGCGATGAAAAAATTGCGAATCTCGAAGCTCAGCTGGCTGAAGCCCAGACCCGTGAACGTGACGGCATTTTGCGCGTAAAAGCCGAAATGGAAAACCTGCGTCGTCGTACTGAACTGGATATTGAAAAAGCTCACAAATTCGCGCTGGAGAAATTCATCAACGAATTGCTGCCGGTGATTGATAGCCTGGATCGTGCGCTGGAAGTGGCTGATAAAGCTAACCCGGATATGTCCGCGATGGTTGAAGGTATTGAGCTGACGCTGAAGTCGATGCTGGATGTTGTGCGTAAGTTTGGCGTTGAAGTGATCGCCGAAACCAACGTCCCACTGGACCCAAATGTGCATCAGGCCATCGCAATGGTGGAATCTGATGACGTTGCGCCAGGTAACGTACTGGGCATTATGCAGAAAGGTTATACGCTGAACGGTCGTACGATTCGTGCGGCGATGGTGACTGTAGCGAAGGCAAAAGCTTAATTTCTGCTTTCGTAATAAATCACGGCCCAGCATGCGAATGCCGGGCCGTTTTTTTACTCCGCCACACTCTCGCGCAGCGGTTTCACAGGAAAAACTTTTACCTGCTTAATCATATTATCCTGTACGTCGAGAATATCGATATCGTACTCGCCAATACGCACGCGGGTGCCAGCGACAGGGATCTCTTCCAGAGCTTCAAGAATGACGCCATTAACCGTGCGGGCATCGTCTTCAGGTAGATGCCAGTTAAAGGCTTTGTTGATTTCTCGCACGTTGGCGGTGCCATCGATAATCACCGAACCGTCGTTTTGCGGCGTGACCTCTTCGGCAAGTGTTGGCGACATCGAGGTAGTGAAATCGCCGACAATCTCTTCCAGAATATCTTCAACCGTCACCAGCCCCTGAATGTCTCCATACTCGTTGACGACCAGGCCGACTTTCTTTTTGTTGCGCTGAAACTTCACCAACTGCGTGCTGAGCGGCGTACCTTCCGGGACAAAATAGATCTCGTCCGCGGCGCGTAGCATGGTTTCTTTGGTGAACTCTTTTTTCTCCGACATGAGTCGCCAGGCTTCACGCACACGCAGCATACTGATGGCGTCGTCCAGCGAATCACGGTAGAGCACGATGCGCCCGTGAGGTGAGTGGGAGAGTTGGCGCAGAATCGATTTCCAGTCATCGTTGATATCAATACCGATAATTTCACTGCGCGGCACCATGATGTCATCGACGGTCATCTTTTCCAGATCGAGTACCGAAAGCAGCATATCCTGATTGCGACGGGAAATTTGTGAGCGCGATTCGTGCACGATGGTGCGCAACTCTTCTTTGCTCAAAGAGCCGCTAACCACGATATCGGTTTTGATACCCATCATGCGCATCAGCATACGGGTGATAGCATTCAGCAACCAGACCAGCGGCATCATCAAAATTTGCAGCGGAGCCAGCAGAAAACTACTCGGATAAGCGACTTTTTCCGGGTACAGCGCGGCAATGGTTTTCGGCAATACCTCAGCAAATACCAGTACGACAAAAGTCAGCACACCAGTTGCAATTGCCACGCCCGCATCGCCGTACAAACGCATCCCAACAATAGTGCCGAGCGCGGAGGCAAGAATATTGACCAGGTTATTGCCGATTAACACCAGGCTAATCAGGCGGTCTGGCTTACGCAGCAATTTTTCGACGCGTTTGGCCGAGCGATTACCCTGTTTCGCCATATGTCGCAGACGATAGCGGTTGAGGGTCATCATTCCGGTTTCGGACCCGGAAAAATAGGCTGAAATGACCACCATGATGATCAGAATAATGATCAACGTAGTAGTAGAAATGTGTTCCAGGGGAAACTCCTTTTCTGGGTTTAGCTGATTAACTGCTGGACAATTCGGCTGCCGAAGTAGGCCAGTGTCAGGATGACTGCACCCGCAACGTTAAACCAGACGACGCGGCGTCCACGCCATCCTTCATGATAATGTCCCCACAGCAGCACAATATAGACAAACCACGCCACGATAGAGAGCACGGCCTTGTCGATATTTTCCATGCTAAATAAGTTGTGCATGTAGAACAGGCCAGTGCAAAGCGTGAGCGTTAGCAGCACCACGCCAATCTGCGTGATGTGGAACATTTTACGCTCGATACTCATCAATGGCGGCATTTCCTGGTTAAACGCCAGCTTCTTGTTCTTCAGTTGGTAATCAATCCACGCCAGTTGCAGCGCGTACAGGGCGGCGATAATCAGCGTGGCATAGGAAAAGAGCGATAAGCCAATGTGCACCAGCATCCCAGGCGTAGCTTCCAGATGGGTGATGTATTCATTGGGCATGAAGGTTGCCAGCGCCAGGTTGATAAGCGCAAAGGCATAGACAATGGGTAGCAGCAACCAGCCACGATTGCGAGAAGCCACAATGGTCATTACCGTACAGATCATCAAACTGACCAATGAACCAACGTTCAGCAGGCTGAGGTTTTGTCCGCTATCACCGTCGGGCAGGATGCGGGCTTCCAGAGCGATTGCGTGGCAGACCAGCGCAATGACCGCAGAAATAATAGCCATGCGCCGCCAGCCGCCGTTTTTTTGCAGCAGACCGGGAACAATCAGCGCAAGACTGACGGAGTAGGCGACAAGCGCGAGCAGAGCAAAAACGGGCATAGTGATGTCGACAGTTTGAGCAATAAGAAAGAGAAGCAGTATAGCGTCAGGTGAACGCTGCTCCAACCGTTGCATAACAACAAAGACGCCTTCATGTTATACTGCGGCAAAATACTGATGATGTGTCGCGATTGCGGCCAACCGTTTCCACCCCAGGCGAGAGACAATGTTTGATAATTTAACCGATCGTTTGTCGCGCACGCTGCGCAATATCAGTGGCCGTGGACGCCTCACTGAAGACAACGTAAAAGATACGCTGCGCGAAGTGCGCATGGCGCTGCTGGAGGCGGACGTCGCTCTGCCGGTAGTGCGTGAGTTTATCAATCGCGTAAAAGAGAAAGCGGTTGGTCATGAAGTTAATAAGAGCCTGACGCCGGGGCAGGAGTTCGTCAAAATTGTCCGTAACGAACTGGTTGCGGCGATGGGCGAAGAGAACCAGACCCTGAACCTGGCTGCGCAACCGCCTGCGGTCGTGCTGATGGCGGGCCTGCAAGGTGCCGGTAAAACAACCAGCGTTGGTAAACTCGGTAAGTTCCTGCGCGAGAAGCACAAGAAGAAAGTGCTGGTGGTTTCTGCCGACGTTTATCGTCCGGCGGCAATCAAACAGCTTGAGACGCTGGCAGAGCAGGTGGGCGTTGATTTCTTCCCTTCTGATGTTGGTCAGAAGCCGGTAGATATCGTTAACGCGGCGCTGAAAGAAGCCAAACTGAAATTCTACGACGTGCTGCTGGTGGATACTGCCGGTCGTCTGCACGTTGACGAAGCGATGATGGACGAGATCAAACAAGTCCATGCATCGATTAATCCGGTTGAAACCCTGTTTGTGGTTGATGCCATGACTGGTCAGGATGCGGCCAATACGGCAAAAGCATTCAATGAAGCGTTACCGCTGACCGGTGTGGTACTGACTAAAGTCGACGGCGATGCTCGTGGCGGTGCGGCGCTCTCTATTCGTCACATCACTGGCAAACCGATCAAGTTCCTCGGTGTTGGCGAGAAAACCGAGGCGCTGGAGCCGTTCCATCCGGACCGCATCGCTTCCCGTATTCTCGGCATGGGCGACGTACTGTCGCTGATCGAAGATATCGAAAGCAAAGTTGACCGCGCGCAAGCTGAGAAATTAGCCAGCAAGCTGAAAAAAGGCGACGGCTTCGATCTCAATGACTTCCTTGAGCAACTGCGCCAGATGAAAAATATGGGCGGCATGGCCAGCCTGATGGGCAAACTGCCGGGCATGGGGCAGATCCCGGATAACGTCAAGTCGCAGATGGACGATAAAGTGCTGGTGCGTATGGAAGCCATCATCAACTCGATGACGATGAAAGAGCGCGCTAAGCCAGAAATCATCAAAGGTTCGCGTAAGCGTCGTATCGCCGCCGGTTGCGGTATGCAGGTGCAGGACGTTAACCGTCTTCTGAAACAGTTCGACGACATGCAGCGCATGATGAAGAAAATGAAGAAGGGCGGAATGGCGAAGATGATGAGAAGCATGAAGGGGATGATGCCGCCGGGATTTCCTGGTCGCTAAATGACCTTATGCGACAGAGTTATTAACTGCTGATTGCATTTTCTCCAGAAATCAGTAAAATTTTCGGGCTTTTAATATGACACCGGACTCCGTTCCTCGATGGGGTCCGGTTGTTTTATTCACACAAGAGGATGTTATGGTAACTATTCGTTTAGCACGTCACGGCGCTAAAAAGCGTCCGTTCTACCAGGTTGTTGTCGCTGACAGCCGTAATGCACGCAACGGTCGCTTCATCGAGCGCGTTGGTTTCTTCAACCCAATCGCTAGCGAAAAAGAAGAAGGCACTCGCCTGGATCTGGATCGCATCGCTCACTGGGTTGGCCAGGGCGCAACTATTTCTGATCGCGTTGCTGCGCTGATCAAAGAAGTAAACAAAGCAGCTTAATCTGTCACGGTGGTCATGATGAGCAAACAACTCACCGCGCAAGCACCTGTTGATCCCATCGTTTTGGGAAAAATGGGTTCGTCTTACGGTATTCGTGGGTGGCTCAGAGTGTTTTCTTCCACCGAAGACGCCGAAAGCATTTTTGACTATCAGCCCTGGTTTATCCAGAAGGCGGGTCAGTGGCAGCAAGTCCAGCTGGAAAGCTGGAAGCACCACAATCAGGACATGATCATCAAGCTGAAAGGCGTTGACGATCGTGATGCGGCGAACCTGCTGACGAATTGTGAAATTGTCGTGGATTCATCGCAGTTGCCTCAGCTTGAAGAGGGTGACTACTACTGGAAAGACCTGATGGGCTGCCAGGTAGTAACCACTGAAGGCTACGATCTCGGTAAAGTCGTCGATATGATGGAAACCGGATCTAATGACGTTCTCGTCATTAAGGCAAACCTGAAAGATGCGTTTGGTATCAAGGAACGTCTCGTACCGTTCCTCGATGGGCAGGTTATCAAGAAAGTCGATCTCACTACTCGTTCAATCGAAGTAGATTGGGATCCTGGTTTTTAAACCACCGGATAAACGGTAAAAGACGGCGCTATGTGGATTGGCATAATTAGCCTGTTTCCTGAAATGTTCCGCGCAATTACCGATTACGGGGTAACTGGCCGGGCAGTTAAAAATGGCCTGCTGAGCATCCAGAGCTGGAGTCCTCGCGACTTCACGCATGACCGGCACCGTACCGTGGACGATCGTCCTTACGGCGGCGGACCGGGGATGTTAATGATGGTGCAACCCTTGCGGGACGCCATTCATGCAGCAAAAGCCGCGGCGGGTGAAGGCGCAAAGGTGATTTATCTTTCACCACAGGGACGCAAGCTTGATCAAGCGGGCGTCAGCGAACTGGCAACGAATCAAAAATTGATTCTGGTGTGCGGTCGCTACGAAGGTATAGATGAGCGCGTGATCCAAACCGAAATTGACGAAGAATGGTCAATCGGCGATTACGTTCTCAGTGGTGGTGAGTTACCAGCAATGACGCTGATTGACTCCGTTTCCCGGTTTATTCCGGGAGTACTGGGACATGAAGCTTCGGCAACGGAAGATTCCTTTGCTGAAGGATTGCTGGATTGCCCGCACTATACGCGGCCTGAGGTGTTAGAAGGGATGGAAGTTCCGTCAGTGTTACTGTCGGGCAACCATGCCGAGATACGTCGCTGGCGTTTGAAACAGTCGCTGGGCCGTACCTGGCTTAGAAGACCTGAACTTCTGGAAAACCTGGCTCTGACTGAAGAGCAAGCAAGGTTGCTGGCGGAGTTCAAAACGGAACACGCACAACAGCAACATAAACATGATGGGATGGCGTAAGCCCCCGAGATATCAGTTTACCCAGGATAAGAGATTAAATTATGAGCAACATTATTAAGCAACTTGAACAAGAGCAGATGAAGCAGGACGTACCTTCCTTCCGTCCGGGTGATACCGTGGAAGTGAAAGTATGGGTTGTTGAAGGTTCCAAAAAACGTCTGCAGGCATTCGAGGGCGTGGTTATCGCTATTCGTAACCGCGGTCTGCACTCTGCATTCACTGTTCGTAAAATTTCCAACGGCGAAGGCGTTGAGCGTGTCTTCCAGACTCACTCTCCGGTAGTTGACAGCATTTCTGTCAAACGTCGTGGTGCTGTTCGTAAAGCTAAACTGTACTACCTGCGTGAGCGTACTGGTAAGGCTGCTCGTATCAAAGAGCGTCTTAACTAAGATTTCGCTTAAGCGACATCCTGTTAAGAAGGGCTGGCCAATTGGCTGGCCCTTTTTTTATCTGTTTGCTCGTGTTTAAGGGGTAGTAATCACCACTGCGACGCGGCGGTTCTCGGCGCGGCCCTGGGCGGTCTTGTTACTGGCTATGGGATATTTTTTTCCTAAACCCTGTGTGGTGAGATTGCTGCGCGGAATTTGTCCACCCATAGCCCATGCATCGGCCACGACATTCGCCCTTTTCAATGATAAGCCTTCGTTGTAACTATCTTCACCATAGTTATCGGTGTGTCCATCCATACGGGCATGCGTTAGCCCTGTCGAGGCCAATTTGGCTGCCATGGTTTGGATCTGTTGCTGGCTTTCCGGGAGCAATTTGTAGTCATTTTTTGCGAACAGAATGGCATCTGATAAGCCCAGCGACCAGTCGCCGGCGGATTCAGTAAATCCATAAGATTGCATAGCGGCGACTTGCTCAGGAGTAAACTTTCCCTGAGGGGACTGGCAGCCAGTCAGTATTAGTGAGGTGAAAATCAGGGGTGCTACCAGGTGCTTTATCATATCGATATATCCTTGTTATCTCACCAGCTTTTCGGCACGCTGGTGTTTGGCCTGATACATATTGTGATCGGCCAGCTCTTGTAATTTTTCCGCAGAGGCATGCTCAATGGTCATCGCGTAACCAATGCTTAATGTCATGGTGGTCTGATGACCATTATGAAGATCAAACGGGCGATTAAAGATTTGTGTCAGTGCTGAGCATATCTGCTGCACTTCAGATTCCGACTGTACATCATAGAGCACCATCGCGAATTCATCGCCGCCCAGGCGGTATGCTTTATGTCGCAGCCCGCCAAATTCAGCTAACCGTTTTGCGATTTCAATCAAGACTCTATCGCCCGTCGCATGACCCCAGGTATCATTGATATATTTGAAATTATCGCCATCAAGAAATAGTAACGCCGACGTTTTTCGGGCATCGGAACTGTTCATCAACGTGTTGATACCGCTACGAAACGCTGCGCGGTTAGCCAGCCCGGTTAATGGGTCATGTAGTGCGGTACGTAGAAGCTGCGCATTTTTGGCCTGTAAACGAATCTGCCACTCTTCCATTTCATCCAGCAGACTGTTGAAGTCGAGAGCGAAGCGGTGAAACTCTGCGATACGTTCTTCCGAAACTCGTCGGGAAAAATTGCGGTTGGAACGCACATCATGTACGACATCGGTGATGTTTTTTAACGCTTCAACCAGACCATTGTGCAAATGGCGGGTGAGGGTAATTGCGATGCCTGATGCCAGCAGAATACAACCGGTCAGGACAGCGAGCGAAAACCAGATAAAATGGCTGATCGAGCTGTCGCGAGCGGTTAAGCGTACTTCGCCAATGGTTTCACCATTGTGACGAATCGGCTGAATGATGGGGGCAGGGAAGAGCCAGTGGCTTATGAAATTACTGAAAGTATCGCCTGGATCCTTACGGGTGTAATGCCAGGATGCCAGAATATTTTGCTGCTTATCACGCACTTCTGCAGTTGAAAATTGGCCTTGCTGCCCCAGCGCTGCCAGTGTTTCAGTTGCTGCAGGGCCATCGGCAAAAACGACCGCTGCTTCCAGACTGTAAGTCATTGTTGCTGCTGTCAGTGCCAGGTTTTTTTGCGCGTACTGTTTCAGGGTCAGCACCGAGGTCACGGAAAGCAGCAACCAGATCAGCATCATAGTGATAAATATGCTGGTCATACTGATGTTGCGTAATGCTCTTTTAAACGTGGGGCGCTTATTAAGAGAATTATCGTTATCCATCATTTTTCTTCCGTGCGAGCATTAAGACATCCGGGTTGACCTTTACACCGCTACGCGATAAGGCATCCAGGTTTACGGCAAATCTGACGTCATTATTGTGGATGATCAGACAAAAGGCGCTACCAATAATGCACTCGGTATTTTGTTCGGCAATTAATAATAACGCCTTTGACGGATAATGTTCGGTTAATTCCATCTGGAATGTCGGTGACTCGTTGCCAAAATAAAAACCATTGCAGCCTGAAATCATCGCCTCTTGTTGAGTGTGAATGATGACAGGTAGATAAGGCAAAGATGTCGTGCCATTCTCTTGTAGGGCGTTACTAAAATGTGAAGATGAAAAGATACATAACTTTGGTGGCCCTGATAGCGCAGGCCAGCGGGTGTAACTGACAATACCGGAAACCATCATACGCACGTTTTTCGCAACGTCAGAAGGTTCCTGAGCGAGTATTGGTGCTCCCGTCAGCAGGAGAATCAGCAGTAAGAACAGTCGGTGAGAAAAACGCATTCAGGGATCCTCACCATCTTCGCTCGAAATGCATCGATATTTTTTCAGAATGCTCATTAAAATATCATTCTTTCATGCGGTCGTCATCAATGTGAGAAATAAAACACAATGAGTAGAATCTCATGTTTAATTTATTTGTGGGGGTTTAATTAATTTAATCGTATTGTGCTGGCATTTTCATCAGCCCCTTTTTGCCATACTTCATGCAGTTGGCTGGCATTTTCAACATTGTTGCAGCTGGCAGGAAAGCTTTTACCGGAAAGTCCTCGGGCATAAGTAAAATCGGTCTGGCAAGTTTTCTTTTGTCCTTCGGCATATCCTTTAAGGTATAGACCGCGATCCGCCTGTGAATCGCTAAATGCATCGTCATCTTTTATGGCGTTGCCCGATATCGCATCTTCCATACCAACATCATACCAGTCGGTGCTGGTCAAGGTTGGCGCGTGAGTATAAGGATCAATCTGACATCCGCTAACCAGTAAAGCCAACAAGGGGGCGATAAACTTTTTCATCATTTCTTTCTCCTTTTTCAAAGCATAGCGGATTGTTTTCAAAGGCGGTGTAAATTTATTTATACATAAACAAGGGTTAAAAGCGCGGATAAATTGCTTGTGTAAATAAAAATGTACGAAATATGGATTGAAAACTTTACTTTATGTGTTATCGTTACGTCATCCTCGCTGAGGATCAACTATCGCAAACGAGCATAAACAGGATCGCCATCATGCAAAAAGACGCGCTGAATAACGTACATATTACCGACGAACAAGTTTTAATGACTCCGGAACAACTGAAGGCCGCTTTTCCATTAAGCCTGCAACAGGAAGCCCAGATTGCTGACTCGCGTAAAACCATTTCAGATATTATCGCCGGGCGCGATCCTCGTCTGTTGGTAGTATGTGGTCCTTGTTCCATTCATGATCCGGAAACTGCTCTGGAATATGCTCGCCGATTTAAAGCCCTTGCCGCAGAGGTCAGCGATAGCCTCTATCTGGTAATGCGCGTCTATTTTGAAAAACCCCGTACCACTGTCGGTTGGAAAGGGTTGATTAACGATCCCCATATGGATGGCTCTTTTGATGTAGAAGCCGGGCTGCAGATCGCGCGTAAATTGCTGCTTGAGCTGGTGAATATGGGACTGCCACTGGCGACGGAAGCGTTAGATCCTAATAGCCCGCAATACCTGGGCGATCTGTTTAGCTGGTCAGCAATTGGTGCTCGTACAACGGAATCGCAAACACACCGTGAAATGGCCTCCGGGCTTTCCATGCCGGTTGGTTTTAAAAACGGCACCGACGGCAGCCTTGCAACGGCTATTAACGCTATGCGTGCCGCCGCCCAGCCGCACCGTTTTGTTGGCATTAACCAGGCAGGGCAGGTGGCGTTGCTACAAACTCAGGGGAATCCGGACGGGCATGTGATCCTGCGCGGTGGTAAAGCGCCGAACTATAGCCCTGCGGATGTTGCGCAATGTGAAAAAGAGATGGAACAGGCGGGACTGCGCCCGTCTCTGATGGTAGATTGCAGCCACGGTAATTCCAATAAAGATTATCGCCGTCAGCCTGCGGTGGCAGAATCCGTGGTTGCTCAAATCAAAGATGGCAATCGCTCAATTATTGGTCTGATGATTGAAAGTAATATCCACGAGGGCAATCAGTCTTCCGAGCAACCGCGCAGTGAAATGAAATACGGTGTATCCGTCACCGATGCCTGCATTAGTTGGGAAATGACCGATGCCTTGCTGCGTGAAATTCATCAGGATCTCAACGGGCAGCTGACGGCTCGCGTGGCTTAAGAGGTTTATTATGGTTGCTGAATTGACCGCATTACGCGATCAAATTGATGAAGTCGATAAAGCGCTGCTGAATTTATTAGCGAAGCGTCTGGAACTGGTTGCTGAAGTTGGCGAGGTGAAAAGCCGCTTTGGACTGCCTATTTATGTTCCGGAGCGCGAGGCATCTATGCTGGCCTCGCGGCGTGCAGAGGCGGAAGCTCTGGGTGTACCGCCAGATCTGATTGAGGATGTTTTGCGTCGGGTGATGCGTGAATCTTACTCCAGTGAAAACGACAAAGGATTTAAAACGCTTTGTCCGTCACTGCGTCCGGTGGTTATCGTCGGCGGTGGCGGTCAGATGGGACGCCTGTTCGAGAAGATGCTGACACTATCGGGTTATCAGGTGCGGATTCTGGAGCAACATGACTGGGATCGAGCGGCTGATATTGTTGCCGATGCCGGAATGGTGATTGTTAGTGTGCCAATCCACGTTACTGAGCAAGTTATCGGCAAATTACCGCCTTTACCGAAAGATTGTATTCTGGTCGATCTGGCATCGGTGAAAAATGGACCATTACAGGCCATGCTGGCGGCGCATGATGGTCCGGTGCTGGGGTTACACCCGATGTTCGGCCCGGACAGCGGTAGCCTGGCAAAGCAAGTTGTGGTCTGGTGTGATGGACGTAAGCCGGAAGCATACCAATGGTTTCTGGAGCAAATTCAGGTCTGGGGCGCTCGGCTGCATCGTATTAGCGCTGTCGAGCACGATCAGAATATGGCGTTTATTCAGGCTCTGCGCCACTTTGCTACTTTTGCTTATGGGCTGCACCTGGCAGAAGAAAATGTTCAGCTTGAGCAACTTCTGGCGCTCTCTTCGCCGATTTACCGCCTTGAACTGGCGATGGTTGGGCGACTGTTTGCTCAGGATCCGCAGCTTTATGCCGACATTATTATGTCGTCAGAGCGTAATCTGGCGTTAATCAAACGTTACTATAAGCGTTTCGGCGAGGCGATTGAGTTGCTGGAGCAGGGCGATAAGCAGGCGTTTATTGACAGTTTCCGCAAGGTGGAGCACTGGTTCGGCGATTACGCACAGCGTTTTCAGAGTGAAAGCCGCGTGTTATTGCGTCAGGCGAATGACAATCGCCAGTAATAATCCAGTGCCGGATGATTCACATCATCCGGCACTTTTTCATCAGGTTGGATCAACAGGCACTACGTTCTCACTTGGGTAACAGCCCAATACCTTCATCGAACGGGTGATTTCCCCTAACTCTTTCAATGCTTTTTGCATTTCCGCTGATTCAAGATTGGCCTGAATATCCAGATAAAACATCTCTTCCCACGGATTACCGTGAATCGGACGTGATTCCAGACGGGTCATAATTAGACTGTGGTTGCGCAGTACCAGCAACGCTTCAACCAGTGCACCAGCTTGTTGTCCCGTCGCCATTAACAACGTCGTTTTCGCCGGAACCTGGTCAGAAACGTTAATGGCTTTACGTGCCAACACCACAAATCGGGTGAAGTTTTGTCGCTGATTCGCTTCAATACGCTCCAGTACCTGCAAACCGTACAAAGTGCCGCCAGCTTCGCTTCCCAACGCAGCAACATGCGGTGATTTTGCCTGTGCAACCTTTTCCATTGCCGCAGACGTACTTTCGGTATATTCAATCTTCCAGTGCGGATAACGATTAAGGAATTTGCTGCATTGCTGGAATGGCTGCGGATGGCTGTAGACCGTATTGATGGTGGATAAATCAGTAGTGCCGGAGACCAACAAACAATGGTCGATAGTTAACGTCATCTCGCCAACAATCGACAAACTGGTATGTTGCAGCAGATCGTAAACGTCGTTTATGGCACCGGAGCTGGTATTTTCAATCGGTACGACGGCATAGTCGGCCTGGCCGGTTTCCACCTGATTAAAAATATCGGCAAATTTGGCGCAGCCACTTTCAATGAATTGCTCAAAGTGACGGGCAGCATACTGGCGCGCCGCAAGATGGGAATAAGAACCTTTGGGGCCGAGAAAAGCGATGCGTGCTGAGTGCGGATTAATTTTATTGAGATGTTGCTGGAGCAAAGCCTGCTGAGTTAATACGGAATCTTCAATGATGAGCTGGAACAGGCGAGTAATGTAATGGGCGTCCAGATGGTGCGCTTTACCGAGCGTAATTAATCTTTCCAGCAAATCGCGTTCACGATCAATATCACGTACCGGGCGATGCGAGAGCAGTTTGGCTTTTCCCACCTCGACGGCCAGTTCGCGTCGCTCTGCCAGTAATGCTAATAATTTTTCATCCAGCGCGCTGATTTTCTCTCGCAGCGCCAGTAACGGGTTTTCCGATGTCATAGTGTTGCCTTTTTGTTATCAATAAAAAAGGCCCCCCGATTTGGGAGGCCTTATTGTTCGTCTTCGCATTCTGTTTCACACGACGAAACGCCTCCCATTCAGGGGAAGGTAAAAAAGAATGCGAAGAAAAACGGTGTGTGTTTCATGTTTGTTTCCTTAAGTGACTTTAGTACAGTACCCGTACTGTTTTCACGCTGTCAACAAAAAACGCGCCCGAAGGCGCGTTGGCGATACACTCAATATAAAGGACTACTCTTCTTCAACTTCTTCGACGAAGTTGGCGTCTTTCACCGATGTTGCGGCACGACGTGCTTCGCCTTTGTGCTGCAGTTTATTGAGCTGCCGTTCCAGCTTGTTGATCAATTCGTTAATTGCGGTGTACATATCTTCATGTTTACCACTGGCAACCAGAACGCCGTTAGGTGTATTGATTGTGGCGTCAGCAACAAACCCTTGTGGCTCTTTGGACAGAATGATATGTGGATTAATCAGATGTGTTTGCCATTTTTCCAGTTTGGCGAGACGGTCTGCGACATGTTGGCGGATGGCCGGAGTAATTTCCATTTGTTTGCTGGTAATGTTCATTGTCATAAATTTTACCTCTTGTCTTCCCGTCTTGGTGAATTCAGCATACCGTTCCTGATGTCAAAATGTGTGATGGAAATCTCATAATTTTGTCACTTTTTGTCAACGAATCTTTTTTGTGAGAAATCGCAGGAAGAGGTGTTTTTTTACTTGAGGAATATCTCAAAGCGAGCCATATTTGATGAGATCGATAGTGACTAAATCGCTTCAGTTTCACAACTAACAGAATAAAAAAACGGCAGCTCAAGGGCTGTAATGCCAGTCAGTTAAGCAACTGACTGGCTCTTTTTCGGGGCTGTGGGGTATTTCCAGGGCCTCTCCTTTACCACTCTCGGGAAGGCCCTTTCCCTTCTTGTCGGTAATTTCACAAGTTGTCCCATACTTGCAAGATCGCGCATCAGCTCCGGTATACGTCCCGGTGAAGCGCCCTGCAATGTCATCAGCATTCTCATCACCATTCCACATGATTCTGAGAAACTCAGTTGATTCGGCCAGTAACCTTTCAGATATTCCGCCATTTTAATCATCTGATATCTCACCAGATTATAAGCCAGTAAGACACCCCACAGCTCTTGCTCCACAAGCTCCGGTTTTTTACTTCTCAGCGTCAGCCTGCTCAGTTGCATCGTCTGTTTTATCTCCCTGTATCCCAGTTCGATTTCCCAGCGATGACTGTACAGATCCGCCATTTCTCCTCCGGGGAAGCGCATGGCGTCCGTCATCGACGTCAGCAGATGGCAGACTTTTCCTTTGCGCGTCACGGTCAGCAGGCGGGCTGTCACTTCATTTCCC
>NZ_JBJQKY010000031.1:0-61039 GCF_046486595.1 Escherichia sp. WS3063
AAAAATCGCGGAAGGGATGAAACAACAGCGCCTGACGGCGCTGTGTCTGGCATGCCTGCAATCCGGGAAACCGGACCAGGAAAAAACTTGCAGGCCATAACAGTATCTACGCAGTACCTGCAATATATTGAATCTGCAGGACTTTGTAGGCCGGATAAGGCGTTAACGCCGCATCAGGCATTAACAAAGCGCATTTGTCAGCAATCTGAGTAACGTCGAATCGATTTTCTTAATCCCACATCAATTCACTTCCATTAACTCTCAAACATCCATGCCCAGTGCGCGCTTACCGTGAATGTTCAGATCCTCCAGCGTAAAGCGGCCTTCCCAGTTTGCTTCATAATCTTCCCGCGGGAAGTCGCCAGGTGATGCGCCTTTTTCCAGCGCCATTTTGACTTTGTGTGCATAAGCCCGATTTTTCTCGCACATTGGCGCAGCAGGGATATACATCACGTTGCCCCAACCCTGTTGATTGTCTACTGGCGCGACGGAGTGAATCACATCGCAGTGCCACCAGACGGAATCCCCTGCTGTTATCGCGGGAATGGAAGTCAGCGCTTTAAGCAGTAGTGGATGCCATTTCTCTGAAATGGGCAGAACTTTGCCAGGTGCAACCCCGCACAGTTCATCGTCCGGTACGTCATCCAGCAGCGGGCGCAATAAAACATACGCCATCGCTTCCGGGATAGGCACCACATGTAACAATCCCTGACCCGATAACATATCAGAGAGCGCCGTCCAGCCTTGAAACGTGCGGAACACCGAACATTTTGTAGTGTTATCTACCGTGTACTCTTCGACATCGGTCCGGTGTGCTGCATCCCAGGGATCGTAATCATCGAAATTACCATTAAACACATTGGCAAAAACGCGCTGATAAGCGGGTAATAACCACCGTTCCAGCGCACCAGAATCGGTATGCGCGCCCAGGCCTTTAGATGTAGTACCTGGAGGGCGGCGGCGGATCCTGTCTGGATAAATCACACTGATATCAGGATTAAACCACTGTTTGCCGTTGCTTTCAGACGTCCACAGTCGGTTTAGAAAAGATTGCACAGCAGCCATGTTTTCGCTCTGCCGCGCCTGCATCTGTGCTTGCGACCAGTAAATGGGATAGATTTCGGGACGAGAAGCCTCCAGCGAGCCGAAAAAACTGTCGCCAGGGCCTTTATAAACATCATCAAAATGATTGATATCAAGATAATCGAGCATGGCACGATCCCACGCCATCGCCTGCTCGCGAGGGAAATGGCCTTTTATGACTGCACAGCCGCGACGTTTAATTTCATTGCGAGTGGCATCGCTTACTGTACCTGCGGCAATATCACTATAAGAAACTTCCGGCCAAACCGGCAGCCCTTGCGCTTTTAGGGCATCGATTTCAGCAACACGCGTTTCGATTTTTGCAGAGAGTGTATCGAAAACCTGTTGCACATCACCGAGCTGTCCTCGCAGCGCAGCTTTCATCTCTCGGATAGCCGCTTTCGCATCTGTGGGCAGCGTCTCACAGGAAAAAGTCATATCAACCTCGCTTCTTTCATTCGAAAGTAAAATGATTACGATTGATACATTAAGTTAAAAATAAGTTAACGCAAGATAAAAATCTTGAGTCAGTGCACAAAGCGAGCAAAAAGGAGAGAGGCCGAAGTGGTCACTTCGGCCAGGGGGAAGATCAACTATTGAAAGGAGCGATATTATCCAGCACCGCCTGAATCACATTCAGCGCGCCTTCATGATTATTATCATCGGTAGCGTAACGGGCGATTTGTTTAATGTTTTCCGCAGCATTGCCCATCGCAAAGGAATAACGCGCCATTTTCAGCATCTCCGCATCGTTACCGCTGTCGCCAATCGCTACCACATTTTGCGGTGACAGATCCCAGCGTTTCAGTAACCGCGAAATACCGTTTGCTTTATGTAGACCGGGAATAATCAGGTCGATAAAGCCAAAACCACTGGTGACGGGTTTCATAATGCCATCGAGCGCTATGTGCAGTTTGTCGATCACTAACGGGATTTGTTCATCCGGCAGGTTGAGCGAAAACTTGAACAGTACGTCGTCAATCTCCTGATAATCTTTTACAGGTTTCAGGCGATGGTAGTGTTTTGCCATCAGTGCGACGAATGCTTCGGGGGCGTTTTCGCTGACATATGCACTTTGCAGACCGCAGGCGACAAAATTGAGTTGCTTATCTTTTAGCAACTCGCCAATCACAATCCGCGATTCATGTCGGGTCAGTTCGCCGTGGAACAACTGCTTGCCATGTTCGTAAACCAGTGCGCCGTTTTCCGCGACAAAAGAGATCTCATCCTTTAGCTCAGGAAAGAACGAAATAAGCTGGTAATACTGATTACCGCTAGCGACAACGAACTCAATGCCGCGCTTTTTCAGTTCCTGATATTGCGCCATAAAACGTGGTTGGTTGTACGTTTTGGCGTCGTTAAGAAAAGTACCGTCCATGTCTGTGACGATAACTTTTACGCTCATAGGTGTGCTCCTGGCTCGAAAATGAAACCGTAACAGTGTAATAACAATGTGACGCAGAGCACAAATTATATTTCGAATGAAAGCGAGGCTGAAATTGATGATGTGAATGATTTAGCCCGGCGACGCCGCCGCCGGGCTGAGAAGATTACAGCATATGTTCAGTACGGGCGATGATATCGTCCTGAGCGTCTGGAGAGAGCGCGGTGAAGAAGGCGGAATAGCCCGCGACGCGCACTACCAGATCGCGATACTGATCGGGATGTTTTTTCGCCTCCAGCAGCGTCTCGCGGGAAACGATGTTGTACTGAATATGCCAGCCTTTATGCACTTCAAAGAAGGTGCGCAGCAGGATCATCAGTTTCTGCTTGTCAGATTCGTTCTCCAGCGTTGCTGGATTCAGTTTCTGGTTGAGCAGCACGCCGCCGAGAATCGCGGCCGTAGGCAGTTTACCCACTGAGCCAATGACCGCCGTTGGGCCGAGATGGTCAGTACCGGAGGCCGGACTAGCGCCTTCTGCCAGCGGGGTATGCGCTTTACGTCCGTCCGGCGTTGCCATCGTCTGCGCGCCAAAGGGTACGTTAGCGGAGATAGATGACGTACCCGCGTAATAATTGCCGCCAACCGGACCACGACCATAGCGCGGGTTATGGTACTGTTTTAGTTCGTCGATATAGGTCTGATAAGCGCGAGCCAGCAGCGTATCGACAGTATCATCGTCGTTGCCGTACTTAGGCGCACCGTTAATCAGCCGCTGACGCAGCTGCTCGTGAGTCAGGCCGTCGAAGTCATCCGCCAGTGCGGCAGCCAGCTGTTGCTGACCAATCGCGCCCTGTTCAAATACCAGTTTCTTCACTGCCGCCAGGCTGTTGCCGAGGTTAGCAATGCCGACCTGCAGGCCAGAAACCCAGTCATATTTCGCGCCGCCTTGCTTGATACTTTTCGCTCGCTCAATACAGTCATCCACCAGCGCCGAGCAGAGAATATCGTGTACGTTCTCTTCCAGCATGGTGTCGACGACATATTCGATTTCGATTGATTTACGCGTGTAGTAACGGATTTGCGTATCCCATGCGTCCATTACTTCATCGAAGTTGTTGAAGTTACCCGCTGACAACGCTTTTTCTTGTGGCAGGAACACTTTGCCGCTGGTGGCATCACGACCGCCTTCCAGCGCCGCCAGCATCACGCGGGCGAAGTTGATAAAGCTCATGCCGGTACAGCGATAGCCCCATTTGCCACCGACGGCGGTTTCGATACAACCAATCGCTGCATAGTCGTAAGCGTCCTGCGGTTCAATACCGAGTTTAATAAATTCCGGGATGACGATTTCGTCGTTGTTGAACGCCGGCATCCCGAAGCCGCAGCGGATCACCTGAACACAGGCGTCGAGGAAATCGTTACTCATACCCGCATGGTAACGCACGCTGAGGTTAGGCTGAGTCGAACGCAGGCGACCGCAAGATTCGAGGATCGCATAAGAGAGTGGATTTACCGCGTCCATCGGTTGACCATCAACCAGATTTTGCCCGCCAATGGTGACGTTCTGATACAGCGGACTTCCCGCAGAGGCTTTTGAGTGTGAGCCGGAGCGGATTTTGTTCACTTCCAGCAATTTCAACCAGCAGCTATGCAGCATCTCGATGGCGTGTTCGCGATCCAGTGTCTGGTTCAGTTCAACGTCACGGCGATAGTATGGATAGAGATACTGGTCCATACGACCAAAAGATACTGAGTGACCGTTAGATTCGATCTGCAATATCAACTGGATGAAGTAACACAGTTGCAGCGCCTGCCAGAAAGTCTGCGGCGGTTGGTGGGCGATAAGATCGCAGTTTTCTGCCATCGCCAGCAGTTCATCGCGACGGCTTTCGCGGGTTTCGGTCGTGGCCATTTCACGCGCCAGGGCAGCGAAACGTTCAATGTGTTCACTGACTGCCACCAGCACGATATCAATCGCTTTCAGGAATTGCTCGCCGTGCAGATCTTCCAGTACCGTCAGATTGATGCGCGAGCGACGTTCCGCCACTTTCTCACGCAGACCATCAAGCCCTTTTTCCAGCAGTAGCGGGAAATTCACCGCCAGGTGCGCATCGCCGGAGGTCATATTGCCCTCCGCTTTAATGATGCCGGTCGCCAGCAGACCTTTTTGCTCATCGGTAAACATGCCGTAGCAGCGATCCTGTACCGTCTGACCGCGCCACCACGGGCACACTTCATGCAGAACACGTTTGTTCTCCTCGCTCACCGCAAAACCAGCACCCGGACGATCTGCCAGATCATCAATCTCTTTTTCGATCCACGAGACGGTATATTCCGGGAAGATCGGCGCGGCGCGAACCTCGCTTGCCTGGTTGCCGATGATCAACTCATCGTGCTTGATCCAGATGGTGCGATTCGCCAGGTGATGCGCCAGTGCCAGCGCGCGACGTACCGGGATCGGCTTATCGAGATGTTGTTGATACATCTCGGTATAGTGCTGCGCGCGCTCGGTACAGACTGGTGGTTTCACAATATGCACCAGCGCATTTTTGTGCGCTTTAATGCGGTCGCTGAGCGTGTCCAGTTTCAGTGTGGTCATGGTTGTTATCCTCGTAAGGTCGCGGTTAACCCTTTCTGGCAGGCGTACTGCTGGGCAAAGTCGAGCAGTTCTGGCGCATCAAGCGGTTTTTCCGGGGCGTCATAGGGCAGATTAAGTAAGTGATATTTGTTGATGCCCAGCGTGTGGTAGGGCAGAAAATGAATTTCGCCAACGTGCAGCTCGTCGGCGGCAAAATCGGTAATGGCTTTTACAGAGGTTTCGTCGGCATTAAAGCCCTGAATCAGCGGTACGCGGATAATGATTTTTTTGCCCGCTGAGGCGAGTTTTTTCAGGTTATCCAGCACTCTGGCGGCGTTACCGTCGGTCCACTGTTTAAACGGCGCGTCGGCAACGTGTTTTAAATCGGCAAGAAACAGATCGATATAGGGCAGAGAAGGGGCGATATATTTCCACGGCACATGCAGACAGGTTTCTACCGCAGTATGAATGCCAGCCTCGTGGCTGGCTTGCAGTAGCGCCATCGCCATTTCCGGCTGCATAAACGGTTCACCGCCAGAAAGCGTTAAGCCGCCGCCGCTGCGATCGTAAAACGGTTTATCGCGCAGAACGGTCGCCATGATCTCCTCAACGCTTTTCACTTCACCACACACGGTTAACGCCTGTGTCGGGCAGCAGTCGGTTAGCGCCGTCAGATGCTCCGGGGTTAACTTTTCCCGATGAATAAGCAAACCATTCAACGCGCGCTCAATCACGTCCGGCGCGGCCTTAGCGCACAGCTCACAGCCTTCCAGGCACAGACGTGGGTCATACAGCAGATCCTGCGTGCGGGCGCGGCTTTCCGGGTTCTGACACCAGCGGCAGCCCAGCGAACAGCCTTTAAGAAATACGACCGTGCGGATACCGGGGCCATCATGGGTCGAGTAGCGCTGAATATTGAAAATCATAGTTGCCTCTCTGTTTCGTTCAAACATTAAAATACTTTCGAATGAAAGTTAGATTGATGTGCGTCAACTGTTCAGAGAGTTTTCCCGTGATAGTCTACATTCAGACAAAAAGTACATTTTGAGGATGGTTATGGAACTGTATCTGGATACTTCAGACGTTGTTGCGGTGAAGGCGCTGTCACGTATTTTTCCGCTGGCGGGTGTGACCACTAACCCAAGCATTATCGCCGCGGGTAAAAAACCGCTGGAGGTTGTGCTTCCGCAACTTCACGAGGCGATGGGCGGTCAGGGGCGTCTGTTTGCCCAGGTAATGGCTACCACTGCCGAAGGGATGGTGAATGACGCGCTTAAGCTGCGTTCTATTATTGCGGATATCGTGGTGAAAGTTCCGGTGACCGCCGAGGGGCTGGCAGCGATTAAGATGTTAAAAGCGGAAGGGATTCCGACGCTGGGAACCGCGGTATATGGCGCAGCACAAGGGCTACTGTCGGCGCTGGCAGGTGCGGAATATGTTGCGCCTTACGTTAATCGTATTGATGCTCAGGGCGGTAGCGGTATTCAGACTGTGACCGACTTACACCAGTTATTGAAAATGCATGCGCCGCAGGCGAAAGTGTTAGCCGCGAGTTTCAAAACCCCGCGTCAGGCGCTGGACTGCTTACTGGCAGGATGTGAATCAATTACTCTGCCACTGGATGTGGCACAACAGATGATTAGCTATCCGGCGGTTGATGCCGCTGTGGCGAAGTTTGAGCAGGACTGGCAGGGAGCGTTTGGCAGAACGTCGATTTAACCGGACGTTCTGCATCCTCATAAATTGCTGATGACGTGGCGGAGTGTCGCGTCTTATCTGGCCTGGAGGTGGCAGTTACTACCCGCACACCTCACACCCCGGATTACGCATCAGTTTCATTTCGCGAAACTGACAGGTCATCGCATCGTACATCACGATTTTTCCGCTGGCCGGTTTGCCATAACCTGCCAGCAGTTTGATCGCTTCCATTGCCTGCAACGAACCAATTACGCCGATCAACGGTGCCATCACGCCTGCTTCTACGCAGGTTAACGCGTTCTCGCCAAACAAACGGCTAAGGCAGCGATAGCACGGTTCGCCGTCCTGATAAGTGAAGACCGTGATTTGCCCTTCCATACGAATTGCCGCGCCGGAAACCAGCGGCACCTTCGCGGCAAAACAGCCTGCGTTCAGTTGATTACGTACTGCAACGTTATCCGTACAGTCGAGCACCAGATCGTGTTTTGCAATCATCGCAGCAAGTTCAGCGTCATCAAGCAGCGCATTGACTGGCGTAATCGCGATATGTGGGTTGATCCGCGTCAGGGCGTCACGGGCGGATTCCACCTTCGGTTGCCCGACCGTGGCATCGCTGTGCAGAGTCTGGCGTTGCAGATTCGAGAGCGAAACCGTGTCGAAGTCGAGCAGCGTCAGGTTGCCGACACCGGCGCTTGCCAGATACTGCGAAGCTGCACAGCCGAGTCCACCGAGGCCGACGATCAGCACACGAGAATCTTTTAGCGCCTCCTGACCGTCAAAATCAAAACCGCGCAGAATGATTTGCCGGTTGTAGCGCAGCATCTCCTGATCGCTGAGTTCCGCCATTACAGGCCTCCGAACAACGCGTTAAACGGTTCTACTTCCACCCATTCGCCCACTTCCACATTGCCGCGATCGCGTTCCAGCACGATAAAGCAGTTGCCGAGGCTAAAGGAGCTAAATATATGTGAACCCTGATGTCCGGTGGTCGTCACTTCCAGTTCGCCATCGGCGTTGCGTTGCAGCACGCCGCGCTGGAAATCAAGGCGTCCTGGCGATTTCTTCAGAGGCGATGCCGTGCGCACACGCTGGCGCGCGGGCAGGCCGATGGCGGTATTGCCGCTTAGTTTTGCCAGCAAAGGCTGTACCAGTTGATAGAAGGTCAGCGTCGCTGAAACCGGGTTGCCCGGCAGGCCGCAGAACCAACTATTAGAAAGTTTACCGAACGCGAACGGTTTACCCGGTTTAATCGCCAGTTTCCAGAAGGCGATCTCCCCCAGCTCTTCAAGAATCGTTTTGGTGTAATCCGCTTCACCCACTGAAACACCGCCGGAACTGATCACTACATCCGCCTGGCTGTCGGCTTCAATAAATGCGGCGCGCAGGGCATGGGGATCGTCGCGGATAATCCCTAAGTTGATTACCTCGCATCCCAACTGTTCTAACATCAGGTGTACGGCGAGACGGTTGGTATCGTAGATTTGGCCGTCGCCCAGCGGCTGACCGGGCAACTGGAGTTCATCACCGGTAGAAAAAAGCGCTACACGCACTTTACGAATCACCGGAACTTCGGCAATCCCTAGCGAAGCAATCACTGGCAGTTCAGCGGTAGTCAGGCGAGTCCCCGCCGGGAAAACAACCGCACCTGCAGAGATATCTTCACCGCGACGGCGAATATTTTGCCCGCTACGCACTTCAGCAGTAAAACGCACGCCATTGTCCGTTTGTTCAGTCTGCTCCTGCATCACCACCGCTTCGCAGCCTTCTGGCACCGGCGCACCGGTCATAATACGAATGCAGGTACCCGCAGGCCATTCACCATGGTACGGCTGACCGGCAAAGGATTTACCGGCAACGGGCAGCGGTTGCCCGGAGGCAATATCGGCTAAACGCACCGCGTAGCCGTCCATAGCGGAGTTATCAAACCCCGGGACATCCAGTGGCGAAACGACATCGCTCGCCAGAATACGACCAAAACACTGAACCAGTGGCAGCGTTTCCTGGGCGGTCAGTGGGGTAACGCGAGAAAGCATCTCATTAAGCGCGGTGTCGAGCGACATCAATCCGGTGGTAAATTCCATGAAAACACTCCTGCGGAGGCAAAATCGAATTTGCCTATTATGTCAGAAAAACGCCACAGACTGTATGCCACCTCGGGCGTAGCGCTGGCTCCTGCCTTTACATGCCATATCCATCTTTCTATATTCAAAAATTGAATGAGTAATTCATAAAAATTCTGATATTTATAGCAAAAGTGGCGAGCCACCCTTAATGGACGAATACTATGGGCAAAGCAGTCATTGCAATTCATGGCGGCGCAGGTGCAATTAGCCGCGCGCAGATGAGTCTGCAACAGGAATTACGCTACATCGAGGCGCTGTCTGCCATTGTTGAAACCGGGCAGAAAATGCTGGAAGCGGGCGAAAGTGCGCTGGATGTGGTGACGGAAGCGGTGCGTCTGCTGGAAGAGTGTCCACTGTTTAACGCCGGAATTGGCGCTGTCTTTACGCGTGATGAAACCCATGAACTGGACGCCTGTGTGATGGATGGTAACACCCTGAAAGCCGGTGCGGTGGCGGGCGTTAGTCATCTGCGTAATCCGGTTCTTGCCGCCCGGCTGGTGATGGAGCAAAGCCCGCATGTGATGATGATTGGCGAAGGGGCAGAAAATTTTGCGTTTGCTCATGGCATGGAGCGCGTCTCACCGGAGATTTTCTCCACGCCTTTGCGTTATGAACAACTACTGGCAGCGCGCGAGGAAGGGGCAACAGTCCTCGACCATAGCGGTGCGCCACTGGATGAAAAACAGAAAATGGGCACCGTGGGGGCCGTGGCGTTGGATTTAGACGGCAATCTGGCGGCAGCCACGTCCACGGGCGGAATGACCAATAAATTACCCGGACGAGTTGGCGATAGTCCCTTAGTGGGCGCCGGATGCTACGCCAATAACGCCAGTGTGGCGGTTTCTTGTACCGGCACGGGCGAAGTCTTCATCCGCGCGCTGGCGGCATATGACATCGCCGCGTTAATGGATTACGGCGGATTAAGTCTCGCGGAAGCCTGCGAGCGGGTAGTAATGGAAAAACTCCCTGCGCTTGGCGGTAGCGGTGGCTTAATCGCTATCGACCATGAAGGTAACGTCGCGCTACCGTTTAACACCGAAGGAATGTATCGCGCCTGGGGCTACGCAGGCGATACGCCAACCACCGGTATCTACCGTGAAAAAGGGGACACCGTTGCCACACAGTGATGAACTTAATGCCGGTGGTGTGCTGGCGGTTGAAAATCTGAATATTGCCTTTATGCAGGACCAGCAGAAAATAGCTGCGGTCCGCAATCTCTCTTTTAGCCTGCAACGTGGTGAGACGCTGGCAATTGTTGGCGAATCCGGCTCCGGTAAGTCAGTGACTGCGCTGGCATTGATGCGTCTGTTGGAACAGGCGGGCGGTTTAGTACAGTGCGATAAAATGCTGTTGCGGCGGCGCAGTCGCGAAGTGATTGAACTTAGCGAGCAGAGCGCTGCACAAATGCGCCATGTGCGCGGTGCGGATATGGCGATGATATTTCAGGAACCGATGACATCGCTGAACCCGGTATTTACTGTGGGTGAACAGATTGCTGAATCTATTCGTCTGCATCAAAACGCCAGTCGTGAAGAAGCAATGGTCGAGGCGAAGCGGATGCTGGATCAGGTACGCATTCCGGAGGCACAAACCATTCTTTCACGTTATCCGCATCAACTCTCTGGCGGGATGCGCCAGCGAGTGATGATTGCGATGGCGCTGTCATGCCGCCCGGCGGTGCTGATTGCCGATGAGCCAACCACCGCGCTGGATGTCACTATTCAGGCGCAGATCCTGCAATTAATCAAAGTATTGCAAAAAGAGATGTCGATGGGCGTTATCTTTATCACGCACGATATGGGCGTGGTGGCAGAGATTGCCGATCGGGTTCTGGTGATGTATCAGGGCGAGGCGGTGGAAACGGGTAGCGTCGAACAGATTTTTCATGCACCGCAACATCCTTATACCCGTGCGCTGTTAGCTGCTGTTCCGCAACTTGGTGCGATGAAAGGGTTAGATTATCCCCGACGTTTCCCATTGATATCGCTTGAACATCCAGCGAAACAGGAACCACCCATCGAGCAGAAAACGGTGGTGGATGGCGAACCTGTTTTACGGGTGCGTAATCTGGTCACCCGTTTCCCTTTGCGCAGCGGTTTGTTGAATCGCGTAACGCGGGAAGTGCATGCCGTTGAGAAAGTGAGTTTTGATCTCTGGCCTGGCGAAACGCTATCGCTGGTGGGCGAGTCTGGCAGCGGTAAATCCACTACCGGGCGGGCGTTGCTGCGCCTGGTCGAATCGCAGGGCGGCGAAATTATCTTTAACGGTCAGCGAATCGATACCTTGTCATCCGGTAAACTTCAGGCATTGCGCCGCGATATTCAGTTTATTTTTCAGGACCCTTACGCTTCGCTGGACCCACGTCAGACCATCGGTGATTCGATTATCGAACCGCTGCGCGTACACGGTTTATTGCCAGGTAAAGAAGCGGCTGCACGCGTTGCGTGGTTGCTGGAGCGCGTAGGCCTGTTACCGGAACATGCCTGGCGTTACCCTCATGAGTTTTCCGGCGGTCAGCGCCAGCGCATCTGCATTGCTCGCGCGTTGGCATTGAATCCAAAAGTGATCATTGCCGACGAAGCCGTCTCGGCGCTGGATGTTTCTATTCGCGGGCAGATTATCAACTTGTTGCTCGATCTCCAGCGTGATTTCGGCATTGCGTATCTGTTTATCTCCCACGATATGGCCGTGGTAGAGCGGATTAGTCATCGTGTGGCGGTGATGTATCTCGGACAAATTGTTGAAATTGGTCCACGGCGCGCGGTCTTCGAAAACCCGCAGCATCCTTATACGCGTAAATTACTGGCGGCAGTTCCGGTCGCTGAACCGTCCCGACAACGACCGCAGCGTGTACTGCTGTCGGACGATCTTCCCAGCAATATTCATCTGCGTGGTGAAGAGGTTGTAGCCGTCTCGTTGCAATGCGTCGGGCCGGGGCATTACGTCGCACAACCACAATCAGAATACGCATTCATGCGTAGATAACATTCAGGCGGAGAATAAAATGGCAAGAGCTGTACACCGTAGTGGGTTAGTGGCGCTGGGCATTGCGACAGCGTTGATGGCATCTTGTGCATTCGCTGCCAAAGATGTGGTGGTGGCGGTAGGATCGAACTTCACCACGCTCGATCCATATGACGCGAATGACACGTTATCTCAGGCCGTAGCGAAATCGTTTTACCAGGGGCTGTTCGGTCTCGATAAAGAGATGAAACTGAAAAACGTGCTGGCGGAGAGCTATACCGTTTCCGATGACGGCCTTACTTACACCGTGAAACTGCGGGAAGGAATTAAATTCCAGGATGGAACCGACTTCAACGCAGCGGCGGTAAAAGCGAATCTGGACCGGGCCAGCGATCCGGCGAATCATCTTAAACGCTACAACCTGTATAAGAATATTGCCAAAACGGAAGCGATCGATCCAACAACGGTAAAGATTACCCTCAAACAGCCGTTCTCAGCGTTTATTAATATTCTTGCCCATCCGGCGACCGCGATGATTTCGCCGGCAGCGCTGGAAAAATATGGCAAGGATATTGGTTTTCATCCGGTGGGAACCGGGCCGTATGAACTGGATACCTGGAATCAGACCGATTTTGTGAAAGTGAAAAAATTCGCGGGTTACTGGCAGCCAGGATTGCCCAAACTGGACAGCATAACCTGGCGTCCGGTTGCGGATAACAACACCCGCGCGGCCATGCTACAAACCGGTGAAGCGCAGTTTGCTTTCCCCATTCCTTACGAGCAGGCCGCATTGCTGGAGAAAAACAAAAATATCGAGTTGATGGCCAGTCCGTCAATTATGCAGCGTTATATCAGTATGAACGTGACGCAACAGCCATTCGATAACCCGAAGGTCCGTGAGGCGCTGAATTACGCCATTAACCGCCCGGCGCTGGTGAAAGTGGCCTTCGCGGGCTATGCAACGCCAGCTAGTGGTGTGGTACCGCCGAGTATCGCCTACGCGCAAAGTTATAAACCGTGGCCTTACGATCCAGTGAAAGCGCGCGAATTACTGAAAGAGGCGGGATATCCCAACGGTTTCAGTACCACGCTGTGGTCGTCACATAACCACAGCACCGCGCAGAAAGTGCTGCAATTTACCCAGCAGCAGTTAGCGCAGGTCGGGATTAAAGCCCAGGTGACTGCGATGGATGCCGGACAGCGGGCGGCAGAAGTCGAAGGTAAAGGGCAAAAAGAGAGCGGCGTGCGGATGTTCTACACTGGCTGGTCGGCTTCAACCGGCGAAGCTGACTGGGCACTATCGCCGCTGTTTGCCTCGCAAAACTGGCCACCGACGCTGTTTAATACCGCGTTTTACAGCAATAAACAGGTGGATGACTTCCTGGCTCAGGCACTGAAAACTAATGATCCGGCGGAAAAGACCCGTTTTTATAAGGCGGCGCAGGATATCATCTGGCAAGAGTCGCCGTGGATCCCGCTGGTGGTAGAAAAACTGGTGTCGGCACACAGTAAAAACCTGACCGGTTTTTGGATCATGCCAGACACCGGCTTCAGCTTTGAAGACGCGGATTTGCAATAAGCAACGCAGGGAGTGGAATGCTTAATTACGTTATCAAACGCTTGCTGGGGTTGATTCCGACGCTGTTTATCGTCTCGGTGCTGGTGTTTTTATTTGTCCATATGCTGCCCGGCGATCCGGCGCGATTGATTGCCGGGCCCGAAGCTGATGCGCAGGTTATAGAACTGGTGCGTCAGCAGCTGGGGTTGGATCAGCCGCTGTATCACCAGTTCTGGCACTATATCAGCAATGCTGTGCAGGGGGATTTTGGCCTGTCGATGGTGTCGCGTCGTCCGGTTGGCGATGAGATTGCCAGCCGCTTTATGCCAACGCTGTGGCTGACCATAACCAGTATGGTCTGGGCGGTGATATTTGGTATGGCGGCGGGAATTATCGCCGCCGTCTGGCGTAATCGTTGGCCGGATCGATTGAGTATGACCATTGCGGTGTCGGGGATCTCGTTTCCGGCATTTGCTCTGGGGATGCTTTTAATTCAGGTATTCTCCGTTGAACTGGGCTGGCTGCCTACCGTGGGAGCAGACAGTTGGCAGCACTACATTTTACCCTCCCTGACGCTCGGCGCGGCAGTGGCAGCCGTGATGGCGCGCTTTACCCGCGCGTCGTTTGTCGACGTTTTAAGCGAAGATTATATGCGTACCGCGAGGGCGAAAGGGGTGAGCGAAACCTGGGTTGTCCTCAAGCACGGGCTACGCAACGCGATGATCCCGGTAGTGACCATGATGGGCTTACAGTTTGGCTTTTTGCTCGGTGGTTCCATCGTGGTGGAGAAAGTTTTCAACTGGCCCGGACTTGGACGCTTACTCGTTGACTCCGTAGAAATGCGCGATTACCCGGTGATTCAGGCGGAAATTCTGCTTTTCTCGCTGGAATTTATTCTTATCAACTTAGTGGTGGATGTGCTTTACGCCGCCATTAACCCGGCTATCAGGTACAAGTAAGGATGCGACTATTTAACTGGCGACGTCAGGCGGTGTTAAACGCCATGCCACTGGTCAAACCTGACCAGGTACGTACACCGTGGCATGAATTCTGGCGACGATTTCGCCGTCAGCATATGGCGATGACCGCCGCATTGTTCGTTATTTTATTGATTGTGGTGGCCATTTTTGCACGCTGGATTGCTCCCTATGACGCCGAAAATTATTTTGATTATGACAATCTGAATAACGGACCTTCTTTGCAGCACTGGTTTGGCGTCGATTCACTGGGGCGTGACATTTTCAGCCGTGTCCTGGTTGGTGCGCAAATCTCGCTGGCGGCGGGCGTGTTTGCCGTGTTTATCGGTGCGGCGATCGGGACGTTGCTGGGCTTGCTGGCTGGATATTATGAAGGCTGGTGGGATCGGCTGATCATGCGCATTTGCGATGTGCTGTTTGCCTTCCCGGGTATTTTACTGGCGATCGCTGTTGTTGCGGTGTTGGGAAGCGGCATTGCTAACGTGATTATCGCAGTCGCCATTTTTTCCATCCCCGCGTTTGCCCGACTGGTGCGCGGCAACACGCTGGTGTTGAAACAGCAAACCTTTATTGAGTCAGCACGCAGTATTGGTGCCAGCGATATGACCATTTTATTGCGTCATATCCTGCCTGGGACCGTCTCTTCTATCGTGGTGTTTTTCACCATGCGCATTGGTACCTCGATTATCTCTGCCGCCAGCCTGTCATTTCTCGGCCTCGGTGCGCAGCCGCCGACACCAGAGTGGGGAGCAATGCTCAATGAGGCACGAGCGGATATGGTTATCGCGCCGCATGTCGCTGTTTTTCCGGCCCTGGCTATTTTTCTGACCGTACTGGCGTTCAATTTGTTGGGCGATGGTTTACGCGATGCGCTGGATCCGAAAATTAAAGGATAGTTACGTTTGAATATTGCTTGAAAGGGTAATCACCTCACAGGAAATTATTGCCCTAAGCAAGTGTTGTAACTTTCTGCTGATTTTGTAGAATCGGGTAATTTGGTTAAAAAGCCGCAGCAAGGGACTATTTTGCAGCGGCACAGCGTTCAGACAGTTATTTTGTTAAATGTATTAACATGCTGAGTTTATACGAAAAGATAAAGATAAGGCTGATAATTTTATTTTTATTGGCAGCACTGTCATTTATTGGTCTTTTTTTCATCATTAACTATCAACTGGTATCGGAACGCGCGGTAAAACGTGCCGATAGCCGCTTTGAACTTATTCAGAAAAACGTTGGCTATTTCTTTAAAGATATTGAACGTTCGGCCCTGACATTAAAGGACTCACTGTATTTATTAAAAAATACAGAGGAGATTCAACGCGCCGTAATTCTGAAAATGGAAATGATGCCATTTTTAGACTCGGTGGGACTGGTACTTGATGATAATAAATATTATCTCTTTTCGCGGAGGGCGAATGATAAAATCGTTGTTTATCATCAGGAACAAGTAAATGGACCGCTTGTCGACGAGTCAGGGCGGGTTATTTTTGCCGATTTTAACCCATCGAAACGACCGTGGTCGGTGGCTTCAGATGACTCTAACAACAGCTGGAATCCGGCATACAATTGCTTTGATCGTCCGGGTAAAAAATGTATCTCTTTTACGCTACATATCAACGGCAAAGATCACGATTTGTTAGCGGTGGATAAAATTCATGTCGATTTAAACTGGCGATATCTGAACGAGTATCTTGATCAAATCAGCGCTAATGATGAAGTTCTATTTTTAAAGCAAGGTCATGAGATCATTGCTAAGAATCAACTCGCTCGTGAAAAATTGATTATTTATAATAGCGAAGGTAATTATAATATTATTGATTCTGTCGATACGGAATATATTGAAAAAACATCAGCGGTGCCAAACAACGCATTATTCGAAATCTATTTTTATTATCCTGGTGGTAATTTATTGAACGCATCAGATAAACTTTTTTATCTGCCGTTTGCTTTCATTATTATCGTATTGCTGGTGGTTTATTTAATGACCACTCGTGTGTTCCGTCGGCAATTTTCTGAAATGACCGAGCTGGTTAATACGCTGGCGTTTTTGCCCGACTCAACGGATCAGATCGAGGCTCTGAAAATTCGCGAAGGCGATGCGAAAGAGATTATCAGCATCAAAAATTCGATCGCGGAAATGAAAGATGCCGAAATTGAACGGTCAAATAAATTGCTCTCACTGATCTCTTACGATCAGGAAAGCGGTTTTATTAAAAATATGGCGATTATTGAGTCCAACAATAATCAGTATCTGGCTGTGGGGATCATCAAACTGTGTGGTCTGGAAGCCGTGGAAGCGGTGTTTGGTGTTGATGAACGCAATAAAATCGTCAGGAAATTGTGTCAGCGAATTGCTGAGAAATATGCGCAATGCTGCGATATCGTGACATTTAATGCCGATCTTTATTTACTCCTGTGCCGGGAAAATGTACAGACGTTTACCCGTAAGATAGCGACGGTAAACGATTTTGACAGCAGTTTTGGCTACCGCAATCTGCGCATCCATAAGTCTGCTATTTGTGAACCTTTGCAGGGGGAAAACGCCTGGAGTTACGCAGAAAAGCTGAAACTGGCGATTTCCAGTATCCGCAACCATATGTTCTCAGAGTTTATTTTCTGTGATGATGCGAAACTCAACGAAATAGAAGAGAATATCTGGATTGCGCGTAATATTCGCCATGCAATGGAAATTGGCGAACTATTCCTGGTCTATCAACCGATTGTTGATATTAACACCCGCACCATTTTGGGCGCGGAGGCGTTGTGCCGTTGGGTGTCTGCGGAGCGGGGGATCATTTCACCGCTAAAGTTCATTACCATTGCTGAAGATATCGGGTTTATCAATGAGCTGGGTTATCAGATTATTAAAACGGCAATGGGTGAATTCAGACATTTTAGTCAGCGTGCGTCGCTGAAGGATGATTTCTTACTGCATATTAATGTTTCGCCCTGGCAGTTAAACGAACCACACTTTCATGAGCGTTTTACCACCATCATGGAAGAAAATGGCCTGAAGGCGAACAGCCTCTGTGTTGAGATCACTGAAACCGTGATCGAGCGAATTAATGAACATTTTTATCTCAATATTGAACAACTGCGTAAACAAGGGGTACGGATATCGATTGATGACTTTGGCACCGGTTTGTCAAACCTGAAACGTTTTTATGAAATTAATCCAGATAGCATAAAAGTGGACTCGCAATTTACCGGCGATATTTTCGGTACTGCGGGAAAAATTGTGCGCATTATTTTCGATCTGGCACGCTATAACCGGATCCCGGTGATTGCGGAAGGCGTAGAGAGCGAAGACGTTGCGCGTGAATTAATCAAATTAGGATGTGTTCAGGCTCAGGGGTATCTGTACCAGAAACCCATGCCATTCTCCGCCTGGGATAAAAGTGGAAAATTAGTAAAAGAGTAGTTTACGTATGTCCAGAATCAATAAATTCGTACTTACAGTCAGTCTGCTGATTTTTATCATGATTTCAGCAGTTGCCTGCGGGATCTACACTCAAATGGTAAAGGAACGGGTGTATGGCCTGAAACAGTCCGTTATTGATACTGCTTTTGCGGTGGCAAATATTGCTGAATATCGGCGTAGTGTGGCAATTGATCTGATCAACACGCTAAATCCTACGGAGGAACAGCTGTTGGTTGGCTTACGCCGACTCGCTTTCACCCTCTTATTTGTACGATGTCGGTCCTTATCTGATTTCCAGTGACGAATGTATTCAGGTAAAGGAGTTCGAGAAAAATTATTGTGCAGATATTATGCAGGTTGTTAAGTATCGACATGTCAAAAATACAGGGTTTATCTCTTTTGATGGTAAAACCTTCGTCTATTACCTCTATCCGGTAACTCACAATCGTAGTCTGATATTTTTGCTTGGTCTGGAACGTTTTTCTTTACTGTCAAAATCGCTGGCGATGGATAGCGAGAACCTGATGTTCTCCCTGTTCAAGAACGGTAAATCGGTGACCGGTGATGAATATAACGCTAAAAACGCCATCTTCACCGTTTCGGAAGCGATGGAGCACTTCGCCTATTTGCCGACCGGATTGTACGTATTTGCGTATAAAAAAGACGTTTATTTTCAGGTATGTATGTTGATTATTTTCTTTGCTGCATTGGTGGCAGTGATATCGGGTGCCAGTTGCCTCTATCTGGTACGCAGAGTGATTAATCGTGGCATTGTGGAGAAAGAAGCCATTATTAATAACCATTTTGAACGCGTCCTGGACGGTGGGCTTTTCTTTTCGGCTGCCGATGTCAAAAAACTCTACAGTCTGTATAACTCGGCGTTCCTGGATGACCTGACCAAAGCGATGGGCAGAAAATCCTTTGACGAAGATTTAAAAGCCCTGCCGGAAAAAGGCGGTTATTTGTGCCTGTTTGACGTCGATAAATTCAAAAACATTAACGACACCTTCGGTCATTTGCTGGGCGATGAAGTGTTGATGAAAGTGGTGAAAATCCTTAAATCACAGATCCCCGTAGATAAAGGTAAAGTCTACCGCTTCGGTGGTGACGAATTTGCGGTGATTTATACGGGTGGAACGCTGGAAGAGTTGCTATCGATTCTAAAAGAAATCGTTCATTTCCAGGTGGGAAGCATTAATTTAAGTACCAGTATCGGTGTAGCGCATTCAAACGAATGTCCTACCGTCGAACGCTTGAAAATGCTGGCGGATGAGCGGCTGTATAAGAGTAAGAAAAACGGCAGGGCGCAGATTAGCTGGCAGTAGAATTAGAATAGTGTTAGTACCCCTTAATCAAGGGGTACTAATGAATGTGGTAAATCATTTGCAAACATTTTACTTTGCAAAAACTTCCGGCCCTTTTATTGCCAATGTATTCAAAATACGTAATGCCGGGCCGCTCGGTTTTATTTCATTACGTTCCCATTTCGAGACACTTTCTTTTGACATTCCCATTGTATGTGCCAGCACGGATTGTGACATGCCGTATCGGGTGCGGATGGCTTTGATCTCTTCACCCGTCATTGATTTGACTTTGGCTATACGGGCGCTGACTTCACGAGCTTTGACCATGACGGCAATGGCATCAACTTCACTATCAGACATCAGGCCCAGTGCATTCAGTTCCTTTGCATCTTCCAGCATCATTTGTAATTTATCGCTCATTTTTCACCTCAATCAAAAAGCCAGTTTCGATCAAATCCTCTATTTGCTTATTGCTAAAGGCCAGAAATGCATTTGCCATTTTTTTGTAGGCCGCCAGTTCATCATCTTCGATTTCTTTGGTTCCTTTACTGCTTAGACCACTCCTGGACCAACCATCATAAAAAAACACATGATTTGCTGATTTAAAAAAGATAATTGTTCTGGCTCCACCACTCTTTCCTTGTTGGAGGGGTAAACGTTTTTTGATGACACCGCTACCTAAATCAGCTTCCCATATGCCCTGCATCACTTCTTCAGCGGCAGCCATGAGAACTTTATCGTGAATACCAAGTTTTTTCGTGCTTTGGCTGAATCGTCTTGCCTTATACACACCCATACATCCATCCTTGTGGTAATGTTTACTATAGTAACCATTACGCTTATTTCAAGTAATTGCGATCAAAACTTTAATTTGGTGTGAAAAAGTGAGAGTTGCCTCGAGTACGATACATTTTTCTCGATTTATGCGTCAGGGGATTTTGTGCGTAAGGGTAGGACATCGGGAAGGGTAGCAGAGGCAGATCGAAGAACAATATCCTTGTTAGATCTGCCTTTAAATTAATTAAACCCGGCTACCCCACAAATCGTACTCATCGGCGTGCTCGACTTTCACACGCAGGATATCACCCGGCTTAACGTTGGTTTCACCATTGAGATAAACCGCGCCGTCGATTTCCGGTGCATCTGCCATGCTGCGACCAATCGCGCCTTCTTCGTCCACTTCGTCGATAATCACCAGAATTTCACGGCCCACTTTCTCTTGCAGGCGCTCGGCGGAAATTTGCTGCTGCAACTGCATGAAACGGTTCCAGCGTTCTTCTTTCACTTCTTCCGGAACCTGGTCAGGCAGGGCATTGGCGTCTGCACCTTCAACCGGGCTGTATTTAAAGCAGCCAACGCGATCCAGACGTGCTTCTTTCAGGAAGTCGAGTAGCATCTGGAAATCTTCTTCCGTCTCGCCAGGGAAGCCAACAATAAAGGTTGAGCGTAGGGTCAGTTCCGGGCAGATTTCGCGCCACTGTTTAATGCGCGCCAGTTGGCGATCTACAGAACCCGGACGTTTCATCAGTTTGAGAATGCGCGGGCTGGCGTGCTGCAGCGGAATGTCCAGATACGGCAGGATTTTGCCTTCTGCCATCAGTGGGATGACGTCGTCCACATGCGGATAAGGGTAAACGTAGTGCAGACGTGTCCAGATCCCCAGTTTCGATAACTGTTCGCACAGGCTGACCATGCTGGTTTTTACCGGCTCGCCGTTGTGGAAGCCAGTACGATGTTTAACATCGACGCCATACGCGGAAGTATCCTGCGAGATCACCAGAATCTCTTTAACGCCCGCATCAACCAGACGTTTCGCTTCACTTAACACTTCGCCAATCGGACGGCTCACCAGGTCGCCGCGCATAGACGGAATAATGCAGAAGGTGCAGCGGTGATTACAGCCTTCAGAAATTTTCAGATAGGCATAATGACGCGGCGTCAGTTTCACGCCTTGTTCTGGCACCAGGCTCAGGAATGGGTTGTGTTTCGGTTTTGGCACGTAGTGATGAACGTGCTCCAGAACCTGCTCATAGCTATGAGGCCCGGTGATTTCCAGCACTTTCGGGTGGACTTCGCGGATCTGATCTTCTTTTGCCCCCAGACAACCGGTCACAATTACCTTGCCGTTTTCATTCAACGCTTCACCAATGGCTTCCAGTGATTCTTGTACCGCGCTGTCAATAAAGCCGCAGGTGTTGACGATCACCATGTCCGCATCGTCATAGCTCGGTACCACGTCATAACCTTCAGTGCGTAGTTCGGTGAGAATACGCTCTGAATCGACAAGGTTTTTCGGACAGCCAAGGGAAACAAAGCCGATTTTCGGCTGGGGAGTTACTTTGCTCATAGCTTAAAAAATATTCAGTTACAGGAAAGGTCAGGGCAGGGATTCTACAGAGTTCTGGATAAAATTTGTATCGCAATCTCATACGCTGGCGGAGGCGAAGGAAATGTAAATTTTGTTAATTCGGCGTGAAGAATTGATCCTGGACAGCATTTTGCTCAAAAAATAGCCATACTATTTAATTGCAACAAGGCTGGAAAGAGGAGGATCGAAGTATGTTCGTTGACAGACAGCGAATCGATCTGCTGAACCGGTTGATCGACGCACGCGTTGACCTCGCCGCATACGTGCAACTGAGGAAGGCAAAAGGATACATGTCCGTCAGCGAAAGCAATCATCTACGAGATAACTTTTTTAAACTGAATCGCGAACTGCACGATAAATCGCTGCGGTTGAATCTTCATCTGGATCAGGAAGAGTGGAGTGCTCTTCATCATGCTGAAGAAGCATTAGCGACAGCCGCAGTATGTTTGATGAGTGGGCACCATGATTGCCCGACTGTTATTACCGTCAACGCCGATAAGCTTGAAAATTGTCTGATGAGCTTAACGCTGAGTATCCAGAGCCTGCAGAAGCACGCCATGCTTGAGAAGGCCTGAAAACTAAGGGGGAGAAAGCGTCTCCCCCTTCATGTTTAAGTTTTTGTAAAAATGAATTTGTTCTCTCCTCCACTGACTACGCTTTAAGCCAGAGTCAATCCGGAGGCGTTATGCATCGACAATCCTTTTTCCTTGTGTCCCTTATTTGTCTTTCTTCCGCTCTCTGGGCGGCTCCTGCAACGGTAAATGTCGAAGTACTGCAAGACAAACTCGACCATCCCTGGGCGCTGGCCTTTTTACCCGACAATCACGGTATGTTAATCACTCTGCGCGGCGGCGAGTTGCGTCACTGGCAAGCAGGAAAAGGATTATCTGCGCCGCTTTCCGGAGTGCCGGACGTTTGGGCGCACGGGCAGGGCGGTCTGCTGGACGTGGTTTTAGCGTCTGATTTTGCTCAGTCGCGCCGCATCTGGTTAAGTTATTCCGAAGTTGGCGATGATGGCAAAGCCGGAACTGCTGTGGGTTATGGCCGCTTAAGTGATGATCTCTCAAAAGTGACCGACTTCCGCACCGTCTTTCGCCAGATGCCAAAACTGTCTACCGGCAACCATTTTGGCGGGCGGCTGGTATTCGACGGTAAAGGTTATCTTTTTATTGCTCTGGGCGAAAACAATCAGCGCCCGACGGCGCAGGATCTGGATAAATTACAGGGCAAACTGGTGCGTCTGACCGACCTGGGCGAAATCCCGGATGATAATCCTTTTGTAAAGGAATCCGGTGAGCGCGCCGAGATCTGGTCTTATGGCATTCGTAATCCGCAAGGAATGGCGATGAATCCGTGGAGTAATGCACTATGGCTGAATGAACATGGCCCGCGCGGTGGCGATGAAATTAATATCCCGCAAAAAGGCAAAAACTACGGCTGGCCGCTGGCAACCTGGGGAATCAACTATTCGGGCTTTAAGATACCGGAAGCGAAAGGGGAGATCGTCGCCGGGACCGAGCAACCTGTTTTTTACTGGAAAGATTCGCCCGCCGTGAGCGGCATGGCCTTCTATAACAGCGATAAATTCCCCCAGTGGCAGCAAAAATTATTTATTGGCGCGCTGAAAGATAAAGATGTCATTGTGATGAGCGTCAACGGCGACAAAGTGACAGAAGATGGCCGTATTTTAACGGACAGAGGGCAGCGAATTCGTGATGTTCGCACTGGATCCGACGGTTATTTATACGTTCTCACCGACGAATCTAGTGGGGAATTACTTAAAGTTAGCCCACGCAATTAGCTAACGGGAATCATCACCACTTTGCGCACTGCTGGGCGTTCAGTGAGTTGCTGATACCAGCGTTGCAGATTTGGACGCGGTGTCCAGGTCAGGCCAACGTTAAACAAATTGTAGATGAACGGTGCGATAGCGATATCGCCCACACCAAACTCGTCGCCAGAGAACCATTTTACTTTTGCCAGTTCCGCATCGAGCAGGGCAAACAGGGCGTCGCACTCTTTGCAACTGGCATCAATGGCGGCCTGATCGCGCTCTTCCGGTGGTGTTCTGACTAATCCCATCAGGATCCCGCGATGAGCATTACTGAGCGTCTGGTTTGCCCAGTCCATCCATTTTTCTGCTTCCGCACGACGTGCCGGTGAGTCGATCCACAGGCGTTTTTGCCCGTACTGTGCCGCCAGATAGCGGACAATGGCGTTTGATTCCCAAAGAATGAGATCACTTTCGTCGTCACGCAACAATGGCACCAGCCCGTTAGGGTTCATCGCCAGAAAATCAGCATCGTGATTTATCCCAAACTCACGGCCCGCGAGAATTTGCTCATAAGGTAGTTCCAGTTCTTCGAGCGTCAGCAATACTTTTTTTACGTTGGTTGAATTATTCCGACCCCACAGCGTAATCATACTCACCCCTTTTCCGACAGGCAGCCACAGGCTGAACAGGACTTTGATGGTGAAGTAAAGTTAACTTTTAAGCAACAGCTGGCAAAAAATGATACCAGAAGCAGCGAAGCGGCAGGATATTGCATAAACTTTAAAAACTTTACCAACTTACGGTTTCTTTAAGTTTGTGTGTGCGTTATTAATCACCGAACTTATCATACGGCGATATAACGTATTTTTTTTGAATGGATACTCGGGTGGCATTTATGACGCAATACTCCTCTCTCCTTCGTGGTCTTGCAGCGGGTTCTGCATTTTTATTCCTTTTTGCCCCAACGGCATTCGCGGCGGAACAAACCGTTGAAGCGCCGAGCGTGGATGCGCGTGCATGGATTTTAATGGATTACGCCAGCGGTAAAGTGCTGGCAGAAGGCAACGCGGATGAGAAACTGGATCCCGCGAGCCTGACTAAAATCATGACCAGCTATGTGGTTGGGCAGGCGCTTAAGGCCGATAAGATTAAACTCACCGATATGGTGACGGTCGGTAAAGATGCCTGGGCGACGGGAAATCCGGCACTGCGTGGTTCATCGGTAATGTTCCTCAAACCGGGCGATCAGGTTTCGGTGGCAGACTTGAACAAAGGTGTGATTATCCAGTCCGGTAATGACGCCTGTATTGCGCTGGCCGATTACGTTGCCGGGAGCCAGGAGTCATTTATTGGTTTGATGAATGGTTATGCCAAAAAACTGGGTCTGACCAACACTACCTTCCAGACGGTGCACGGTCTGGATGCGCCGGGGCAGTTCAGTACCGCGCGCGATATGGCATTGCTGGGTAAAGCATTAATCCACGATGTGCCGGAAGAGTACGCCATTCATAAAGAGAAAGAGTTCACCTTCAACAAAATTCGTCAGCCTAACCGTAACCGTCTGCTGTGGAGCAGCAATCTGAATGTTGATGGCATGAAGACAGGAACCACTGCAGGCGCGGGATATAATCTGGTTGCTTCGGCTACCCAGGGTGATATGCGTTTAATCTCCGTAGTGCTGGGGGCGAAAACTGACCGTATCCGTTTTAATGAGTCTGAGAAATTATTGACCTGGGGTTTCCGCTTCTTTGAAACCGTGACGCCAATTAAACCTGATGCCACCTTTGTGACTCAGCGCGTCTGGTTTGGTGATAAGAGCGAAGTGAATCTCGGGGCAGGTGAAGCGGGCTCAGTGACCATACCGCGTGGGCAGCTGAAAAACCTGAAAGCGAGTTATACGTTAACGGAACCGCAGCTTACCGCACCGCTGAAAAAAGGTCAGGTTGTCGGGACCATTGATTTCCAGCTTAACGGTAAATCCATTGAGCAGCGTCCGCTGATCGTGATGGAAAATGTGGAAGAGGGCGGATTCTTTGGTCGGATGTGGGATTTCGTGATGATGAAATTCCATCAGTGGTTCGGCAGCTGGTTCTCTTAATCTTCTGATAACCGGATGGCGCGAAACGTCATCCGGTTATACTTCATTAATACATCAACTTAATACGCTGCGTCTGCGCGTACTTCACATACTCATCTTCCGGGCAACAATCGCTCACCATAATATCAAAGCGTTTCAGGTCACCCATGCGCGCCGGACGCACCTTGCCAAATTTACTGTGGTCGACAACCAGCACATGCTTTTGCGCCATCGACATGGCCCAGTGTTTTACCGGCAACTCTTCAAGATTAAAACAGGTAGCGCCTTTACTGACATGCACGCCCGCAGCAGAATAAAAAGCGATATCCGGGCAAAAATTATTCAGCGTTTGCTGAAAATCGATGGGTTTGAAAATGGCGTTGCTGGCGTGAAATTCACCACCACACAGAAACGCGCGGCAATGAGGTTTCTCTTTCAGCGCCAGAAAGGTATTTAGCGAATAACAAACGGCGGTAAAAGGGATTTCATTATCAATCGCTTCAATAATCCACGGTGTGGTGGTGCCACAGTCAAAAAAGAGGGTCTGATCGGGTTCTACCATCGTCGCAGCCAGTTTTGCCGCCCGGCGTTTTTCTTCCACCAGGCGGGATTTTTGATCGCTTAACAGGTAATGGCTGGCACTGCGCGGTTCCAGAACAATATAGCCGCCGAGCAAAACGACGGGCGCACTGTGGTTGTTCAGATCGCGACGAATCGTCATCTCCGAAACCCCAAGCAGGGCGGCGGCGTCTTTAAGATGTAACTTATCGCTGCGTTTTAATTCTTGCAGCAGCTGCCCGATACGCTCTTCGCGACGTGTTTCCATAATCCCTCTGAATAGTTATTGAAGCGAGCCGCTCAATACTACACTTTTTAGCAGAGATCAGTCACGCACCCAGCCTTTGCGGATCGGTAATGCAAAACAGAAGCGATACCACGATTGCAGACGTTGATAGAGTTTATGCCCCATCGCTTGCCAGATAATCTGGGCGCTAAGGCAGCCAATCATACCTGCCAGCAATCCACCGAGCATATCCAGCGGCCAGTGGACACCAAGATAAACGCGCGACCAGGCAATGACGACGGCCAGCACCATTAAAAGTGAGCCGGACCACAGGCGATGCCAGCATAAAAATGCCAGTGCAAAGGTGAAAATCACCGTACCGTGATCGCTCGGGAATGAGTCATCCGCCGCATGATGCAGGAAGTTATAGCCGATATTTTCGACAAAGGGTCGGTCGTGCGGAAAAAGATGCCCCATCGTCCAGGACACAAACAGGCTGACCGCCAGCGCGATAGCGATTTTTATCACCAGTTGCCGTTGTGCTGTAAGCCCCCACAACCAAAGTACTGCGGCCAGCAGCGGCACCACGGTAATCAAATCTTTTGCAATAAAAATCGCCAACGAGATCATCCACGGCGCAGAGTCTGGCGTCGCGTTAATAAGAGAGAATAGAGAGAGATTCAAATTTTCCAGCATAACTTCCCGACGCAAAGTGATTAAAAGGGAGCCAATACAGGCAAGTCGTTGAGAATAAAGTGCAGGTTAAACTGGGTAAAGCGGCATCGTCTTATTTCCCTCAAGCGGCCTGTTTACGGTGGGTGATTGTAACGGGCATAGGTTAAATAAAACTTAAAGAAAGCGTAGCTATACTCGCAATAATGTAAGAATGTGCTTAACCGTGGTTTCAGCTACAAAATTCGCTTTCTCGTTAGCTGCGCTTTTATTAAACTTTGCGCGATTATTATTGGCGAAGAAATTGCATGCAAAATAAATTAGCTTCCGGTGCCAGGCTTGGACGTCAGGCGTTACTTTTCCCTCTCTGTCTGGTGCTTTACGAATTTTCAACCTATATCGGCAACGATATGATTCAACCCGGTATGTTGGCGGTGGTGGAACAATATCAGGCGGGCATTGATTGGGTTCCTACTTCGATGACCGCGTATCTGGCGGGCGGGATGTTTTTACAATGGCTCCTGGGGCCGCTGTCGGATCGTATTGGCCGCCGTCCGGTGATGCTGGCGGGAGTGGTGTGGTTTATCGTCACCTGTCTGGCAATATTACTGGCGCAAAACATTGAACAATTCACCCTGTTGCGCTTCTTGCAGGGCATAAGCCTCTGTTTCATTGGCGCTGTGGGATACGCCGCAATTCAGGAATCCTTCGAAGAGGCGGTTTGTATCAAGATCACCGCGCTGATGGCGAACGTGGCGCTGATTGCTCCGCTACTTGGTCCGCTGGTGGGCGCGGCGTGGATCCATGTGCTGCCCTGGGAGGGGATGTTTGTCTTGTTTGCCGCATTGGCAGCGATCTCCTTTTTCGGTCTACAACGAGCCATGCCTGAAACCGCCACGCGTATAGGCGAGAAACTGTCGCTGAAAGAACTCGGTCGTGACTATAAGCTGGTGCTGAAGAACGGTCGCTTTGTGGCGGGGGCGCTGGCGCTGGGATTCGTTAGCCTGCCATTGCTGGCGTGGATCGCCCAGTCGCCGATTATCATCATTACCGGCGAGCAGTTGAGCAGCTATGAATATGGTTTGCTGCAAGTGCCTATTTTCGGGGCGTTAATTGCGGGTAACTTGCTGTTAGCGCGTCTGACCTCGCGCCGCACCGTACGTTCGCTGATTATTATGGGCGGCTGGCCGATTATGATTGGTCTGTTGGTCGCTGCTGCGGCAACGGTTATCTCATCGCATGCGTATTTATGGATGACCGCCGGGTTAAGTCTTTATGCTTTCGGTATTGGTCTGGCGAATGCGGGACTGGTGCGATTAACCCTGTTTGCCAGCGATATGAGTAAAGGTACGGTTTCTGCGGCGATGGGGATGCTGCAAATGCTGATCTTTACCGTCGGTATTGAAATCAGCAAACATGCCTGGCTGAACGGGGGCAACGGACTGTTTAATCTCTTCAACCTTGTCAACGGCATTTTGTGGCTGTTGCTGATGGTTATCTTTTTAAAAGATAAACAGATGGGAAATTCGCACGAAGGGTAAAAAAATGCCTGATTGCTTTGTGCGATCAGGCATTCTCAAATTAATGGTGATGGTCGTCAATCTGGTGTTCGATAACCATCCCTTCACCTACGCTGGCAAGATGGCGAACATAAGGATGCGGGCGGTAAGCCGGAGCTGGCGCAGGAGCCACATAGACGGTTTGCGGCACAGTCGCGACGCTGACCGCTTGTGGAACGCTGACTGAATCAGGAACCACAACCACTTTGTATCCACTCGGCACATCGACGGTGACACTTTGCGCCATCGCCACACCAGTAAAGCCCATTAAAAGCGCGCCCAACAGTAGACAATTTTTCATAATCATTTCGCCTGAAATAATGCAGCGGGTTAATTTCCGCGAATTATGCAGCCTTCATTCAGGCATTGTGTTGCCGGGCGTGCTGCCGTTTTTATTGGTTAAATGGCGCTTCGTGTTTAAGAACTTTATCGATCACATCCAGTACGCCTTCACGGTTATTGGAGCCTGCCCGGTATTTTGCTGCTGCGACGACCGCGCTGCCGGCATTTTCCATTGCAAAACTAAAGCCTGCCTGACGCAGCATCTCAATATCGTTACCGCCATCGCCAAAGACCACCACTTCGCTGTCGTCTATTCCCCATAATTTCTGCAGTTGGCGAAGGCCATTGGCTTTATGTACGCCGGGGATAATCAGATCGATGCTGCCGTTGCCGGTGTGGACCGGCACCATAATATCGCCGATGGCCTCATGTAATGCTTTTTGTACTTGTGGAATCAGTTCATCGGAAAGATTCAGACCAAACTTAAAGAAGATATCTTCTAAGTTGTCAAAGTTATCGACGTATTCCAGACGGTGATAATACATTTCCGCCACCGTTTTCATGGCATCGTCATATTTTTTGAGGGTATAGGCGCTATTTTTTCCGCAGGCAATAATTTCCACTTCCGGGCGCGTCAGCAAATGTTCCACGACAGTAGCAAACGCATCCTTCGACAGCTCGCCATTAAAAACATCTTTGCCTTCGCTCACTACCCAGCCGCCGTTTTCAGCCACAAAGGCTATTTCATTAGCAATTTCCGGAAAGAAAGAGATCAACTGATAATATTGATTCCCGCTGGCGACCACAAAGCGAATGCCTTGTGCTTTCATTTGCTGATACTGAGCCATAAACCGCTCACGGTTATAGGTTTTTTGATCGCTTAAGAAAGTACCATCCATGTCTACCGCAATTAATTTAATGCTCATCAACTATTCTCCATCGCCGTCTGCGTTTTGGTATCGGGTTTGGCGACGGCTTTCGCGACAATAGCCGCGAGAATAACCAGCGCCAGTACAACCAGCATTGCACTACGTAATCCATAATGTTCGCCGAGATAGCCCAGTAGCGGCGGCCCGACGAGGAAAGCCAGATAACCGGTCGTTGCTACCACACTGACGCGGGTTGGTGCATCGGGGCCGGTATCGCTGGCGGCAGAAATGGTCAGCGGGAAGCCCAGCGAGGCACCTAGTCCCCAAAGTACAACAGACACTCCTGCGACCCAGGCGCTATCGACAAAAATAATCAGCCCAATACCCAACGCCCCCATTAGTGCACTGGCCCGAACCACGGCAACGCGACTGTAACGGTCGATGAACCAACCGCCGGTGAAGCGTCCAACGGTCATCCCCAGGGTAAAACCGGCATAAATCAGCGAGCCGGAAGTAGGACTAAAACCGTGACCGTCAACCATTAATAAGGGTAACCAGTCGTTGGCAGAACCTTCGGCAAAGGCCATCGCCAGCACCACAACACCAATCAACAGCAACTGGATATCGCGATAAAAAGGTACGCCTTTTTCGCCATGCTGGGTGCCATCGGCAGCATTTTTGCCCGTACCGTCAGGGATTGCCTGAATGGCGATATAAATAGGTGCGATGCCTACCAGCGCCGCCAATAAAATATGCACCGTTGCCGGAACGCCAAAGGCCGTCAGTGCCATCCCGACACCAGCGCCTGCCAGCGTGCCCAGGCTATAAAAACCGTGCATCATCGGCAAAACCGTTTTATTCATTTCTCGCTCAACGGCGGCACCTTCAACGTTTATCGCCACTTCCGCAGAACCAAAACTTGCCCCAAAGACGCCGAGACCAACCGCGAAGAGCAGGGGCGATGTCAGCCAGAGTGCCAGGCTTAGTATCATCATCCCAATCAATGCGCAGGACATCGTCACAAGGATGACATTACGCGTCCCAAAGCGTTTCACTAACCACGCCGAGCAGAGAATACCGCTCATCGAACCGATCGACAGACCAAAGAGAACACCGCCCATTTCAGCGATCGAGACAGAGAGAATATCGCGGATAGCAGGCGTACGGGTTGCCCAGGACGCCATTAACAGGCCTGGCAAAAAGAAGAACATAAACAGCGCCCAGGTTCGGCGTTTCAATGCATTACGTGAAGAATTTACGGTCATAGACCACGTCAAAATAAGAAGAGGGAAGACAACATTAGCAAGATTGTGTACATTTGTACACAATTGTAGAGAGAGGAAATGACATGCGTCGCGCTAACGATCCGCAACGGCGAGAAAAAATTATCCAGGCCACGCTGGAGGCGGTGAAACTTTATGGAATACATGCTGTTACACACCGCAAAATTGCTACCCTTGCCGGGGTACCGTTGGGATCGATGACTTACTATTTTTCAGGAATTGATGAGTTGTTGCTGGAGGCGTTCAGCCGTTTTACTGAGATCATGTCCCGGCAATATCAGGCATTTTTTAGCGATGTTAGTGATGCTCCGGGCGCATGCCAGGCTATCACCGATATGATCTACAGCTCACAGGTTGCAACGCCGGATAACATGGAGCTGATGTACCAGCTCTACGCGCTGGCTAGCCGAAAACCGCTATTAAAAACGGTAATGCAAAACTGGATGCAGCGCAGTCAGCAAACGCTCGAACAATGGTTTGAACCCGGAACCGCCCGCGCGCTTGATGCGTTTATTGAGGGGATGACGCTGCATTTTGTCACCGACCGTAAGCCGCTATCGCGCGAGGAGATTTTGAGGATGGTTGAGAGGGTTGCAGGGTAGTAGATAAATTTTAGACAACAAAAAACCCACCAACCTTGAACCGAAATGGCGGGGTTGATGGGCTCCACAAAATGGGGACATCAAAGAAAAGCAGTGGCACTAATTAAGACTGATGCCCTGCGGAAAAGTTCTGCGGTTGTGCAAAAAAATTTCATTTTCAGGGCAACTTCAGTTTTATCCTAATCCTGGCCATACCATGACGATGATTGTCCCTGCTAGCGTCAGCAGGACGTTGGCGATTGCGTAAGTGCCCGCATAGCCCAGCGCCGGGATATTACTGCGAGCTGTATCACTGATGATCTCCATTGCCGGCGCGCAGGTGCGTGCGCCCATCATTGCGCCGAACAACAGTGCGCGGTTCATTCGCAATACATAAGCACCGAACAAGAAGCAGATAACCACTGGCACCAGACTGACAATCAATCCGGCAATCAACATTTGACCGCCAATCGCGCCCAGGCCGTTATTAATACCGCTACCGGCGCTCAGACCAACGCCTGCCATAAACACCATCAAGCCGAACTCTTTCACCATGCTTAATGCACCTTGCGGAATGTAACCGAAGGTCGGGTGGTTAGCACGCATAAAGCCCAGCATAATTCCGGCGAATAACAACCCGGCAGCGTTCCCCATGCCGAAACTGAATGTGCTGAACTGGAAGGTGATCATCCCGATCATTAGCCCAATCACAAAGAAGGCGCAGAATGCCAGCAAGTCAGTGACCTGGCTGTGAATCGAGATAAAGCCGATGCGATCGGCGATGGTTTTTACGCGGCGGGCATCGCCGCTGACTTGTAAAACGTCACCTTTGTTAAGCACAACGTTGTCATCAATCGGCATCTCAATCTGGCTACGAATGACGCGGTTAAGGAAGCAACCGTGATCGGTCAACTTCAGTTGTGCGAGACGTTTGCCTACAGCGTTATGGTTTTTAACGACCACTTCTTCAGTGACGATACGCATGTCGAGAAGGTCACGATCGAAAACTTCTTTGCCATTACGGAAACTGGGATCGAGTCGGGCGTGGGCGTCGGGATAGCCTACCAACGCTATTTCATCGCCCATTTGTAGTACGGCATCACCGTCTGGATTTGCCAGAATCCCGTTACGCCGAATACGTTCAATGTAACAGCCAGTTTGTCGATAAATACCCAGTTCACGCAGATTTTTGCCGTCGGTCCAGGCCACCAGCTCCGGGCCGACGCGGTAGGCGCGGATCACCGGCAAATAAACCTTACGGTTGGCATCTGTGTCCAGGCCACGTTCGCGGGCGATTTGCTGGGCGCTGGTCTGTAAGTCCTGATGCTGCAATTTCGGCAAGTAACGCGCACCAACAATCAAACTCACCAGACCGATTAAATAGGTTAAGGCATACCCGAGGCTCAGATTATCCAGTGCCAGTGAGAGCTGCCTGCTTTCCATGCCGGAATGACGCAGTGTATCGCCAGCACCGACCAAAACCGGTGTTGACGTCATAGAGCCTGCTAACATACCGGCCGTCAGGCCAATATCCCAGCCAAACAGCTTACCTAACCCTAAGGCGATGACCAGCGCACTGCCAACCATCACCAGTGCTAACATTAGGTAATTTTTCCCATCGCGAAAAAAAATGGAAAAAAAGTTCGGTCCGGCTTCGACCCCGACGCAGAAAATAAACAGCATAAAGCCAAGATTAAGCGCGTCGGTGTTAATGCTGAAATGTTGTTGGCCTAATAACAGCGATACGACTAAAACGCCAATGGAATTACCCAGTTGGATCGAACCAAGTCGTAATTTCCCGAGACATAGCCCAAGCGCGAGGACCACAAATAATAACAGAATGTAATTCCCATTTAACAATTCGGCGACGTTTATATTCACGGAGGCTAACTTCTTGTTTACTAGTAAGCTGTTGAAAGAAATGGTAATTTACGATAATGTTTTTTACCAGAATTCAGGGCGCAGATTCATTCAGCGCACCTAAACGATAGTAAAGTAACAATATATTTTACTAGTGTAATCACATTAGGTATCAACGGCTATATGAATTGCGTTGGCCTATATTAGCATGGAATGCGAAGCGGCTTTATCTTACTGAACGCCACACTGGCGAAAAATGTGTTCGATAGACGCAGTGTCAGGAGGAACGAGTGAAACATAAACAACGTTGGGCGGGGGCAATCTGCTGTTTTGTCCTCTTCATTGTGGTGTGCCTTTTTCTGGCGACGCACATGAAAGGCGCTTTTCGGGCTGCCGGGCATCCTGAAATCGGCTTGCTGTTTTTCATTCTTCCTGGAGCAGTTGCCAGCTTCTTTTCACAGCGTAGAGAAGTCCTGAAACCTCTGTTTGGCGCAATGCTGGCGGCACCCTGTTCAATGCTTATTATGCGGCTGTTTTTTTCACCGACGCGCTCATTCTGGCAAGAGCTGGCATGGTTATTAAGTGCGGTGTTCTGGTGTGCGCTGGGGGCACTGTGTTTCTTATTTATCAGTAGTTTGTTTAAACCACAGCACAGAAAAAATCAATAAAGCCCTCAACGCGAGGGCTTGTCAGACGATCAGGCGTCCAGATTCTCTTTCACCCATGCAGCAAAATCGGTATAGCCGCCGATATGTTGCTGATCGACAAAAATCTGCGGCACGGTTTCTACGGGTTTACCTGCCTTTTGTTGTAGATCTTCTTTAGTGATCCCTTCCGCACGAATATCTACATACTGATACTGAAAATCATCGCGTTCATTGCTCAATTTCTCAGCCAGATCTTTTGCACGCACACAGTAAGGGCAACCCGGACGACCAAAAATAACGGTTTGCATTATTTCTCTCCTCATAGATTTATGCCTGTAATGATCACGCTAAAATGTATTCGCTGAAAGTAGGTTTAACCTGTTGCATTAATTGCTAAAAGCTATAACTGTTAAACACAATACAGTGAAAAGTTTTAGACTGAAGGCTCACTTTGCAGAGGGAAGCGTATGCGCGCGATCGGTAAATTGCCTAAAAGCGTGTTGATACTGGAATTTATCGGAATGATGTTGCTGGCGGTGGCGCTGCTGTCGGTAAGCGACTCCCTGTCGCTACCTGAGCCATTTTCTCGGCCAGAAGTGCAGATTCTGATGATTTTTCTCGGTGTTTTGCTCATGCTTCCCGCTGCGGTGGTGGTTATTCTTCAGGTGGCAAAACGTCTTGCCCCACAGCTGATGAACCGTCCACCGCAATATTCACGTTCAGAAAGAGAAAAAGATAATGACGCCAACCATTGAACTTATTTGTGGCCATCGCTCCATTCGCCATTTCACTGATGAACCCATTTCCGAAGCGCAGCGTGAGGCGATTATTAACAGCGCCCGTGCGACGTCCAGTTCCAGTTTTTTGCAGTGCAGTAGCATTATTCGCATTTCCGACAAAGCGTTACGTGATGAACTGGTGACGCTTACCGGCGGGCAAAAACACGTAGCGCAAGCGGCGGAGTTCTGGGTGTTCTGTGCCGACTTTAACCGCCATTTACAGATCTGTCCGGATGCTCAGCTCGGCCTGGCGGAACAACTGTTGCTCGGTGTCGTTGATACGGCAATGATGGCGCAGAATGCATTAACCGCAGCGGAATCGCTGGGATTGGGCGGGGTATATATCGGCGGCCTGCGCAATAATATTGAAGCGGTGACGGAGCTGCTGAAATTACCGCGGCATGTTCTGCCGTTGTTTGGGCTGTGCCTTGGCTGGCCTGCGGATAATCCGGATCTTAAGCCGCGTTTACCGGCCTCCATTTTGGTGCATGAAAACAGCTATCAACCGCTGGATAAAGACGCACTGGCGCAGTATGACGAACAACTGGCGGAATATTACCTCACCCGTGGCAGCAATAATCGCCGGGATACCTGGAGCGATCATATCCGCCGAACAATCATTAAAGAAAGCCGCCCATTTATTCTGGATTATTTGCACAAACAGGGTTGGGCGACGCGCTAAAACCGCCACGTCGATGTATGATACGCGGGCTTTTGACCAGGTCTGAAAGAGAGGTGCAGGGTGAAAATTGCCATATTGTCCCGGGATGGAACGCTCTATTCGTGTAAGCGGCTGCGTGAAGCCGCTATACAGCGCGGTCACCTGGTTGAAATTCTTGATCCGCTTTCTTGCTACATGAACATAAATCCTGCGGCGTCTTCTATTCACTACAAAGGCCGCAAGTTACCCCATTTTGATGCTGTGATCCCGCGTATTGGTACCGCCATTACCTTTTATGGGACGGCGGCACTGCGCCAGTTCGAGATGCTGGGGAGCTATCCGCTCAATGAGTCGGTCGCCATTGCCCGGGCGCGTGACAAATTGCGTTCGATGCAACTGCTGGCGCGTCAGGGCATCGACCTGCCTGTCACGGGCATTGCGCATTCGCCGGATGATACCAGCGATTTAATCGACATGGTCGGTGGTGCGCCGCTGGTGGTCAAGTTGGTTGAAGGCACGCAGGGAATTGGCGTCGTGCTGGCGGAGACGCGTCAGGCGGCGGAAAGCGTGATTGACGCTTTCCGCGGTCTGAACGCGCATATTCTGGTGCAGGAATATATCAAAGAGGCGCAAGGGTGCGATATCCGCTGTCTGGTTGTTGGCGATGAAGTGGTCGCTGCGATTGAACGGCGGGCGAAAGAGGGCGATTTTCGTTCCAATTTGCATCGTGGCGGCGCGGCAAGCGTCGCCAGTATCACACCACAGGAGCGTGAAATCGCGATAAAAGCCGCGCGAACGATGGCGCTGGACGTTGCTGGTGTGGATATTCTGCGTGCTAATCGCGGGCCGTTGGTGATGGAAGTGAATGCGTCGCCAGGGCTGGAAGGAATAGAAAAAACCACCGGTATCGACATCGCGGGTAAAATGATCCGCTGGATCGAACGCCACGCTACGACGGAATATTGCCTGAAAACGGGTGGTTAGTCGCAATCACATTACTGATCATGGTTTTGCCTGCGCTTTTTGCGTAAGCTGTGCCGGTCTTTTTATCGAAAGAGGTTGTACAAAATTATGACATCGCTGGTCGTTCCTGGTCTGGATACGCTGCGTCAATGGCTCGATGACCTGGGGATGAGTTTTTTTGAATGTGATAACTGTCAGGCTCTGCATCTGCCCCATATGCAGAATTTCGACGGTGTCTTTGATGCCAAAATCGATCTGATCGATAACACGATCCTGTTTTCTGCCATGGCGGAAGTCCGACCTTCAGCCGTATTGCCGCTGGCGGCGGATTTATCTGCCATCAATGCCAGTTCGCTGACCGTGAAAGCATTTCTTGATATGCAGGATGATAATCTGCCAAAGCTGGTGGTTTGCCAGTCTTTATCCGTTATGCAGGGCGTAACCTATGAGCAGTTTGCATGGTTCGTGCGTCAGAGCGAAGAGCAGATTTCGATGGTCATTCTTGAAGCTAATGCCCATCAACTGCTGTTACCGACTGACGATGAAGGGCAAAACAACGTTACTGAAAACTATTTCCTCCACTGATAACTCCTTTCGAGCACGCAGTCGCTGGTGCAGTGACTGCGCGCTGCAAAATTATCTGCTGTTTTTAACCTTTTCTTAAAGATTGTTTCACTTCTCTTGTGTCGATTTGGCTTTATCACATAGAGCAAATACGCATAAAAATTTGTTAAATACCGTTTTTTAATCCGAGCTATAGTCTCAAACCCTGGCTAAAGTTATTCTTGCGATGCTTTTATATAGCGAGCAGTGCTGGCCGGGAGAGAGTTCTCTTTTCTTACACCGCGCCGATAAAAAATATGCACGTTTATTGCATATCTTTCAGTGTGACAACTTTTGTTCGTTTGTTAACGAACTTTCAGAAGGAAAGAGATATGACCGCCTTAAATAAAAAATGGCTATCGGGTCTGGTTGCGGGTGCTCTGATGGCCGTCTCTGTCAGCACGCTCGCGGCTGAACAAAAAATACTCCACATTTATAACTGGTCTGATTATATCGCCCCGGACACGGTGGCCAATTTTGAAAAAGAAACCGGTATTAAAGTCGTCTACGATGTTTTCGACTCTAACGAAGTACTGGAAGGCAAATTAATGGCGGGTAGCACCGGCTTTGACCTGGTGGTGCCGTCAGCAAGCTTTCTTGAACGCCAGTTGACTGCGGGAGTTTTCCAGCCGCTGGACAAAAGCAAATTGCCGGAGTGGAAGAATCTCGATCCGGAGCTGCTGAAGTTGGTTGCCAAACACGATCCCGACAATAAATTTGCTATGCCCTATATGTGGGCGACGACCGGGATTGGCTATAACGTTGATAAAGTTAAAGCGGTGCTGGGCGAAAACGCGCCCGTCGATAGCTGGGACTTGATCCTCAAGCCTGAAAATCTGGAAAAACTGAAAAGCTGCGGCGTCTCTTTCCTTGATGCACCGGAAGAAGTGTTTGCTACCGTGCTGAATTATCTCGGTAAAGATCCCAACAGCACTAAAGCAGATGATTACACCGGACCGGCAACCGATCTGCTGTTAAAGCTGCGTCCGAACATTCGTTATTTCCATTCATCTCAATACATTAACGACCTGGCAAACGGCGATATCTGCGTCGCTATTGGCTGGGCGGGCGATGTCTGGCAGGCGTCAAACCGCGCGAAGGAAGCGAAGAATGGCGTTAATGTCTCGTTCTCGATTCCGAAAGAAGGGGCGATGGCGTTCTTTGATGTCTTCGCCATGCCTGCGGATGCCAAAAATAAAGACGAAGCCTATCAGTTCCTGAATTACCTGCTGCGCCCGGATGTGGTGGCGCATATTTCCGACCATGTGTTCTATGCCAACGCGAACAAAGAAGCTACGCCGCTGGTAAGCGCGGAAGTGCGTGATAATCCAGGGATTTATCCTCCGGCGGACGTTCGTGCGAAGTTGTTCACTCTGAAAGTGCAGGATCCAAAAATAGACCGTGTGCGCACCCGCGCGTGGACCAAAGTGAAGAGCGGAAAATAATCCGCAGTCGTAGATGCCGGACGGGCGCAACACACCCGCCGGCAATTCGCACCATTATGGTGCGCTTGCACACATTCAATGCCGGAGAGCAGCCGTGAATGACGCTATCCCTCGCCCGCAGGCGAAAACCCGTAAGGCGCTGACGCCGCTATTAGAAATCCGTAATCTGACTAAATCTTACGATGGTCAGCATGCGGTCGATGATGTCAGCCTGACCATCTATAAAGGCGAAATCTTCGCGCTGCTGGGCGCATCCGGCTGTGGCAAGTCCACGCTGCTGCGTATGCTGGCAGGTTTCGAACAACCTTCTGCCGGGCAGATTATGCTCGATGGCGTCGATTTGTCACAGGTGCCGCCTTACCTGCGCCCCATCAATATGATGTTTCAGTCTTACGCGCTGTTTCCGCATATGACCGTGGAACAGAACATCGCTTTTGGCCTGAAACAGGACAAACTACCGAAAGCGGAAATTGCCAGCCGGGTCAATGAGATGCTCGGGCTGGTGCATATGCAGGAGTTCGCCAAACGCAAACCGCATCAGCTTTCCGGTGGTCAGCGACAGCGTGTGGCCCTGGCCCGAAGCCTTGCCAAGCGCCCGAAACTATTACTGCTCGATGAGCCGATGGGCGCGCTGGATAAAAAGCTGCGTGACCGGATGCAGCTTGAAGTGGTGGATATTCTGGAGCGCGTCGGTGTGACCTGCGTGATGGTTACTCACGATCAGGAAGAGGCGATGACCATGGCGGGGCGTATCGCCATTATGAATCGTGGGAAATTTGTCCAGATTGGCGAACCGGAAGAGATCTATGAGCATCCGACCACCCGCTATAGCGCTGAATTTATCGGTTCGGTTAATGTCTTTGAAGGTGTACTCAAAGAGCGTCAGGAAGATGGTCTGGTGCTTTATTCGCCGGGACTGGTGCACCCACTGAAAGTCGATGCGGATGCTTCAGTGGTCGATAACGTGCCGGTGCATGTGGCGCTTCGCCCGGAAAAAATCATGCTTTGCGAGGAACCGCCCGCCAATGGTTGTAACTTCGCGGTGGGGGAGGTGATACACATTGCCTATCTCGGCGATCTTTCGGTGTATCACGTTCGTCTGAAAAGTGGGCAGATGATCAGCGCCCAGCTGCAAAACGCCCATCGTCATCGTAAAGGGTTACCGACCTGGGGCGATGAAGTGCGTTTGTGCTGGGAAGTGGACAGCTGTGTGGTGCTGACGGTTTAAGGAGCAAGAATGAGTACACTTGAACCTGCTGCCCAGTCGAAACCGCCGGGCGGATTTAAGCTGTGGTTGTCGCAGCTGCAAATGAAGCATGGGCGCAAACTGGTGATTGCGCTGCCGTATATCTGGCTAATCCTGCTGTTTCTGCTGCCATTTCTGATTGTCTTTAAAATAAGCCTGGCGGAGATGGCGCGCGCTATTCCACCTTATACCGAACTGATGAAGTGGGCTGACGGGCAACTTTCCATCACTCTTAATCTCGGTAATTTTCTGCAACTGACTGACGATCCGCTCTATTTCGATGCTTATCTCCAGTCGTTACAGGTGGCGGCGATTTCGACTATTTGCTGTTTACTGATCGGCTATCCGCTGGCGTGGGCGGTGGCGCACAGTAAGCCTTCGACCCGTAATATCTTATTACTACTGGTGATCCTGCCGTCGTGGACCTCGTTTCTGATTCGTGTCTACGCCTGGATGGGAATATTAAAAAACAACGGTGTGCTGAATAATTTTCTGCTGTGGCTGGGGGTTATCGATCAACCGCTGACCATTCTACATACCAATCTGGCAGTTTATATTGGCATTGTTTACGCTTACGTGCCGTTTATGGTACTGCCGATTTATACCGCGTTGATTCGAATTGATTATTCGCTGGTGGAAGCAGCACTGGATCTCGGTGCACGACCGCTGAAAACGTTCTTTACTGTGATCGTGCCGCTGACCAAAGGCGGGATTATTGCCGGATCGATGCTGGTGTTTATCCCGGCTGTGGGCGAGTTTGTGATCCCTGAACTGCTCGGTGGCCCGGACAGCATCATGATCGGGCGCGTGCTGTGGCAGGAGTTCTTTAACAACCGCGACTGGCCGGTGGCCTCAGCGGTAGCGATCATCATGTTGCTGCTGCTAATTGTGCCGATAATGTGGTTCCACAAGCATCAGCAAAAAAGCGTGGGAGAACACGGATGAATAATTTACCGGTAGTTCGTTCGCCCTGGCGGATTGTGATTTTGCTGCTGGGCTTCACCTTTCTCTACGCGCCAATGCTGATGCTGGTGATCTATTCATTCAACAGCTCGAAGCTGGTGACGGTGTGGGCCGGCTGGTCAACGCGCTGGTATGGCGAATTATTGCGCGATGACGCGATGATGAGTGCGGTTGGTTTAAGCCTGACAATTGCGGCCTGTGCGGCGACGGCGGCGGCGATCCTCGGGACGATTGCGGCGGTGGTGCTGGTGCGCTTTGGCAGGTTTCGCGGATCAAATGGCTTTGCCTTTATGATCACCGCGCCGCTGGTAATGCCAGATGTCATCACGGGCTTGTCGCTGTTGTTATTATTCGTCGCGCTTGCTCATGCCATTGGCTGGCCTGCGGACCGCGGTATGCTCACCATCTGGCTGGCGCATGTCACTTTTTGTATGGCTTATGTGGCGGTCGTTATTTCTTCAAGATTGCGGGAGCTGGACCGTTCCATTGAAGAAGCCGCGATGGATCTTGGTGCGACGCCGCTGAAAGTGTTTTTCGTCATTACGCTACCGATGATCATGCCCGCGATCATTTCTGGCTGGTTACTGGCTTTTACTTTGTCGCTTGATGATCTGGTGATCGCCAGCTTTGTTTCAGGGCCGGGAGCCACCACGTTACCGATGCTGGTCTTTTCCAGCGTGCGGATGGGGGTGAATCCGGAAATCAACGCCCTGGCAACATTAATCCTCGGCGCGGTCGGAATTGTCGGATTTATCGCCTGGTATCTGATGGCGCGCGCAGAAAAACAGCGGATACGCGATATCCAGCGTGCAAGACGTGGCTGAAGACACTAAAATTTGCCAACCTGGCTACATAATGCCGCGCATGTCGCGGCATTGTTTTCATGGAAGACGAAACGTTGGGATTTTTTAAGAAAACATCTTCATCTCATGCTCGCCTGAATGTGCCTGCGCTGGTGCAGGTAGCGGCGCTCGCCATTATTATGATCCGTGGCCTCGACGTGCTGATGATTTTCAATACGCTGGGCGTGCGCGGTATTGGCGAGTTTATTCATCGCAGCGTACAAACCTGGAGTTTAACGCTGGTCTTTTTAAGCAGTCTGGTGCTGGTTTTTATTGAGATCTGGTGTGCGTTTTCACTGGTGAAAGGGCGTCGCTGGGCGCGCTGGCTGTATCTGTTGACTCAAATCACGGCCGCAAGTTACTTGTGGGCGGCTTCGCTGGGGTATGGTTATCCGGAGCTGTTCAGCATTCCCGGTGAATCAAAACGTGAAATCTTCCATAGCCTGATGCTGCAGAAGCTGCCGGATATGCTCATCCTGATGCTGCTGTTCGTTCCCTCGACCAGTCGGCGGTTCTTCCAGTTGCAATAATGTGTATAATCGTCGCCCCTGATGATGTGAAGGTCAATGTATGCAGTGCGCACTTTACGACGCGGGTCGCTGTCGTTCCTGTCAGTGGATAACGCAGCCGATTCCAGAGCAACTCTCCGCTAAAACCGGCGATCTTAAAAATCTGCTCGCCGATTTTCCGGTTGAGGAATGGTGTGCGCCGGTGTCAGGCCCGGAACAAGGGTTTCGTAATAAAGCCAAAATGGTGGTGAGTGGTAGCGTTGAAAAACCACTGCTCGGTATGCTGCATCGAGATGGTACACCGGAAGACCTTTGTGACTGCCCGCTTTATCCTGCCTCATTTGCGCCCGTTTTTGCGGCACTGAAACCATTTATTGCTCGCGCCGGGCTTACGCCTTACAACGTGGCGCGCAAACGTGGCGAACTGAAATACATTCTGCTGACCGAAAGCCAGAGCGATGGCGGCATGATGCTGCGCTTTGTACTGCGTTCTGATACCAAGCTGGCGCAACTGCGTAAGGCGCTGCCGTGGTTACAGGAACAACTACCGCAGCTGAAAGTTATTACCGTCAATATTCAGCCGGTACATATGGCGATTATGGAAGGGGAGACGGAGATCTACCTGACCGAACAACAGGCACTGGCAGAGCGTTTTAATGACGTACCGCTGTGGATCCGTCCGCAAAGTTTCTTCCAGACTAATCCGGCGGTCGCCAGCCAGCTGTACGCCACTGCGCGCGACTGGGTACGACAGCTGCCGGTTAAACATATGTGGGATCTGTTCTGCGGTGTGGGGGGCTTTGGTTTACACTGCGCGACGCCTGACATTCAGTTAACCGGGATCGAAATTGCACCAGAGGCCATTGCCTGTGCGAAGCAGTCAGCCGCTGAACTGGGCTTAACGCGTTTGCAATTTCAGGCGCTGGACTCCACGCAGTTTGCCACCGCCCAGGGGGAAGTGCCGGAGCTGGTGCTGGTTAACCCGCCGCGCCGCGGCATTGGTATACCGCTGTGTGATTATCTCTCAACGATGGCACCGCGTTTTATCATCTACTCCAGCTGTAACGCCCAAACCATGGCGAAAGATATCCGCGAACTGCCAGGTTACCGTATTGAACGGGTACAGCTATTTGATATGTTCCCGCACACTGCGCATTACGAAGTGCTGACACTGCTGGTTAAGCAATAAAAAAGCCGCAGGTGCGGCTTTCTGAATCTTACTGTGGGAACCACTGGTCATTGATTTTCTGATATGTACCGTCAGCTTTAATTGCTGCCAGCGCGTTATTCAGTTTTTCCAGCAGAGCTTTGTTATCCGGACGTACAGCGATACCCAGGCCGGTGCCGAAGTATTGCGGATCGGTCACTTTTTCAGTAGCAACGCCCAGTTGCGGATTGGTTTTCAGCCATTCATTAACCACCGCTGTGTCACCAAATACCCCATCAATACGGCCATTTTTCAGATCGATAAAGGCATTCTGATAACTGTCATAGGAGACAGTTTTCACTTCCGGGTGCTGATCCTGAATATATTTCTGGTGCGTGGTGCCGTTTTCCATCCCAATACGTTTGCCTTTCAGATCGGCAAACGTTTTGTAGGTATCTTTTTTGGCAATCACGACGGCTGAGTTTTCGTAGTAGGGCGTGGTAAACGATACCTGTTTGCTACGCTCCGGCGTGATATCCATTCCGGAGATTACGGCGTCATATTTTCTGAATTTCAGTGACGGGATCAGGCTGTCGAACGCGTGATTAGTAAAAGTACATTCTGCCTGCATTTGTTTGCACAAGGCTTTTGCCAGATCGATATCAAAGCCGACAATCTCATTATTAGCACCTATAGATTCAAAGGGTGGATAGGTGGCTGAAACGCCAAAGTTGATTTTCTCTGCGGCAGAAGCACCGAAAGTAAAGGAAGCAAGTAAAGCGGCAAGAACTAACTTTTTCATGATGGAACTCCCGTCTGTCAATCTTATGATTTTTGGCCGTGTCTGCGGCATGGGATAACAATGCCATCAAGTGAATTTATATGCAATAAATATGATTAAATAATTTAAATGAAATAAAAAAAGACGGACAACTTAGTGAGTTGTCCGTCTTCATTATAAGAATTTATGCACTATGTAGGCCGGATAAGGCGTCCACGCCGCATCCGGCATCAGCATGCAGCTGCATTAATTCCGCCGTTCGAATGCCAGCGCTTTACGCTCGATCAGACGCATCATCAGCGTCAGCAGGCCGTTGACGACCAGGTAAATAATCCCTGCCGCACCGAACACCATGACATCGTAGGTGCGTCCGTACAACAACTGGCTGTATCCCATCACTTCCATCAGCGTAATGGTGTAAGCCAGAGAGGTACTTTTGAACACCAGCACCACTTCGTTGGAATAAGAAGAGAGCGAGCGTTTAAACGCGTACGGCAGCAGGATCGCCAGCGTATCTTTTTTGCTCATTCCCAGGGCGCTACAGGACTGCCATTGACCTTCCGGGATCGCGCGAATGGCACCGTAAAACAGCTGCGTGGTGTACGCCGCACTGTTCAGCGACAACGCAATCAGCGCACATAACCACGGTTCTGACAACAAATGCCACAGTGCCGGATACTCCTGCAACGTCGGGAACTGGCCCGGTCCGTAATAAATCAGGAAGATCTGCACCAGCAGCGGCGTACCGGTAAACAGCGTGATATAGCCCCGCACCAGCCACACCAGCACCGGCGTTTTCAGCGTCAGGATGATGGTAAAAATCAATGCCAGAATCAGTGCCACAATCAGCGAGGCAACGGTTAGCGTCAGGCTGGTGTGCAGCCCTTTCATCAGTTCGGGTAAATACTCAAACATTAGCTGGGCCTCCGCTCAAAACGTGTCGCGCGCAGGTCAATGCGTTTGAGAATGTACTGACTGAGCAGGGTGATCACCAGGTAAATCGCCGCCGCCACAATGTACCAGGTAAACGGTTCCTGGGTACGGGTAGCGATGCTTTTGGTTTGTAGCATTAAATCATTCACGCTTATCAAACTGACCAGCGCGGTATCTTTCAGCAGCACCAGCCACTGGTTACCGAGACCAGGCAGCGCATGACGCCACATCTGCGGCATCACCAGACGGAAAAAGATAGCCGATTTCGACAGCCCCAGCGCCTGTCCGGATTCCCACTGGCCCACCGGCACCGCTTTCAACGCGCCGCGCAGCGTTTGCGAGGCATAGGCGGCATACAGCAGCGACAGAGCGATGACACCACAAAGGAACGGGCTAACGTCGAAGTTCTCAATGTCCATCTGCACCGGGATCTGCACGAACCCAAGATTGATAGTGAAGCCATCCGAAAGCGTCAGCAGCAGCTGCGAGGAGCCAAAATAGATAAACAGCACCACCAGAATTTCTGGCAGGCCGCGCAGAACCGTCACCAACGCTGAACCTGCCCACGCGACGGGACGCCATTTTGCAGACTCCCATACCGCAAAGAACATCGCCAGCGCCAGCCCGACAATCAATGCACAAACGGCAAGGCCGACGGTCATCCCGGCGGCGCTTGCTAAAGGAAAAAATTCATTCATCAGGAATTACTTCTGGAACCATTTGTTGTAGATGGTTTCGTAAGTGCCATCTTTCTTCACTTTTTCCAGCGCAGTGTTGAGTTTCTGCTGCAGTTCAGTGTTGCCCTGACGTACCGCGATGCCGAGACCAGTACCGAAGTAATCTTTATCGGTCACTTTGTCGCCCACTGCCGCCAGTTTCGGGTTGTCTTTCAGCCACTCGGTGACCACTGCGGTGTCACCGAATACGCTGTCGATACGACCGTTTTGCAGATCCAGTTTTGCGTTCTGGTAGCTGTCATACGGAACGGTGGTGATTTCCGGGTGCTTATCCATAATGAACTTCTGGTGTGTCGTCCCGTTCTGAACGCCGACTTTTTTGCCTTTCAGCTGATCAACACTGGTGTATTTACCCTGCTGACCCACAAACAGGGCAGAGTTGTCATAGTAAGGGGTGGTAAACAGCACCTGCTTTTCACGTTCTGGGGTGATATCCATCCCGGCCATCACCGCTTCCACGCGACGGAATTTCAGGCTTGGGATCAGGCTGTCAAATGCCTGGTTGGAGAAAGTGCAGGTTGCATCAATCTCTTTACACAGCGCTTGTGCCAGGTCGACGTCAAAACCAACGATCTGGTTGTTTGCATCAATCGATTCAAACGGAGGATAGGAGGCTTCGGTAGCAAAACGAATAGTTTCGGCAGCTGTGGCGGAAAGACTAAAACCTGCAATTAACGCGGCAATCAGAACTTTTTTCATTGTTGTTATCCCGAATATTAGTGAGAGAGATAGTTTTTAAATGCTTCGGTTTGCGGCTCGGTAAAGCAGCTCGCGTCGCCTTGTTCTACGATATGACCGTTTTCCATATACACCACTCGGCTGGCGGTTTTACGCGCCACTTCAACTTCGTGGGTGACGATCACCTGGGTAATATTCGTTTCTGCCAGCTCACGAATGATGCTGACGATTTGTGCCGTAATTTCCGGGTCCAGTGCGGCGGTCGGTTCATCGAACAGCAGTACCTGCGGTTCCATCATCAACGCACGGGCAATAGCAACACGCTGCTGCTGACCACCAGAAAGATGCAGCGGGTAACGATCGCTATAAGGTTTGAGACGCAGACGTTCCAGCAGTTTTTCTGCACGGGCCAGCGCCTGATCTTTGCTCAACCCCAGTACACGGCAGGGCGCTTCAATCAGGTTTTGCTGCACGGTCAGATGCGGCCACAGGTTGTATTGCTGAAACACCATGCCAACGTTACGACGCAAATCGCGAATCGCTTTGTCAGAGGGTGTTTTGGTGAAATCGAAATGGTTGCCTGCAATGTTGAGCGTACCGGAGCGCGGCATCTCAAGCAGATTGAGTACACGCAGCAGCGAGCTTTTACCCGCGCCGCTGGGGCCAAGTAACACCAGCGTTTCGCCCTGTGGGCAATCCAGCGTGATATCGAACAGCGCCTGATGCGCGCCGTAGAAGCAATTAATGCCGTTTAATTGAATACTCATTGACACTCGTATACTGGCAGTCTGATAGCTATTGAGGTCGAAGATAGTACCTTTGACAGAATAATTATGCAATATTTCTGCTTTAAAAGTTAAAAGCAAAGCGCATTATTCAATAAACATAGCACAAAATAACGGGGGCGGTGGTCGGCGAGCATAAATGTCGGCATTCCTCACGAAATGCCGGACAATTTACGGGGTTTATTGGTTGATCAAGGCGTTAGCGATTCTCGATGGACTGACGGAGCGTACCCGCTGTGGCATGAACGCTACCGCCTAAGTAGCGCACATCGTCGATGACCCAACACTGGCCTTCCTGAATCATTAACACTTCATCCTGCCAGCCCTGGTCACCCTGTTTGAGATCCACGCGCAATGGAATGTTACGGGCATCACGATTAGGGATAGTCGATGCACTGGCAACGTGGGCGCTGTCTGGCAAGGTGGTTCGACTGGAGAACGGATCGCTACTTAACAATTCACGATGACTGTTATCGCGGCTGGCATCGCTAAGTAGGGTTGCCAGTTTGTCACTCAAATAGGGGCGCAGGGCGGTAATGTCATTGCTGCGATGTTGAATGCGGTAGTCATAGAATTGTTGAGCCACGCTGTCAGGGCCACCCTGGACACAGGAACCGGTGCGGGGGCCGTTATCTTTATAAGCTGGCGTGACGGTGGTACAGGCACTCAGCAGCAGTGCACATGGAATAAGTAGAGATAGTGAACGGTAGCGCATAATCATTTCCTTATTAGCTTGCTGTCTGCGTCACACTACGACCAAACGTTATCAGATTATTTAATACATTGTTTTTAATACAATTCTGAAACAATCTGAACACCTGATTGGGTTTGAGTCCATTGCTGGCTACCCACTCAAGGTTGCTCGTAGCTGACTTACTTAAATTACCCAAACAATAGACAGTGTAAACCATTTGTGAGGTTGAGCGTGTTATATGGCTGAAATGATCATTTAAGGTAAATATGATAGTTCTGAAATGGCGGGATAAATCCTCCTGTAGAGGTTAAGAGCATCTGCAAGAAGCCAGTTTCACATTTATAACGCGTGATAAATGAACGCGGTTATTGTCTAATCATTACAGAATTTTTCACATGCAATAAGAGATCCTGCAATTAAGATGATTGCTAAAATTACATTGTATTTTTGAAAATGAGCGAAATTTGATAGTCCCAGCTTTGACTTTTGATAATATTATATATGCTACAGTTGTGGGTAAAGAATTTAAGCTAATGAGTTTGAGCGAAGAATAAATCAAACTGTATCAGTGTTTCGTTAATTAATATGAGTATAAATGCGTTGTGCTTTTATAATAATAAAGCACGAGGAGTTCAGTGGAATATCTTTTCCCTTGGGTGATTTTTAATATGATAAACAATATATCTGATCAAGCATCATCATTTCCAGGCACACAACTGAATCAAAGTGATAATTTCCTCGATTCACTGAGGGAGTTTTTCGCGATATTAAATTCCAGTCGTAAGGGTGAGTTGTCTACATGGGACACCATCTACTTGCATCTGATATTAGCAATAAATGCTGATAGTGATCTCATAAAAAATGATGAGTTGCTAGTGGAAAATATTCCATCAGCGAATTATCAATTTAATGTATTTTTTAGTAATGCTTTCGAGACTGATGTTAAAAAATATCTTGGCAAATCAGAAGATAACGAAGTTGAAATAAAAGTGGGTAATGAAAGAATTACCATTGGAATACGTAATGTATCGAATGGGAAACTTGAAAGACAAAAGTTTCTTTTCCCACTGGACTATGAGAATAAATTACAACATCAATTAGATAAGTATTTTACGATTGAATCGCATCCATTATTATACAGGCATACTATGGGTAGTAAGATTGCGAATGTGATTTTTGAAAAATTATACAGTCGTATTGACTTTAACAAAGAGCAATATATATCCTTTATAAAGGATGCGTTTATTCATTTTTATGATTATAGCAGGCGATATGCAATTAGTGAGAATATCGCAAAAGACGCTGTAACAAACAATATCGCATTGATGAGTACTTTTTATGACAGTGAAAATACGTCAGGTGAGGTTTTAAATAATGATTTTACAGAAGAAGAATCATTTGAAACTGCGTTAAATATCGAGCATGCAATAGTGCTTGGATTTGCTGATGATAATTTTGAAACAAAACCTGTTCATTATCAGGATTTATTAACACGATTTAGTGCCTTTCAAGATACCGTGTTTAATTTGTTTCCTGAAATGCACTCTTCGCATTACAACGATATTTGTAGCGTAAGTGTGGATATGACAAAGGGAACGCAATGCATGATCCACTTGATGGTGAATGAAGAAGTTTTCATGTCGTTGCCTGTTCCAGTTGCCACGATGGTACGTGAAGATGCAACTAATTTAGTCAATCTTAAAACACTACTCAATGATGGTTGCTTTATTAAATATAGTCATTTTAATGACGTGGCATTAATAAAGCAAAACATAAGTAATCTCTATTTATCACACACTATTGTGAATGAAAGCATATTGAAAAAATGTTGTTTTGAAAACGGCAGTTTAGGTGATGTTAAAATAACAAATAGCAATATAGTAAACAATGTATTCAAAAACGTTTCGTTTAGAACTGTTAAAATTAACAATGTGAATACTCATTCTTTAAAATTTATTAACTGCCATTTTTTCAATGTTGATATGATAAGAGTTAATTTCAGTAAATGTCTTTTTCATGACTGTAGTATGCATGGTGTCAAGATAAAACCATGGTTGCCAGTAAAATGGACAAAAGAATTAATAAATGATTATTTGTATGGCTGTTTACTATCTCTGTACTCTATCTGTGCAAGAGATATATATAATATGATCGCCGGTAATAACGTGAAGGTTGCTGCGGATGCTTTCCTTGAAATACTTTATTCTCTTAAAAATAAATATTGTATTAAACTATTAAGCGCTCAGGATCGGGCGTTTATATACGAATTTGCAAGAATGATCTTCGCTTATATTAATGACAAAAGCATTGAGATCTTATTACTTTCTTGTTTTGCGGCGGCTGACCAAAAAGCAATCCAGAGGTATATACCTCAGGCGCAAGATGGGGAAGACTTTAGGAATCATTTACAATATAAGTTGACTCTTCCCACTCATTAATGTTGCTGGTACTACATAATACGACAGGTAAGCGGTGCTCCATAATAAAACCAATATCCGGTTACGAAACAGATAATTGTACAGGCTTATGTACCTGCTTTTGACACAATGAGATGATTTCCTAAACTGATCAAAACCTTCTTCCCAACATGGCATATCAGTCCGATAATGCTTTAGAGATCGAAGGCTTAACAAACAAGGAGATCGATCATGCAATTTTCTACAACCCCAACTCTGGAAGGCCAGACCATCGTCGAATATTGCGGTGTGGTGACCGGCGAAGCGATTTTAGGTGCCAATATTTTCCGTGATTTCTTTGCCGGTATCCGCGATATCGTTGGCGGACGCTCCGGGGCTTATGAAAAAGAATTGCGTAAAGCGCGGGAGATCGCCTTTGAGGAGCTCGGCGATCAGGCCCGGGCGCTGGGGGCCGATGCCGTAGTCGGTATTGATATCGACTATGAAACGGTCGGGCAAAACGGCAGTATGCTGATGGTTAGCGTCAGCGGTACGGCGGTGAAAACGCGTCGATGAGAAGAGTCTTCTGGCTGGTCGCCGCCGCTCTGTTACTGGCAGGGTGTGCCGGCGAAAAGGGCATTGTCGAGAAAGAGGGATATCAGCTTGATACCCGACGCCAGGCGCAGGCGGCGTATCCGCGCATTAAAGTGCTGGTTATCCACTACACCGCAGATGATTTTGATAGCTCGCTGGCGACACTGACCGACAAGCAGGTCAGCTCGCATTATCTGGTCCCTGCGGTGCCACCGCGATACAACGGTAAACCGCGCATCTGGCAACTGGTGCCGGAACAGGAACTGGCCTGGCATGCGGGGATTAGCGCCTGGCGCGGGGCAACGCGCCTTAACGACACCTCTATTGGCATTGAGCTGGAAAACCGTGGCTGGCAGAAATCAGCCGGAGTGAAATATTTTGCCCCGTTTGAACCGGCACAGATTCAGGCGCTTATTCCACTGGCGAAAGATATTATTGCCCGTTATCACATCAAGCCGGAAAACGTAGTGGCACATGCGGATATCGCCCCGCAGCGCAAAGACGATCCGGGGCCATTATTTCCCTGGCAGCAACTGGCGCAGCAGGGGATTGGTGCCTGGCCGGATGCGCAGCGGGTGAACTTTTACCTTGCCGGGCGCGCGCCGCACACACCGGTAGATACCGCATCATTGCTGGAGCTTTTGGCGCGCTACGGTTATGACGTTAAACCTGATATGACACCGCGCGAGCAGCGGCGCGTGATTATGGCGTTCCAGATGCATTTCCGCCCGACGTTATACAACGGCGAAGCGGATGCAGAAACACAGGCAATTGCCGAAGCGTTGCTGGAGAAATACGGGCAGGATTAGCGCGGCAGTTTTCCGTGGTCGCGTAGCCAGGCGGCAGTTTTCTCGATACCTTCATCCAGGGTGATGACTGGCTGATAACCTAACTCTTCCTGCGCACGCGTAATATCCAGCGTAAAGTCAAAATTCAACTTGGAGACGCCGTAGTGGGTCAGCGGCGGCTCTTTTGCTGACTTGCGGCCTAAACGCTCCATGCTGCGGGCGATCATATCCAGCATCGGGTAAGGAACCGAACGAATACGACAGTCAATATTCAACTCGTCGATCAGCTTCTGCACGATGCTGCGCAGTGTGCGATGCTCGCCGTTGGTGATGTTGTACACACGCCCGGAAGGTAGCTTATCGCAGGCTTCCTGGCTTGCCAGCCACATGGCGTGCACGGCATTTTCATAGTAGGTCATATCGACCAGCGCACTGCCGCCGTGCGGTAACAGAATGCTGCCGTAGTGGTGCATCATATGCGCCAGACGGGGGATAAAGACTTTATCGTGCGGTCCGAACAGACTTTGTGGGCGCAGAATAGTAAAGCGCGTTTGTGGATTTGCCTGCGAAAGCATATTGATCACTTCTTCGCTGGCTGCTTTGCTACGGGCAAACTCGTTAGCGAAGCGGTGAGGGCGAAAATCTTCTTTAATATCGCGATGGTGGTGATAATCGAAGTACAGGGAGGGGGAAGAGATATGAATAAAGTTACGCACACCCCAGGCGACAGCCCATTCACCCAGGCGGCGAGTGGCGCGAACGTTAGCCAGATCGAAAGCCTGTTGTGTCCCCCAGGGCGAGGTAAAGCTGGAGCAGTGCCACAGCGTATCAATGCCCGCGAGCATCACTTTAGCTTGTGATGAGACCAGCTCGGTCAGATCCGCCGGAACAAACTCTGCGCCCATTTTTTCCAGCAATTTACCCATTGCCTCGTTGCGACCGGTCGCTCGCACGCTGATGCCTTTCTGGCATAAAAACTCTACCGCGTTTCGACCTAAGCCGCTGGTGGCGCCGGTAACCAGTACCTTCATATCAATCCACTGTTGTTGAGAAAATAACGTGCGCATTCTTCCGTGATTTCCTCCATGATGCAATGGGAAACATGAAAGAATAACGCAGGTTTTGTCGATTAATCTGTGCTTTGTTCTGCCAGTCTGGCGATTCGTTTTGCCATTCCGCGAAAAATAAACAGATGCGCGGGGATCATCAATAACCAGTAAAACAACCCTGGCATACCGTGCGGATGCCAGAATGCGCGAACATCGATAGTACGATAGTCACCTTTATCTTCCAGGGTAAAACACAGTCGTCCCAGCCCCGGCGCTTTCATGCCAAATAACAGCGTAAGTTTTTTTTGCGGTTCAACGACAATCACTTTCCAGCTATCCACCGCATCTCCGGTCTGCAAATATTCACGCTCCGGGCGGCCTTTTGCCAGCTTATGACCGATCGCGCGGTCCATCAGCGCCCGGGTCTGCCACAAAATATTACCAAAGAAATAACGCTCTCTACCGCCGATTTGATTCACCACCTGCCATAAAGCCGCAAGGCTGGCGGACGTTTTAACGGTAAACCCCGCCTGTTTGGCGAAATAACCGTACTCCGGTCGCCAGCGGGCAAAGGCCTGAGCGTCGTATCCCCAGTCGCTGGAGTTGACCAGCTTTTCTTCCTCTTTCAGGGTGCGACGTACCGCGTCATCGAAAGCAATCAGCCGTTGTGGGATGAGTGCACGTAACGCGGTGTCATCTGCCAGCAGATCGTGTTTCAGCCCCTGAATCAACGCTTTGGCGGTGGTGGGCGGTACGGAAGTAATCACATTGAGAAACCACACCGAAATCCAGCGGGTCGGAAAGGGGATGGGGATCAACCAGCGGCGCTTACCGCTCACCGCCATAAAATGTTCAAACTGTTGCTGATAACTGAGCACTTCTGGTCCGGCGGCTTCGAAGATGCGATGTTCGCTGGCCGGATGATCTAACAGCGCCACCAGATAGTGCAGCAAGTTTTCCAGCGCGATGGGCGTGGTGCGTGAACGAACCCAGCGTGGCGGCGTTAACACTGGCAGGTTGTAGACCATATCGCGCATGACTTCGAACGCCGCTGAACCTGCACCAACGATTATTCCGGCACGCAATTCGGTCACCGGGACACCCGCTTCACGAAGAATATCCGCCGTAGCCTGACGGGCGCGCAGATGGTCCGACTGCTCATGTGGCGGGGCCTGCAACGAACTGAGAAAGATTAATTGCTTAACTGGGACTTCACGTAGCGCATCGCGGACGTTGAGAGCCACCTGGCGCTCCTGAGCGATAAAATCGCCGCCTTCGCCCATGCTGTGCACCAGAAAATAGACCGTATCGATATCCTGCAACAGGGCCGGAAGGTTATCCGGCCAGCTGAGATCGACTTTATGGCAACTGACATTTGCCAGTTGCAGCTTTGCAAGCCTGTCGACATGACGTGCCGCCGCCAGGATCTGATGCCCCTGCTGGCTGAGTGTTCGCACCAGATGCTGACCAATGTAGCCACTGGCACCGAGAACTAAAATGCGTTGCGGCACGTCTCCCTCCTTAACGCGCCAGGAATGCGCGCCAGTGGGCGGCGACTTCCGCCAGCTGAGCGCGCGAGACGTCAAGATGCGTCACCAGGCGGACAATCGGCGAGGCGTTAATCAGCACGTTTCTCGCTTTCATGTATTCGCCTAACGCGGCAGCATTTTCTTCCCCGACGCGAACAAACAGCATATTGGTGTCCTGACGCATCACATCCGCGCCTGCTTCACGCAGCTGCTCCGCCATCCAGGCAGCGTTGTCGTGGTCTTCCTGCAAGCGCGCAACGTTATTTTTCAGGGCATATATTCCGGCGGCAGCCAGAATGCCGGACTGGCGCATCCCGCCACCTGTCATTTTCCGCCAGCGAATGGCACGTTTAATGTAATCACGATTACCGACGAGTAATGAACCGACTGGCGTCCCAAGACCTTTCGACAGGCAAATGGTGAACGAATCACAATATTGTGTGATCTCTTTCAGTTCGCAGCCGTAAGCCACCACAGCATTAAAGATGCGCGCACCGTCCACATGCAGCGCCAGATTGCGCTCGCGGGTAAATTCCCATGCTTCTTTGAGGTATTCACGCGGCAGCACTTTGCCGTTGTGAGTGTTTTCCAGACTGAGTAATTTGGTGCGGGCGAAATGGATATCGTCGGGTTTGATTTTCATCGCCACTTTATCCAGCGGTAGCGTGCCGTCGGCAGCCGCGTCGATGGGTTGCGGTTGAATACTGCCCAGCACCGCTGCGCCACCGGCTTCAAACAGATAGTTGTGTGCGGCCTGACCGACAATATACTCTTCGCCGCGTTCGCAGTGACTGAGCAGAGCGACCAGGTTAGCCTGGGTGCCGGTCGGCAGAAAAATGGCGGCTTCTTTACCGGAAAGCTCTGCTGCATAGTCCTGCAGAGCATTAACGGTAGGGTCGTCTCCGTAAACGTCGTCCCCAACCGGGGCGGCCATCATCGCTTCGAGCATGGCGCGGCTCGGTCGGGTAACGGTATCACTGCGTAAATCAATCATGGCATGTCCTTATTATGACGGGAAATGCCACCCTTTTTACCTTAGCCAGTTCGTTTTCGCCAGTTCGATCACTTCATCACCGCGTCCGCTGATGATTGCGCGCAACATATACAAGCTAAATCCTTTGGCCTGTTCAAGTTTGATCTGCGGTGGAATGGCTAACTCTTCTTTGGCTACTACCACATCCACCAACACCGGACCGTCGATGGAAAAGGCGCGTTGCAGGGCTTCATCGACTTCAGAGGCTTTTTCCACGCGAATACCCGTAATTCCGCACGCTTCGGCAATGCGGGCAAAGTTGGTGTCGTGCAGCTCAGTACCGTCTGTCAGGTAGCCTCCGGCTTTCATCTCCATCGCCACAAAGCCCAGCACGCTGTTATTAAAGACGATAATTTTCACTGGCAATTTCATCTGCATTACTGAGAGGAAATCGCCCATCAACATACTGAAACCGCCATCGCCGCACATGGCGACCACCTGACGTTCCGGCTCGGTTGCCTGCGCACCCAGCGCCTGCGGCATGGCGTTAGCCATCGAACCGTGGTTAAACGAACCTAACAGACGACGCTTGCCGTTCATTTTCAGATAACGTGCCGCCCACACCGTTGGCGTACCAACGTCACAGGTAAAGATGGCGTCATCGGCGGCAAAATGACTAATTTGCTGCGCCAGATATTGCGGGTGAATGGCTTTCTCGCTCGGTTTAGCTAAATCATCCAGCCCTTTGCGGGCGTCGCGGTAATCTTCCAGCGCTTTATCCAGAAACTTGCGATCGGTTTTTTCTTCCACCAGTGGCAGCAATGCCCGCAGGGTTGATTTGATATCGCCGACCAGCGCCATATCTACCTTGCTATGCGCGCCGATGCTGGCTGGGTTGATATCAATCTGAATAATTTTGGCATCGGTCGGGTAGAACGCGCGGTAGGGAAATTGCGTGCCGAGCAGCACTAACGTATCGGCATTCATCATGGTATGGAAACCTGACGAGAAGCCGATTAATCCCGTCATTCCGACATCATACGGGTTATCGTATTCGACATGCTCTTTACCGCGCAGGGCATGAACAATAGGCGCTTTAATTTTCCCGGCAAACTCAACTAACTCTTTATGCGCCCCCGCGCAGCCACTGCCGCACATCAGGGCGATATTGCTGGAGTAACGCAGCAGTTGCGCCAGTTTGCGTAACTCTTCTTCTTCCGGCGTCACGACTGGCTGTGGCGCATGATACCAGTGGGTAGTTGCCCCTTCTGGTGCAGGTTTTAACGCCACGTCGCCCGGTAACACGACAACGGAAACGCCACGGTTTAGCACTGCTTTGCGCATGGCAATCGCCAGCACTTGTGGGATTTGCTCCGGGCTGGAAACCAGCTCGCAATAGTGACTACATTCGCGGAATAGCTCTTGTGGGTGGGTTTCCTGGAAATAGCCGCTGCCAATTTCGCTGGAGGGAATATGAGCGGCAATCGCCAGTACCGGAACGTGATTGCGGTGGCAATCGAACAGGCCGTTGATTAAGTGCAGGTTGCCGGGGCCGCACGATCCGGCACAGACCGCCAGTTCTCCTGAAAGTTGTGCTTCAGCGCCAGCGGCAAACGCCGCTACTTCTTCATGGCGGGTGGACATCCACTCGATGGTGCCCATGCGATTAAGACTGTCACTAAGACCGTTCAGAGAGTCGCCCGTGACTCCCCAGATGCGTTTCACGCCTGCCGATTCGAGTGTTTTGGCGATATAAGCTGCAACCGTTTGTTTCATGGTTCTCCATCTCCTGAATGTGATAACGGTAACAAGTTTAGTTCATCTGACGGAGGGGGAAGGGATGGGAGAAAAAGGAGGCACTAACGGTTAAATAGCCCGATGAAAGGAATATCATCGGGCATCAGGCGATTATGCGAGAACCAAATCTCCCTGCGGATGGCAGGAGCAGGCCAGCACGTAACCTTCAGCGATTTCGGCGTCGGTCAGCGTCATTGTGCTGCTCACCGTATATTCACCGGAAACCACTTTTGTCTTACAGCAGCCGCAAACACCTGCACGGCAGGCGGCGACAACCGGAACGTTATTGCTTTCCAGCGCCTCCAGTAGCGTGGTGCCAACCGGGGCGTAAAATTCTCGTGCCGGTTGCAGTTTGGTGAATTTCAGACCGCTGGTCGCCGCTTCCGCTACTGGGGTGAAGAATTTCTCTTTAAAGAAACGCGTCACGCCGAGCGCTTTCACTTCCTGCTCTACCCAATCCATATATGGAGCAGGGCCACAGGTCATCACGGTACGTGAGGCTAAATCAGGGACACCTGCCAGCAGTTCGCGAGTGAGACGACCAGCGATAAAGCCTTCGGTAACGTTATTTTCCGCCACCAGCGTTACCGGATAGTTACGCCACTCATCGGCGAAAATCACATCCTGCGGCGTACGCACGTTGTAGATCACCTGCACATCGGCCTGTGGACGGTTCTTCGCCAGCCAGCGACGCATCGACATAATCGGCGTAACGCCGCAGCCTGCCGCCAGCAACAGGAATTTATCTTCTGCTTTATCGTCGCAGGTAAATTCCCCCATCGCGTCCGAAAGCCAGAGATAATCACCGCGTTTTACATCGCGCGTCAGCCACTGGGAGCCGACACCGTCATCAATCCGCCGCACAGTCAGGGTAATGTATTCACTCACGCCTGGCGTGGAGGAAATGGTGTAAGCACGCAGCGTTTCCGCTGAGTTACGCACGCTGACCAGTGCATATTGCCCGGCGCGATATGGGTAGTAATCGTGGCAAATCAGGGAAATCGTCCACACATCCGGCGTTTCTTGCGTAATGTGATGAACCTGCATCCGCCACGGGCATTGATTCGTTGGCATCGTCATCGACAAACTCCTTACGCGCTCAACAGTTGCTTCATGTCTTCTTCAACAGTGGTGATAGAACGCAGGCCGAATTTCTCGTTCAGCACCGCCAGCAGGTCTGGTGTCAGGAAACCAGGTGCAGTCGGGCCGGTGACGATATTTTTCACACCCAGAGAAAGCAGCGTCAGCAGAATGACAATCGCTTTCTGTTCAAACCAGGAGAGCACCAGCGACAGCGGCAGATCGTTGACTCCGCAGCCCAGTTTCTCTGCCAGCGTTACCGCCAGAATAATTGCTGAGTAAGCATCGTTACACTGACCAGCATCTACCAGACGCGGCAGACCTTCGATATCGCCAAACTCAAGTTTATTAAAGCGATATTTACCGCAAGCGAGGGTCAGGATCAGGCAGTCATCCGGCACGCTGGTGGCGAAATCGGTGAAGTAGTGACGCTCGCCGCGTGCGCCGTCACAGCCGCCAAGCAGGAAGATATGACGCAGTTTTTCACGGCTCACCAGATCAATCAGCATATCGGCTGCGCCAAGCAGTGTCTGGCGACCAAAGCCCACGGTGATCAGGTGCGGAATTTCGCTGTACGGGAAGCCCGCCATCTGTTGCGCCTGGGCGATGACCGCAGAGAAATCTTCGCCATCCAGATGACGCACACCCGGCCAGCCAACGATGCTGCGGGTCCAGATACGATCGTCATAAGCGCCTACGGTTGGGTCGATGATGCAGTTCGAGGTCATCACGATGGGGCCAGGGAAACGAGCGAACTCCACTTGCTGATTCTGCCAGCCGCTGCCGTAGTTACCGACCAGATGCTTGAATTTACGCAGCTCCGGGTAGCCATGCGCAGGCAGCATTTCACCGTGGGTGTAGACATTAACGCCCGTGCCTTCGGTCTGTTCCAGCAGGTTGTAGAGATCTTTGAGATCGTGACCGGAAATCAGAATGCATTTACCTGCCGTCGCTTTGACGTTGACCTGGGTTGGCGTCGGGTGACCGTATTTACTGGTTTCGCCTGCATCCAGAATGCTCATCACTTTGAAGTTCATCTGGCCGATTTCCATTGAACACTCAAGAAGCGCGTTCATATCGGCAGGCCAGGTCCCCAGCCACGCCATGATTTTATGGTACTGGGCATAAATATCGTTGTCGTATTGACCGAGAACGTGTGCGTGTTCCATATAGGCCGCCGCACCTTTCAGGCCATACAGGCACAGCAGACGCAGGCCGAGAATGTTTTCGCCAATCGCAGCTTTATCTTTATTGGGAGTAAATTCCGCCGCCTGACGTTGCAGCTCGCCGAGATCGTCACTCACCAGTTGCAGGTCAGCCATCGGGTTATCGACGCGGGCGTTGGCATCTACAGCCAGGCACTGTGCTTTCAGCGCCTCGCGCAGGGCAATCGCTTCACGAGCGTAGCCGACAATACGCGGAGAATCGAAGTTAACGTTGGTCAGGGTTGAGAAAAAGGCACGTGGCGCAAAGCTGTCTACATCGTGGTTGATGATGCCGTATTCACGTGCTTTCACTGCCCAGGCCGAAAGCCCTTGCAGCGTCGCGATGAGTAAATCCTGAAGGTCAGAGGTTTCCGCCGTTTTACCACACATCCCCTGCGCGTATGAGCAGCCGTTTCCTGCCGGAGTACGGATAGTTTGTTCACATTGCACACAAAACATGATCACACCTTTTAAAGTTATATTTAATATACATGTTTAAGGTTAAGACGCTTAACGCGGGGATAAAAGAGATTTTTAATGCAACTTTAGGGGAGATTGATTTAGCGCAATTTTGGCGGCAGGGATCTACCGCCAGAGAGGTATTATGCAGAGAAAAAGGCGATGAGGATCGGCACTAACAGGCTAAGAATAAAACCGTGAACAATCGCCGCCGGGACCATATCCAGCCCGCCAGTACGTTGAAGAACGGGCAGGGTGAAATCCATCGACGTCGCACCACATAAGCCCAGTGCAGTCGAGCGGCTACGGCGAATCAGCCCAGGGATCAACATAATAGCAATCAGCTCACGGGCCAGATCATTAAAAAACGCCGCGCTCCCGATTACCGGACCAAAAGATTCGGTCAATAAAATACCGGAAAGAGAATACCAGCCGAAACCGGAGGCCATTGCCAGCGCGGTATTGATGGGAAGATCAAGAATAAAGGCGTTAATTAAACCACCAATTAATGAACTGGCAACTACCACCACGGCGACAATCATTCCCCGGCGATTAAGGACAATCTGCTTTAAGGTCATGCCATTATTGCGCAACTGAATACCGACGAGGAAAAGTAGCAGAATTAAGGTGTATTCACTGGCTTCGGTCGCATGTTGTAAGAAAGCCAGTCCACTCAGGCCAATGGCAAAACCAATCACTACTACGCCGCACAGTTTTAGCGACTCCAGCGCCATCGCAATACGCGACGGGAGTTTTTCTTGATGATGGTGGTTGCGCCATGGCAGGCCGCGCTCCAGCCACATCAGGGCGGCAATATTACACAGTAAAATAACGGTAATACTGACAGCAGAATAATGCAGAATCGCCAACAGGTTACTGGCGAGGTTATCGAGAAACGCCAGACTGATACCCATAAAAAAGAGAATAAGGTAAACCATCCAGCTTAATAGCTGATTAATAACTCTTAATGCAGCTTTTTGGCGAAGCGGAATGAGGTAACCCACAATCAGGGGAACCAGAATGATTAACAGCCCAGAAAACATGAAAACCCAGTCCTTGCAAAGATGAAGTCGAAATGCGCGATGACACACTACTGAAAGCGGAAGGACGAGTAAAGTTGCAATTAAAAGGAAATGTTATGCATAAGGAGCAGTAGAGTATTCGTTTTCATTTAAAGATGTTCTTGCGCTTTAATTACAAACCGCACCGGTGTTGGTGGCGTCAAAATCGCCGAGGCGTTCCCTGAAGGGCGGGGCAGCCCACATGGATGTGGGCTGAGGGCGCGTTTTACAGGGATAATGAGATGGACGCTCCAGATTTTACGGTATCAAAGTACCAGACTGGATCGTTGCAATACGTCCTGAAAAATTAGGAGCGTCCACATGAAAGTATCAACTCTTGGTATCGACCTGGCAAAGAACGTTTTTCAGCTTCATGGTGTCGATCTGTAGTGGTCAAGTAATATTGGCCACGGTTTTACAGTAAAAACGGTATCTGTTCTCTGATTCTTCCGGCGTCAACCCACCGTTGTAATGGTGAGGCCTGACGCTATTGTAA